>NZ_ASSD01000668.1 GCF_000520715.1 Paenibacillus zanthoxyli JH29
ACTTTTCTTACATCGATAATAAGAGGCTGCTCTGCAAATTCAACTTTGGAGGAGAAAACAATCCCAGGTCTGATAAGTTTGGAGCAACTGCACTTACTGGGGTCCAGCCATATATGGGGAATAGAATCCCCGGATTATCGGGAAGCGTCGTGTTTACCGATCTAGCTCGGGATGAAGAATCTCAACCTCCGGTTAGAGGAGTTTTAGCTTACACCAGGGTACGAACAGATGGTAAACTAAATGATTTTAGCGTTATAGAAACCGATTATAATTTTGGGTCTCAATCCGCTTATTATGTCAGTTTAGGAACGAATCTGGATCAAACCAGACTATATTTAGGGGTTTATGGGTCTATGAAAGTGGCTGATTTTAACCAAGGTACTGTTTTTGAAATTGTTCCATGATTTATAGATATGAATAAACATCTGCCATTCCTGTAATGTTATAAGTCCCTTCATAACGAGGCGAAAGTGTCCAGGAAGTTCGTCAGACCGTCCAGAAAACTTTCGTAAAAAACTCAAGTAAAGTTCATTTAATTTGTACACTTTACAAGCTCAAACTGAAAAGTTATATTTGTCACAGTAGATACAATAACTATTTCATATTATGAATCTACCAAGTTTTTTTCGACATCAATTATAGAAAAAAGAAGACGAGTCTCATCCTATACTAGGGGGGAATTCATAGGTAAAGTCCAGATGAAGTTAATAGTAAAGTTCAAATCAATTTCGCATCGATCAATGAACTTAAAACAGGTTACAAGCATACAGCAATTACTGCAGAAAAGTTATCGTCTTTGGTTTAACTAACGAAAAAACGATAGCTCAGTAAACCGCCTGTTCATTCATTAAAGCGGTTTACTGATGGTCAAAATATCAAACATTAGGATCTAACAAAGCCTATTCAGGTAGCTTTTTTCTGGAACTGCGAATCTAATTCTCATGGGAGTTGAAACGCTCCGTACAAGGACAACGGGGTGTACCATTATCTTCCAAAAAAGGCGGCGAGGATGTTGCAACATAAAAACAGATTAATGCTTGGTCTATCCCTCGGGGCAATTGTAATAAGTTTTATTGTTCACTTATTACATAGAGTCTTTCATTTTATGCATACCTCGATGATAACAAGTCATATGAATATGAATAACGATTCTACTCCATCTTCTATTTCACTGAATATAATATTTCTTATTCCGATCATCCTTTTCATTCTGGCTTTTTTACAATACAAAAAAGCACAGGAACATCGATTTGTGTCTCTTCTAACAACATTATCAATGACTTTTGCTTCAATGTCGATTATCGCAGGTTCAGGCGGATTAATTGAATTTCACTTTTCAATTTTTATGGTCGTAGCTATTGTCGCTTTTTATGAAGATTTAAGGCTTATTATTATTATGACCGTACTTTTTGCTTTGCAACACTTCATTGGTTATTTTTTCATTCCCGGATTGGTATTCGGGGTATCCAATTATTCGTTTTCAATGATGTCTATCCATGCTATTTTTTTAATACTCATAGCAGGGGCAACGTCTTTGCAAATTATCTCAAAGAAAAGACACACAGACGCATTGGAATTAGAAAAATCGCAAAGACAAGAAAAGTTGCTTATTCTTCTTGAGAGTGTAAAAGATCTCTCCAAAAATCTACAACAAACATCGTCTCATGTCTCGAAAAAATCGGAACGAGCCATTCAATCAAATTCTGAAATGCTAATTTCCTTTAAAGAAGTTTCAACGGGATTGGAAGTTCAAAGCGAATCAGTCAACAACATAGATAACAACTTGCAAGGCATCAATCAAATGATCCAGCAAACATCATTATCATCTAATGACATGAAAGAAAAAGCCAATGTTACTGAACAATTGTTAAAAGACAATCAACAAAGCATCGAGTCCCTATCTGAACAAATCTTAGTCGTTTCACAAACCATTAATACCGCCACTGAAACCATTGTTGCTCTAAATGAATCTTCGCAGAAGGTTAATAGTATTATTTCCACGATCGAAGGTGTGTCGAGCCAAACAAATCTCTTAGCACTAAATGCTTCAATTGAAGCCGCAAGAGCAGGTGAAGCTGGAAGAGGATTTGCTGTTGTTGCAGATGAAATACGTAAATTAGCAAACCAAACCAATAATGCAACAGAAGAAATCCGTGTAATTCTAAATATAATACGTGAAGATAGTAAAGAGTCTGTCTCCCAAATTGAAGTTGGAAAGCACGCTATAAGTCTTTCTATATCAAAAGCTGAATCCGCTATTTCCAGTTTTCAAACGCTCAATCATTCAATTAATGAAATGGGTTCCCTTATAAATCAACTGAACCAATCCATTATTCAGGTTGAAATGAAATCAAGTGGTATCTCCAATGAAATGACGAATATATCAGCAGTAACAGAAGAAAGCGTAGCTTCAGTACAAGAGTTATACGCTACCACTCAGTCTCTTATTACTTCTTCTAATGAAGTCAATCAAGAATTAACTCGTTTACTGGCTTTATCTCAATCCTTGCAACAGAAATTCGAATCTTGAAAATAGACTCTTTTGTTGCGTGTAGAATATGATACAAATGACAAATTTAATGGGGTAGCTCTAGTGTCGAACGGGCTATCCCTAGTTTATGCTGGAACTCCATTTCCACATCAGTTACTAAAAGTGTTTTTTGTTGCATAAAGACCAATCGTTTTAATCAGCCATTCGTACTCCTATAATGATGTAGCCTATATTGTTGGTATAACCTTTCAGAAATAAGGGAAAGTCATCGTTTTCTTCAATAATAGTCAGGCATTCAATGAAATCTCCTGCATATAAAATTATCCATCATCCCCAAATCACTATATATGTCTGATAACCTATCCAACACATCAAGCCTACCTTCGAGTTTTCTGTTTCAATCAACTTTGCTTCCACTTTCGTACTCTTTGCTGTGTATACAGTTTCGCCATTGTTTTTATATTGTTCTGAATCAGTTGTACTTTCAGATCTTTTTAATGTTGACGGCACCAAAAACATAAAGTTAATTGTTGGAAGTATCAGCTTTATTGGTTACTCAGCTTATTCAAGCTTCTTTAATGAATTC
>NZ_ASSD01000669.1 GCF_000520715.1 Paenibacillus zanthoxyli JH29
GATCCGTTCTTGAGTTCCTACTTATTAAAACGTGTCATGGTGCTGATTCCCGTCCTGATCGGCATGACGATTATTGTATTTTCCATCATCCATGCCATTCCGGGAGATCCAGCGGAGACCATTCTGGGCCAGAAGGCGACAGAGCAGTCCAAACAGGCGCTGCGGGACCAGCTCGGTCTCGACAAGCCCTGGATTTCGCAATACTTTGATTACATGGGCGATCTGCTGAAAGGCGATCTGGGGACCTCGATTCGCACCAAGACGCCGATTGCCAAAGAAATCATGCCTTACCTGGCGGCAACGCTGGAGCTTACGGCAGCCGCAATGCTGTTCGCGACCTTTGTTGGCGTGAATGCCGGTATTTTAAGCGCCTGGAAACAGAATTCATGGTTCGACTATACCGCGATGATCATCGCGCTGATTGGAGTGTCCATGCCGATATTCTGGCTTGGCCTCATGGAACAACTTGTTTTTGCGTTAAAGCTTCACTGGCTGCCTTCGATCGGGAGGATGGATCAGCGGGACCCGGTGGAGAGCATTACCAATCTGTATGTCATCGACAGCATTTTGGCGGGGCGCTGGGATCAGCTCTGGACCGTCATTAAGCATTTGATTCTCCCGAGCATCGCGCTCGGAACAATTCCGATGGCGATTATCGCCCGGATGACCCGCTCCAGCATGCTGGAGGTTATGAATTCGGACTATATCCGCACGGCCAAAGCCAAAGGACTGTCACAGTTCATCGTCGTGTACAAGCACGCCCTCAAAAATTCGCTCATTCCCGTGCTGACCGTCGTCGGTCTTCAGACGGGCGCGCTGCTCGGCGGAGCAGTGCTGACGGAGACGATCTTCGCCTGGCCGGGCGTGGGACGGTATATATTTGAAGCGATCAGCTCGCGCGATTATCCGGTCATCCAGACCGGAATTCTCATCATCGCTTTCATCTTTGTTGTCATCAATCTGCTTGTGGATCTGCTGTATGCCGCCATCGATCCGCGCATTCAATACAAGTAAGGAGGGACCATTTTGTCACAGGCATCATTGAACATCAATTCGGAAGCCGCTTCTGCCGAAAAGGTCTCCGGCCCTTGGCGCGACGCATGGAAGGCATTCCGCAAAAATAAAACGGCGATGCTCGGGCTCGGCATTATCGTGTTCTTCATTTTGATCGCGCTGCTGGCGCCGTTCATCGCCCCTTATGATTACAAAGAACAGGTGCTGATGGACCGGCTGAAGGCGCCGTCCGCCGCTCACTGGTTCGGTACGGATGACCTCGGCAGAGACATGTTCACCCGCATCATCTACGGCGCGCGCATTTCGCTTTGGGTAGGCTTTTTCTCCGTCATCGGCTCCATTATCGTCGGCACATTGCTCGGCGTGCTCGCTGGCTTTTACGGCAGATGGATCGACATGCTCATCTCGCGTCTGTTCGACATACTGCTTGCGTTTCCCAGCATTCTGCTGGCCATCGCCATCGTGGCGATTCTCGGGCCGTCGCTGCAAAATGCGCTTTACGCCATCGCCATCGTCAATATTCCGACCTACGGGCGGCTTGTGCGCGCGAAGGTGCTCAGCCTGAAGTCGGAGGAGTACATTACGGCGGCGCGGGCCATCGGCATGAAGAACACGCGCATTCTGCTTACGCATATTCTGCCGAACAGTCTGACGCCGATTATCGTGCAGGGGACGCTCGGCATCGCCACCGCAATCATCGAAGCAGCGGCGCTCGGCTTTCTCGGGCTCGGCGCCCAGCCGCCGGAGCCTGAATGGGGCAAGATGCTGTCCGATTCCCGCCAGTTTATCCAAAAGGCGCCCTGGACGGTCGTCTTTCCGGGCCTGTCCATTATGCTGACCGTGCTCGGCTTCAATCTGATGGGGGACGGTCTGCGCGATGTGCTCGATCCCCGGATGAAGAATTAGCCCATTTAAGATCTCTCCAAATACCCTTCAGTTCCGCCGCTTCGGCTTAAACAATGCCGATGCCGGCAGGCTGAAGGGGATTTTTGTCGTCTATGAATTTTTCGAACACCCCGGCCTATTTGGACTTCCTTCTTTTTGTATGTAAGCATTGCTTCCCTTACAGAAACCGAGTTATTTTGACGTTATTTGTTCAAATATAACACGATGATATGAATTATAACAAAATATATGGTAGATTTTGCGATGATATGCTAGAATATCTCCTAATCATATCAATACATACACTGGAGGAATGGGAGAATGTTAAAAAAGCTGGCAATAACGGTAATGGCGGTGGCAGTATTTGCTGCAACACCTCTGGTAACAAGCGGTAAGGCAGAGGCCGCAGGCAAGACGGAAATCATCGTATCCGCGGCGGCGAGCCTGCAGGACAGCCTGGACAAAATTGCTGTTCAATACGAGAAGGCTCATCCTACGATCGATCTGGTCTTTAACTATGCCGCTTCAGGCACGTTGCAGAAGCAAATCGAGCAGGGCGCTCCAGCTGATATTTTCTTCTCGGCGGGCGACAAGCAAATGAAAGCTCTTGTTGATGGCGGACTCATCTCCACAAACAAAGAACTGCTGAAGAATCAACTGGTCGTCGTCGTTCCTGCGAACTCGAAGGCGAAGCTTAATACGATCTCCCTGCTTACGGGTCCTTCCTTCAAGAAAGTGGCCGTTGGTCAACCGGAATCCGTACCGGCTGGACAATATGCACAGCAATCCCTGACTACCAAGAAGCTTTGGGATACACTGCAAAGCAAGCTTGTCTTTGGTAAAGACGTACGCGCGGTGCTCTCCTACGTTGAGACCGGCAACGCGGACGCAGGCTTTGTATACAAAACCGACGCCTTGACCTCCAAGAAGGTGAAGATCGCTCTTACTGTAGGCTCTTTCGCCCACAAACCGATTAACTATCCGATCGGTATCGTAAAAGGAACTAAACATGAGTCAGAAGCCAAAGCATTCTACAGCTACCTCCAAACTAATGCAGCAACCAGCGTATTCAAATCTTACGGGTTTTTGCTCTACTAAAAAATAAAGACTGCGGGTTGAGTATACATGGACATCAATTGGACCGGCTTTATGGCCCCAGTGTGGCTATCGATTAAAATTGCGGTTATCACGAGCGTGATCGTATTCGTCCTGGCGGCTGCAGCCGCCAAGGCGATGGCGAACCG
>NZ_ASSD01000670.1 GCF_000520715.1 Paenibacillus zanthoxyli JH29
TATCTGCTTCAGCGGCTCCCTTCGGGCGACGCGGCTGTACGCGCAATGCTGATCGAGCGCAATCTGCGCCTTGTCGTGTACATAGCGCGCAAATTTGAAAATACCGGAATTAATATCGAGGACCTGGTATCCATCGGCGCAATTGGTTTAATCAAGGCGGTCAACACGTTCGATCCCGAGAAAAAAATCAAGCTGGCCACATACGCGTCGCGCTGCATCGAGAATGAAATCCTCATGTATCTGCGCCGCAACAACAAGACGCGCAGCGAGGTATCCTTTGATGAGCCGCTTAATATCGACTGGGACGGAAATGAACTGCTGCTGTCGGACGTGTTGGGCACGGAAAATGATACCATCTACCGAAACATCGAGGAGCAGGTCGACCGCAAACTGCTGCAGAAGGCGCTGGAGAAGCTAAGCGAGCGGGAGCGGCTCATTATGGAGCTGCGGTTCGGGCTGCGCGGCGGTGAGGAGAAGACGCAGAAGGACGTCGCCGATCTGCTCGGCATCTCCCAATCCTATATTTCCCGACTGGAAAAAAGAATAATCAAACGGCTGCGCAAAGAGTTCAATAAGATGGTCTAGCCTGCCCTGAAGGGGAACCTTCCGGGAGGATTTGCCAAGGAATAAAATGGCCGACCGAGGAGATAATGTACAGTAATGTTTCTCCTTGGGAGGTTAATCATCATGACCCGAAATAAAGTCGAGATTTGCGGTGTGGATACCGCCAAGCTGCCCGTTCTGACGAATGCGGAGATGCGGGAGCTGTTCACTTCGCTGCAGCAGCATGGCGATACATCCGCCAGAGAGAAATTGGTAAACGGCAATCTGAGACTGGTGCTGAGCGTGATTCAGCGGTTCAACAACCGCGGGGAATTCGTGGACGATTTGTTTCAGGTGGGCTGCATCGGGCTGATGAAAGCCATCGATAACTTCGATCTGTCGCAGAACGTTAAATTTTCCACTTATGCGGTGCCGATGATTATCGGCGAAATCCGCCGCTATTTGCGGGACAACAATCCAATCCGCGTCTCCCGGTCTCTCAGGGACATTGCCTACAAGGCGCTGCAGGTGCGCGACAGCCTGACGAACCAGAACTCGCGGGAGCCCACGATTTTTGAGATTTCAGAGGCGCTGGGCGTGCCGAAAGAGGATGTCGTATTCGCACTTGATGCCATTCAAGACCCCGTATCCTTGTTCGAGCCAATCTATCACGATGGCGGCGATCCGATTTACGTCATGGACCAGATTAGCGACGACAAGAACAAAGATGTCTCTTGGATTGAGGAAATTGCGCTGCGGGAGGCGCTGCAGAGGCTGGGACAGCGGGAAAAACGCATCCTGTCGATGCGGTTTTTCGAGGGCAAGACGCAAATGGAGGTCGCCGATGAAATCGGTATTTCCCAGGCCCAGGTCTCCCGGCTTGAGAAGTCGGCCATCCAGCAGATGCAAAAGCATGTGAAGTCATAACTCAAATGAGGACAACCATCCCACCCGAGGGTCCGCCTGACGGTGGGTTATTTTTTTGACAATCCTAAATAAAGAGCATTTGACCAAGCTGCCGCTACATATACTTAAAGTATACGTTTGAATTAACAGAGGTGGCGGACATGAATCAGGAAGCTCTGGCTTCGGGCAAAAAAATGAAAATTTCCGATTTTCAGGCCAAAGACGTTATCAATATTATCGACGGGAGACGACTTGGACAAATCAGCGATTTGGAACTGGATCTGCGGCGGGGAGTTATTGACGCGATTATCGTTCCGGGGTATACAAGGTTTTTGGGATTGTTCGGCGGGGGCGCCGATCTCGTCATTCCGTGGCGGAACATTGTGAAGATCGGTTCGGATGTCGTGCTCGTGAAAATGGAGGAACCCCGCCCTTCATCAGAAGCGGAAGAACGGGAGATGCTGGTGATCCAGCGGGAAGAACGGAACGAACGGCGCGCGTATTGAACGCTGCGCTGTCTTTTTTGAGATTATAGGAGTTTGTCTTATGGTACACTTAAAGACGGGGTGAGAGAATGGAACCGTTTGTACAAAATAGCGCCAGTCCGGCATTATTCAGGCTGAAGCCGTGGGCTGACCGTTTTGCTGAAATAACAGCCGGATTTACAGGACGGACCGGGGGAGCCGGAAGCGCGCCTTACGAGAGCCTGAACTGCGCTCTTCATGTGGGCGACATTCCGGAGGATGTCATTAAGAACCGTAAGACCATCGCTGAAAGCCTCGGCTTTGCGCTCGAAGACTGGACATGCGGGGAACAAGTGCACGGGGCGGAAATTGCTGTAGTAACGGCAGGCGACAAGGGGCGCGGCAGCCTGGACCGGACTTCGGCGTTTGCGGACACGGATGGACTTCTGACCAATGTGCCCGGCGTGCTGCTAACTTCTTTTTATGCGGATTGTGTGCCTCTCTTTTTCTATGACCCGGTGTCAGGCGTTGTCGGATTGGCCCATGCGGGCTGGAAAGGGACGGTTGCGGAAATCGCTTCGGCTATGGTTGAGAGAATGGAAACGGTCTACGGCAGCAGTAAAGAAGATATCCGGGCTGGTATCGGACCGAGCATCGGCGGCTGCTGTTATGAAGTGGACGATTTCGTAATGGACCGCGTCCGGAAGCTGGAGGGCAGTCTGGCTCTGGCAGAGGAATCCGCAGACAGCCTGTATCGGCCGTCGACCGCGCATAATGGCAAAATGATGCTCAACTTGAAAGAATTGAACCGACGCATTATGATAAAAGCAGGAATATTGCCGACTCATATCGAATGTACATCTTGGTGTACAAGCTGTAATCATGATTTATTCTTCTCCTACCGCAAGGAAAACGGTGTTACGGGAAGAATGGCGAGCTGGATCGGAATAAAGGAGAGTTGACCGTTGTCCTCGACATTGCAGGAAAGAATAGCCGAAGTCAGCCGGCGGATTGAGCGAGCGTGCGCAAGAAGCGGACGGGACAGCCGTGATGTCCATATCATTGCTGTGACGAAATATGTATCGCTTGAGGCGACATCTGCCGTGCTGGCTTCCGGTCTTGTAAATATTGGCGAGAACCGCTGGCAGGTTGCAGAGAGCAAGTGGGAAGCGCTGGGACATCAAGGAACATGGCATTTTATCGGGCATTTGCAGACCAATAAGGTGAAGGATGTTATCGGCAAATTTCAATATATTCACTCACTGGACCGGATGTCGCTGGCCAAGGAGCTGCAGCGCAAGGCGGAAGCGGAAGGGCTGGGTGTGAACGTTTTTCTTCAGGTGAACGTCTCCGGAGAAGAGTCGAAATACGGCCTGAGTCCGGACAAGGTTCCCGATTTTTTGCAGGCAATCTCACATCTTAACCGCGTCAAAATCATCGGACTGATGACCATGGCGCCGCATGAGGAAGATCCGGAGCTTACGCGTCCGGTATTTCGCGGCCTTCGCGAGCTGCGGGACAAGCTTAACGGTATGGGGCTGACTCCGGAGCCGATAACGGAGCTGTCGATGGGCATGTCGAATGACTTTGAAGTTGCGATTGAAGAAGGGGCCACCTGGGTGCGCCTGGGTACGGTATTGGTAGGCCATGAGGAGGGATCGTAATGGGCGTCATGAACCGGTTTATGAGCTTTTTGGGTTTACAGGAAGAAGAGGAGATCGTTGAACGTGAACCGCTTAACCAGCATGATGAGGAAGATTATGCGCCGAATCCTGTAGAAACGCGCAAAAACCAGCGGGCAGGGAACGTCGTCAGCATCCATTCGCAAAAAAATGTAAAGGTTGTGCTGTACGAGCCGCGCTCCTATGACGAAGCTCAGGAAATCGCCGACCACATTCGCTCGCATCGTACCGTCGTCGTCAATCTGCAGCGGGTCCGCAATGACCAGGCGATGCGGATTATCGATTTTTTAAGCGGAACGGTGTATGCTTTGAGCGGCGGTATTTCCAAAATCGGGGGGAATATCTTCCTTTGCTCGCCGGATACCGTTGAAATCCAAGGCTCCATTTCGGAAATGCTTGCAGACGATCAAGACTATAACAGAATGAGGTGAATGGGCTTTGCCCCAAATCTATTCCATTATCGAAATCCTGTTCAACATCTATTTCTACATGATAATTTTCTACGTGCTGATGTCCTGGCTGCCGAATGTCCGTGACAACTTCATCGGGGAACTGCTCGGAAAGCTGGTGGAGCCATATTTGACGCCGTTCCGCAAGATTATTCCGCCCTTATTCGGAACGATCGACTTTTCGCCGGTTGTAGCTTTGCTCGTGCTGGAGCTTGCGATGAACGGATTGCGGTCCGTGCTGATTTATTTGATAGGATAAGGGATGAAGAACGAAATTTACGGTCATTTTCATCCTGATGAGCGGCAGTTTGTGGACCGGGCCTATGAATGGGTGGAAAATGCGGCCCGTTATCACGAAGTGAAGCTGACGGATTTCCTTGATCCGCGGCAGGGATACATCCTGCAGTCTTTGGTGAACCGTCATCCTGATGTGAAGGTCAGATGGGATGGCGGGCATGAAGAAGCGGAGCGGCGGAGAGCGCTGATCGCTCCCGATTACCGTGATTTGGAAGACGAAGATATAGCGCTGAAAGTGCTGAGCATAACACCTGCTGAGCAGAAACTTTCGGAACTGGAGCATGGAGATTACATGGGTTCCCTGCTTGGTCTGGGAGTCAAGCGAAGCAAAATTGGCGATATCCATGTCCTGGAGAACGGCTGCCATGCCGTCGTGACGTCGGATATCGCTGATTATTTGGCGCTGAATATGAGCAGCGTAGGCCGCGCTCCAGTCAGCGTGGAAGTGCTGCCGGTTTCGGAGCTTCGCAGATCCGAAGTCAGGCTGGAGCCCATGGAGATTACCGTATCTTCCCTGCGGCTGGACGGAATCGCTGCGGATGTGTGCCGGTTAAGCCGGAGTAAAATTCTCGTTCCCGTCAAAGCTGGCCGCGTCCGGGTGAACTGGAAGGTGGAAGAGGACCCTTCTTTCCATCTTAAAGAAAGCGATGTGGTCTCCATTCAAGGCTTTGGGCGGTTCAAAGTGCTGGAGATTGGCGGACTGACAAAAAGAGGCCGATACCGTGTCCGGGTCGGTAAATTTGTATAATTTTCTTGCAGGAATTTCAATACGCTTGTCGAAATTGAATAACTCATGAGGGCAGCTAACATTTGTGGAGCTGGACGCCGATATTTGTAGGAGAGGCGAGTTCTAAGGCATTCACGGGAAGAATGGGTCGATCGCCCTTTCCTAACTTGTTTTTCTGACTTTCTTCTTCGTCCGCGGAGATGAACGGACGTTTGGGCGAGGCCCGAAATTTCTAGGAGGTGCACAGCATGCCATTAACGCCGCTCGATATACATAACAAGGAGTTTACCCGGCGGCTCCGAGGTTATGATGAAGACGAGGTCAATGAGTTTCTGGATCAGGTCATCAAGGATTACGAAAGCATCATCCGTGAGAACAAGGAGCTTAGCAATCAGCTTATGACTCTGCAGGAGCGACTGGACCACTTCACGAACATCGAAGAGACCTTGTCGAAGACCATCATCGTAGCCCAGGAAACTGCCGATGAAGTGAAGAACAACGCGAAGAAGGAAAGCCAGTTGATCATCAAGGAAGCCGAAAAGAACGCCGACCGGATTATCAATGAAGCCTTATCCAAGTCCCGCAAAATCGCGATTGAGACCGAAGAGCTGCGCAAGCAGGCTTCGATTTACCGCACGCGGTTCCGGACGCTGGTGGAAGCACAGCTGGAGCTGTTGTCCCAAGACGATTGGGACGCGCTGGAAAGCCGCGAGGTTCGTGAAGAAGTATTTTAAGGCACTTGCCTTGGCCTGTTGACTTTTGTCGTCAAAGAGGCTATAACTAGAACATATCTGCAACATTTTATATGTATTCGATGACGGGACAAGTACGTCATGGTAATGATCCCCAGAGAGTCGGCGCCCTGCTGCAAGCCGATGATCAGACCGTGCCGGAATATCCTCCCCAAGAAGCGAACCTGAAACGAACCGTTGTGTCGTGCGTAAGGTGAGCCGTTTCCCGGACGTTACACCGGACCCGCGTTCTTGCGCGGGAGCTGAGATCGCGTTGTACTTTGACCGTTAACACGGAAGGAGTCTGCGCGGAATTAGGGTGGTATCGCGAGCGTCGCCTCGCCCCTTTGGGGGCGGGGCGTTTATTTGTTTGAGGGGCGGCGATCCCCCTAAATCCCCCTTACTCAAGGGGGACCCCAAGGGTTGCACCCTCTGGACACCCGCAAGGGTTGGAGAGGAGCGCGGGGCTCGCCGGTTGGGGAGCGGGGCTCGGCGGTGGAGCGGCCCTTCTCGCGGCATCCCCTGTCGGGGACGCCACTCGGGGCCTTCACAGCGCCAGTTGGACGCGAGCGGCTCCGCGCCGCCCGCCTA
>NZ_ASSD01000671.1 GCF_000520715.1 Paenibacillus zanthoxyli JH29
CCGCCCGCAGGTCCTTATGGACTCCGCCGGCGCTGCATGGAAAGCTGTCGGTTATCATTACCGCCTGCAATGAGGAGAAGACGCTGAGGTCTGTCCTGAGAGAAGCGGAACGGCTCATGCCAGAGGAGATCATCGTTGTGCTCAATGGCTGTGTCGATAACAGCTTCCGGCAGGCGCGGCAGTGCGGCAGAGCAATTGTCGTCCATTGTCCTAAGGCGGTTGGACATGATGTGGGGCGGGCGATCGGCTCGAAGCTCAGCCAGGGCGATATTATGCTCTTTCTCGATGGCGATCTGCCCATTCCCGCTCCGGCGCTCTTCCCATTCGTCGCCGCTGTGGACCAGGGAGCGGATGTGGCGCTCAATGATCTGAATCCGCTGCTTCCCATATTTGGAAAATGCGACAACGTGACACGCTGCAAAATGTTTCTGAACATGGCGCTTGGCAGGGAAGACTTAGGAGCCGGGTCGATGACGGCCGTACCTCATGCCCTGTCCCGCAGAATGCTGGAGCTTATCGGACCCCAGGCGCTGTCGGTGCCGCCCAAGGCGCAGGCAACGGCCATTCTGGAGAAGCTGCGCGTAGAAAACGCGGGAACGGTCAACGTAATCAAACGGAACAGAAGACGAAAGGGGAATACGGGGACGGGAAACAACGTGGAACAAATGATTATTGGCGATCATGCCGAAGCGCTGGCGGAAGTGCTCGCCCGCGGCGCGGCAGACCTGCTCTGGAAAGAGAACGGCCCGGACAGCCGACGCCTAGTTGCGGCCTGGAGGAACGGAATATGACACGGACCAGCATTATTATTCCGACCTTCAACGGGCTGAGCCTTTTAAGGACTTGTGTGGATGCAATCCGCCGATATACAGCGGAACCTTACGAATTAATTGTCGTGGATAACGCCTCCAGCGACGGAACGACAACATACTGCCGCAGAGAAAAGATTACATTCATTTCTCTGCCCGCCAACGCCGGCTTTCCGGCCGCCTGTAATCGCGGCCTGCAATTAGCTTCCGGGGACGAACTGCTGCTGCTCAACAATGATGTCATTGTCTCGAAGAACTGGCTGACCAATCTGAAGACCGCCCTGTACAGTTCTCCAAATACCGGTATTGTCGGTCCCGTGACGAATTATGCCAGCGGCCGGCAGATGGTCGATACCCGGTATGCGGACATTGCCGGGTTCCACGCGGCGGCGGTAACGGCGAATATCTCCGACCCCTCCAAATGGAGCGAGACGAAGCGGCTGGTTGGTTTATGCTTTTTATTCAAAAGGGAAGTGCTCAGCAGGGTTGGTCTGCTCGATGAAAGATTTTCTCCGGGTCATTACGAGGACGATGACTATTGTATGCGCGCCCGGCTTCACGGTTACCGCCTGCTGATCGCCGGCGATTGTCTGGTGCATCACGAGGGAAGCGCAAGCTTCAAGGAGGTTTACCGTTCCGGATTAGATGAGCTGATCAACCGCAATCGCGGGTTATATATTGAAAAATGGGGTGTCGATCCTACGCAATTTATTTAGGCTACATGTGGAGGAGGAATGGGCTTTGAAAGGAGTCATACTGGCAGGCGGAACGGGAACAAGACTATATCCGCTCACCCGGATGATGAACAAGCATTTGCTTCCGGTCGGCAAATATCCGATGATCTGTTACGGCGTCGACAGGCTGCGGAAGGCAGGCGTCACTGACATTCTTCTTGTCATCAGCAGACAGTCTGCCGGAATGTACACGGATTTCCTGGGAAGCGGCGCCGAGTTCGGCGTGTCCCTGACCTATAAAATTCAGGAAGCTGCCGGCGGAATCGCCGAGGCGCTGGAGCTTGCAAAAGATTTTATTCCTTCAGGGGAGCGGTTCATCGTGCTGCTTGGAGATAATTTGTTCACCGAGGATCTTACTCCTTATGTAGACAGCTACCTCCGGCAGCCGGAGGGCACCGCGAAGGTGCTGCTCAAGCCGGTGGAGGATGCGCGGCGGTACGGCGTTCCCGTGTTCGACGGCGCGGATTCGGCCTGGATCGCCCATATCGAAGAAAAACCGAAACAGCCGAAGACCGGATACTGCGTAACCGGCATTTATATGTACGACAGGGCCGTGTTTGATATTATCCGGAGGATTACCCCTTCCCGCCGGGGTGAGCTTGAGATTACCGATGTCAACAACCTGTATGCCGCAGACCGTAAGCTAAGCTACGATGTGCTGAAAGAGTGGTGGAGCGACGCGGGAACGTTCGATTCTCTGCGGGAGGCGGGGGAGAAGCTGAAAGACGCGCTGCCGTAACGGCGGCGTTTTTTTAAAATATAAGACTTTATAAGCTCCGCGCCTATCGTTTGGTCTTATATTTCTACGAGAAACGGGATCCGTCCCTAAAAGGACGGCGAAGCCGTTTCTTCTTGTGGTTCTTAAGGCCCGTGAACAGGAGTTCGATAAGAGTTTTTCTTACTTTGTGATTGTAATCACAATTCCGGTATTTCACCCATGCTAGTCTTGTGTTGAGAGGGATTCTCAGTAAAAAGGGTCTTATCCGTAAAAAGGCAGGCAACCGGGAAGGGGCAGAGCTGTATGGATAAAACATTGAGCATAAATGAACCGATATACAAATTTATCTTAAAAGCCGAGAAGACTCCTTCCTCTATA
>NZ_ASSD01000672.1 GCF_000520715.1 Paenibacillus zanthoxyli JH29
GCTGGAGTGGTACCACGGGCAGAAGCGCGATTTGCCGTGGCGGCGCTCCCGCGACCCGTATCATATATGGGTATCGGAAATTATGCTGCAGCAGACCCGGGTGGATACGGTCATCCCGTATTTCAACCGCTTTATCGGGCAGTTTCCCACGATTGAGTCTTTGGCCGATGCGCCGGAGGAAGAGGTGCTGAAATGCTGGGAAGGGCTCGGCTACTACTCCAGAGCCCGGAACTTGCAGCATGCCGCAAGACAGGTAAAAGAAACCTACGGCGGGAAGGTTCCGAACGACCGCGAAGCGGTATTCGGATTGAAGGGCGTAGGCCCTTATACGGCGGGGGCGATTCTCAGCATCGCCTTTAACCGGCCGGAGCCGGCGGTGGACGGGAATGTCATGCGGGTGCTGTCCCGCTTCTTTCTGATTGAAGACGATATCGCCAAGGCCAAGACCCGGGTCAAAATGGAGGTCTTGGCGAAGGAGCTTATTCCTAGCGGCGAAGCGTCCCATTTCAATCAGGCGCTGATGGAACACGGGGCGCTGGTCTGCACCCCGAAATCGCCGCGCTGCCTGGTCTGCCCGGTGATGGAACGCTGCGCCGGGCGGCTCGCGGGCCGCGAGACCTCGCTGCCCGTCAAGACCAAGGCCAAGCCGCCGCGCCCGGAAACGC
>NZ_ASSD01000673.1 GCF_000520715.1 Paenibacillus zanthoxyli JH29
ATCAGATGATGAAATAGGGTTATTTCAGGATAGACTTATGGTGCTTCATTAAGCTAACGGGCAGGATAGTTAAAGATCATTCGGGCCGAACCGCATCATAAGTAGTGGCAAGTTTTTTGAGTTACAGATCGATGTTGGCCGTTTTGGCGGATGGGGTTAGTTCACCAAGTCACTTGACGAGCAGTTTGTCATCAAAGTCCTTGTCCCGCTCATGTACTCCCGTCCTGGAAAAGAAAAGACTCCCGAAACGAAATTCGAGAGATCAAACAAAAAATATTTACTCAAATTTTTAAATTCCTTCAAAAAAATACAAAAAGCGAAATGACATTTAAAACAATTGTAAAGGCGCATAATATCCTCTCGCTGAAATTATTGATTAACCAAAGCTAACTCCGTTCTACCTCAGCATCGTATTCCTGAGCACTGATTTGATTAAATTGACCATCAAATACAGCCGCAGTTTAAGATTTGAATATTGTTGGCTGTTTGCCGAAAAGGTCGTTCAGCGTATTGGAAATATCTAGCGGACTATCTTCGTTAAACTGAGTAATCGCTACTCGCAACGCAGTAAAGAGCATTGCCGCGCGGATGTGTATAAAATACTTCCAGTTCCTGTCATCAAGGCCAACGCTTTCTTTAATGAATTTCAATTTTTCTCCGATTACAAAGGAAAGCCGTGTTTGAAACTCCCCATATAGATTTGCTTTGACCAATGATAAAAATAGCTCTTTTTGGGAAAGCCAGAGTTCAAACAGAGATTTCACCGCCACATTGGAATCCGTATGGGGCCCCATGCGTTGGATTAATTCATCGAATACCGATTCCATCTGGTACAATACAACATCCGATTTATCATCAAATAAACGATAAAAGGTAGCTCTTCCCACGCAGGATGCGTTGATTATCTGCGTGACGGAGATGTCGTTATAATCCTGGATTGTCATCAATTGTTCCATGCCTTTGCAGATGAGTTTGGCGGACTTTGTTCTCCGCTTATCATTGCCGATGCGATACATTACCATCGCTCCTGTTCCACTTCTCGATTTTGTATTGTTTTCACTATAATATATGATACATTTGTATCACAGTATAAAGTTTTATAGCAAGCTGTAACTTTCAAATATGTACCCATCATCTGCAGTGGTTAGAAGAATTAGGGAGGAAAGATATGCTGTTTACAAGACCTGTTCGAAACACCGATCAACTACTGAAAGATAAATTTAGTATTAAGGAACTCATTGAGTTTGAGCGTTTTTGCAGGGATAACGCGCTATGGGACGAAATGCGCAAATGCTTCGCTCCGGATTCAACTGTGAAAATTTCATGGTTTACGGGAACTGGGGCTGAATTCGTAGACGCATCCATTAAAATGGATGCCCACGCACCGCATAAGCTTTATAACACGGTGATTCAACTGAACAACGACAGAGCCGTCGCGGTGACGATGGCAACCATACAGACCAGTGCGGATATAGACGGCTGTACAGTCGAGCTTCAGTCTGACTTAAAGCTGTTGTATCGCCTGCAAGTAATAAATAAGAGTTGGCATATCGTTTTCATGGAAGGAATCTATGAGAAGGACGCATTGCTTCCCAGCTCCGGCGGGTACTTTTCAATCGCGCGTAATGAACTTGATGAGTATAGACCCAGTTACGCAAATCTTTCCTATCTCCTGAAAATGAGTGGATTTGAAGTAAATATGGATCTTCCGGGTATCGACAGACCGGATTCTGTACAGCAGATTTACAATGAAGCCGAACATTGGCTTTATGAATAACCGGCGACGCATTTCCGCAGATTCCCTTGTTGTTCATTTGACCGGCCGTGTATAAATACTGATAGAGAGAGGGAACACCATGGAGCAAAAAACAGAAAGAAAAATTTTAAAAATGATTGGATTTGTGATTTTATCAGTGATTCTTTTCGGAATTGTTCTGGTGTTGATGATCAGCAGTGATGAACGCTGGTATGCGTATCTGATTCTGGCTGCTTCCGCCGGCTCGCTTATTATCCTGAGAAGAACGAAATTCTGGTATGGATGGCGAGTCCCGCTGTATTGGATATTAGCGCTTGTCATCGCATGGGGCGGTCTGTTTGCCGGCCAGCCTCCGGTGGATATTCAACCATACACCGCTATGAACCTGGAACAGCCCAGTGCTTCTTATAAGCTTTTGCTGAATAATGTAACTGTTGTGGATACACGCACGGGTAATTTAACTTCTAACATGAGCCTTCTGTCTGCCGGGGGCAAGATCATAGATATTGCACCGGCTGGAAGTATCAAGGCGGACAAAGACACGAAGGTTGTGGACGCCACCGGAAAGTATGCGGTTCCCGGGTACCTGGACATGCATATGCACATGATCGGGGAGGAGCATACCTCAGAAGCGATGAGTCTGTTGCTTGCCAATGGCGTGACCGGATTCAGACAGATGAGCGGTTCACCAGAGCTTTTGAAGGAATGGAGATCCGGCGCCTTTACCAGTTCTACGGATCAACCGGCGCTGCTCTCGATGCCTAGTAATGTCTTAACGCCGATGAATGCACCCACGCCCAAGGTTGCCGTGGATTATGTCCGCCAGCAGCAAAAGGAAGGGGCTGACTTTATTAAAATAGGGGGCGTTCGGCCGGATGTATTTAATGCCGTTCTAGCGGAGGGGAAAAAATTAAATATTCCGGTTGTCGGACATGTGCTTCCTGACGTGGACTTGAAAGTGGCTGCGGAAAATGGAATCCGCAGCGTCGAACACTTCGGAATCAACCACGGGGCCCTGATTTCCGCCTCAACTGACGAGAAGACCTTAAGAGCAAAGGCGACCGCGATTCCTTCGATCACGGCAAATCCAATCTTCGTTCAACTCATGAAGATCAAGGGGCTTCAAAATTTTGTGAACAAACAAGTTATGAGTGCAGCCATTAAATCTTCAGGAGGAGAAAAAGATCCAGCACTACTACAACAATTAATTGACACGTATAGTGAAGAAAAGGCAACCCAGCTTGCAGATATATTTGTTGAGAACAACACATGGCAAACCCCAACTGTAATGCGTATACATGCCGGTCTGTTATCTAGTGGGAGTGACTCCATTTCGCAGGAACTCTACAATCTTTATTTGCAACTGGTAAAGACCTACGATTCGGAAGGCGTTAAGATGATGGTTGGTACAGATGGCGGCGGCGGAGATAATTGGCGTGACGCTGGTAACTCCATACATCAGGAATTTGACGAACTTGAGAAAGCGGGGATCTCACCTCTTCATGTTCTCCAGATGACTACCTTTAACGGGGCTGAGTTTCTGGGACGTTTGGATGATATGGGCACCGTAGAAGCAGGTAAGAATGCTGATCTCGTACTCCTGGATGCAAATCCTATAGAGAGTGTACAAAATCTTCATAAGATTCATGCTGTTGTACGTGCCGGTTCCTATCGCGATAAGACAGAACTGGATGCTATTAAGGAAGAGATAGGGGCTAAATAAAAGCGGAAAGCAGAGATATGGATGGTGGTGGTACCTCTCCGCTGAATATTAGCGGTTGGGTTTATCTTTCAATATGCTACATCCATTGGAGCTTTAATTTTCTCTCCTAAGGAGCGTAGCGAAGTTAGGAGGTACAGTTAAAAAGTGGGTACATCCTAGAGTTGCAGAAGCACTTGAACAAAAATATCTAGGATAATATTAGTCTGTTAGTACAGATATGCCATAAAGGTAAGCGAACATTCCATAACCTAACGGGTACGTTAGTCATAATGAACGAGGCGGCCCCAATCGCTT
>NZ_ASSD01000674.1 GCF_000520715.1 Paenibacillus zanthoxyli JH29
AAATTTATCAATGCCTATAAAAGTGCCAGCTCTCGCCTTATAAAAAAAGACTTTCCCGAAGTCAAAACGAAGTTGTGGAGAGAGTATTTTTGGTCGCAAAGCTTCTGCCTGGTTACTGTAGGCGGCGCTCCTTTGGAGGTCTTAAAGGCGTACATCGAGAATCAAGGGAAGGGGGCGAAAACCAGGTGATCCGATGTGTCAAAACAGCGTTTCACACCTCAAAATTGGATTTGGAACGGCTGTTTGCGTGCAACCGCATATCAGCGGAAGTTTGGAATCAGTGTCTACTCATTGCCAAGCACCATGCCCTACAAGACGATGGAAAGTGGATCGGAAAAACCGAACTTCAAGCGGCGCTTAAAAATCAGTTTCCTTTGCATTCCCAATCGGTACAGGCGGTCTGCCATAAATATCTCTATGCCAGAGACAGCGCAAAACAAGCCAGAAGGCAAGGTCTCCCTACCAAGTACCCTTACAAAAAGAAGAAGCACTTCAATACCAAATGGGTGGACCAAGCGTTCAAAATCAAGGCTAACACGATCTACTTAAGTCTGGGTATCCAAAACGGAAAACGCCAGCAGCCGATCAAAATCACCGTCCCGCGTTTACCGGAAGCGGATATCAAGGAAATCGAGCTGGTATTTGACCGAAAACTGATGATTTCCATGAGCTATGATGACGGACAAGCAGCAGCGGACAATCTTGGCAACCAGACTGCAGGTGTTGATCTAGGGGAAATCCACTCCATCACGGCAACGACCACCGAAAATAAGTCCATCATCATCACCGGAAGAAAAGTAAGAAGCATTCACCGGCTGAGAAACAAGAAGCTGGCCGAGATCCAGAAGTTCATGAGCAAATGTGAAAAAGGCAGCCGGAAATGGAAAAAATACAACCGGGCTAAAAAATACATACTCAGCAAAAGCGAACGCCAACTGAATGACGCTATCCACAAAACCACAAGACAATTCGTAGAATGGTGCAGAGAAAACGAAGTCAAAGAGGCGGTTGTCGGCCAAGTGGAAGGCGTACAGCGGAACACGAAAAAGAAGAAGCGAAAGATTATAAATCAAAAGCTGTCCAACTGGAGCTTCGGCAAGATTCAGAAGCAGCTTAGATACAAACTCGAAGCCCAGGGAATCATCATAAAAATGATAGATGAGAGCTACACCAGTGGGCAATGTCCTTGTTGCGGTATAAGAAAAAAGACATCCACCCGAAACTACAACTGTTCCTGTGGCTATACCGAACACCGAGATGTGCACGGGAGCAGAGGGATATTATCCAAGTATCTGCATGGACATATCCGTTACATGGGTGAAACGAAAGAAATCAAGTATCTACGGATCGCGTAAGTGCGAGAAGTAGTAGAAGGTGAGTTCCCACCCACTTGTACCCATAACAAGTGTTGCTTACTGAACCCTGCCGTTAGATTTCCGCATTCAGC
>NZ_ASSD01000675.1 GCF_000520715.1 Paenibacillus zanthoxyli JH29
ACTTCAAGTGTTAGCTAAGTGGGGGAGTGTTCAATTATATCCGCTACTTTGCCGTCCGCGACGAAGAAGGGCGCTATCTGGGAACACTGGAATTCACACAAAACATCGCTCCGATCCGCGCCCTGGAAGGGCAGAAGCGTATTTTGTCCGAGTAAAAAAGAGTTTGAACCGCCTGCGAAAGCGCCGGTGGTTTTTTCTGCCTCCCAAAATTCAGCATACTCACCCGCCCGGCAACCCTCCCCTCCGGAATCCGCTTTGCAGGCAAAGCGGATGTAAAAATTTAGGTATTCTATTCATGGCGTATAAGCTATAATTAAGGCAATTTATCAACGGAGGTGCTTCAACATGTCAAGAAGCCGACAGTTCGAACAAACAACTATTCATCTGCACAATGGAAAAGTAAAAGTACACCAATCTCAACAGGAACGGCAGCGCGGGCTGGGCGGCTTGGCGGCAGCGGAGGATTAAATCCTCCAACCGAACGCATGGCATGAAAGGTCCGCCTGCTTGAAAGGCGGAACATATTTTGAATCGTTACCAGGCATCACAAGTGTATTTATGGATGAAGTTTATGACGGCTTTGGCGGGGAGTACCATTTTTACGACGTACAGTGTCTACTATGTGGCAAAGCTGGGATTTAATCCTCTTCAGCTTATGCTGATCGGAACGGTGCTGGAACTGACGGTACTGGTGTTTGAGGGAATCACCGGGGTGGTTGCCGATACGTACGGCCGGAGGGTGTCGGTCATTATCGGCATGTTTATTCTGGGCGGCGGCTTCACGCTGGAGGGAAGCGCAGTTTGGCTCGCGGGCGGCGCGTCTCTGTTCTCCGCTTTTGCCCTGGTGCTGGGTGCACAGCTATTGTTCGGTCTTGGCTGGACGTTCATTAGCGGAGCGGATACGGCATGGATTGTCGACGAGGTAGGCGAAGAAGAAGCCGGAAGCCTGTTTATGCGATCCCAGCGGCTCTCGCTGGCCGCTTCCCTGCTGGGCATCGGCATCAGCGTGGGATTGTCGATGCTTATGCCGAATCTGCCGTATTTGGCAGGCGGGGCAATCTACGTCGCGACTGGGTTGTATTTGCTTCGCTGCATGAGGGAGACGAAGTTTCAGCCCCGCAGCCGCGAACCGCAAGTTTCGCATTTTCGGGCGATGCGGAATACGTGGCTGGAAGGGGCGGCCGTGGTGCGCAGAAGCCCGCTGCTGATTACAATGGTCTTCGTGACACTGCTTGGAGGCGCAGCCTCCGAAGGTTATGACCGTCTGTGGCAGGTGCATTTGATTAACGGCATCGGTCTTCCCGATCTGCCGCTGTCAATGGCGGCTTGGTTCGGCCTTATCGGCGCGGCGGGAACCCTGCTGGGACTGCTTGCCGTGCATTTTACCGAGCGAAGAATCGATATGGGCGCCGAGCGGAAGCTGTCTGCGGTTATGCTGCTGCTGACGGCTGTCCGCATCGCCTGCATCGCCTTACTTGCGCTGTCGCCGTCATTTGGCTTCGCGGTGTCCGCCGTGCTTGTCATCGGCATGGCTT
>NZ_ASSD01000676.1 GCF_000520715.1 Paenibacillus zanthoxyli JH29
CCACCTACACGCTGGACGGCCTGAACAACGGCCAGAGTTATAGTCTGTATGTGACCGCCGTGAACGGCAGCGAGCTTGAATCGAAGCCATCGGTAACGGTTGATGTCACCCCGCAAGCCCAGAACGGCCCGGCGCCTGCCGAAATCAACCAGGCAAGAGCCGTAGATGACGGCAAATCGGTAACGCTGACCTGGAATAACCCGGCTTCTCCCGATTTTGACCATGTCGATATTTACCTGGACGGCGTGCTGATCGGCTCTTCATCTAGCGGAAGCTACAAAGCCGGTGGACTCTTAGGGGAAACCGATTATTCCTTCACTCTCCGAACGGTGGAGAGAAGCGGCAATGCATCACAAGGCATTTCCCTTTCCACCCGCACCAAGGATATTACCCCGCCGGCAACCCCTGTACAGGTATCCGCAGCGGGCGGCCCAAGCAAAGCTTCCGTCTCATGGGCGGCTGGCACGGAGAGCGACTTGGCCGGTTACAATGTGTATATTAACGGACAACAAGTGAACACGAAGCCTCTTATCCAGAACTACTATGCAGCCACCGGCCTTGATTTCGGCACGAAATACAACATCCAAGTGGAGGCCGTAGACACAAGCGGAAACCGGTCGCCCTTAAGCAGCACCGCGTCGGCATCGCCCACACATTATTTGATTGATCTGGCCCGGTGGGGAATCTATAACGATGGGACCCACCCGGTGGAAACCGTTAAAGGAATTAATCAGGCGCTGGTCTGGGCGCATCTGAATGGCATTACGGCAACAATGCTTCCATCCGGAACGTATCTGATCGACAAGGACAGCCGGATCTCCATGGTTGGCAATATGCTGTTTGATCTGCCGATGGATGCCATCCTTCAGAAAGAAACCAACGGTAAGGAAAGATACGACGTTATGTATGTCGGATACGGCGCGAGCAATGTAACGCTTCGCGGCGGAACTTATCTTGGCGACAAGCTGACTCATGACTATTCCCAGAGGGAGCCTCATAATTCAGGCACTCACGAAGGCGGGTACGGCATCTTTGTCGAAGGCGCGGCGAATACAACGATTGATGGAGTTAAAGCGATGAATTTCACCGGAGACGGTCTGGTGCTTGGAGGCTACGGAACGATGTTCAAGGATCTGTATGCTGCCAGCTTCGTGTCCGGAGGAATCGACGGCAGCGGTCAGCCACGGAGCGATAGCACAAAAATCCGGACCAAAGAAGCCATCTATTTCATGAGTCCCATCTTCAAAACGCAGCGGACCTTTGAAATTTCCAATTTAATCAACCTGCCTGGCGGCTTTAACGTGTATTTCTATCGTGCGGACGGATCTTTCATGATGAGCCAGTTGGCAACAGCCAGACAGACCCTGACCATCCCCGGCGGCGCGGCCTACTTCCATCTTGTATTCAACAAAGCCTCGTCGGCGGGCGCTTACCTGGAAGCCTGGAACCGGGTCGTCTGCCAGAATACGGTGGTTAAGAACTCCGAGTTCGCATTCAACCGCCGGCAAGGGATTACGGTAGGCGGCGCTAACAATGCGCAGATTATCAACAACAGCCTGCATGATATGAAAGGAACAGCCCCTCAATCGGGGATCGACGTCGAAGGGGGATTCGGCCAGAACGGAAGTCTGAACACCAATATTTATATCAGGAACAATGAATTCTATAATAATGCAGCCTATGATGTCATTCTGTACGACGGACATGACGTCACCGTTGAAGGCAACCATCTTGCTTCCAAGGGAGTTATCGGGCTTGCCGTCTCCGATTCGTTCACAAATGCCATGGCCGTAAGCAACCATTTTGACGGAAGCCGGATTGTCGCTTATCACGACGCCACATTTTTAAATAACCGGTTGAATGATTCCTACACCTACTTTGCAGGGCCGAACATTAAAATCGATGGAATGGAGATCACCGACGGCACACTGTCTGTCAGCGCCAGAACGACGAATGGAGTCAAAGTATCCAATGTCAATATCAACATTACGAAGAATGTGGATGCGGGCTTTGCTATCTATGGAAAAGGCATTGAAGTTTCTAATGTTACGATTACGGGAAAAGGAGCGCTCGCCAGCTTTAAGGGAAGCCCCACAGAGAGCAGCGTGTTCAACAATATCAAGGTGCTGGGCTTTAACTCTGCCTATAACATGACTTTGCCGCAAGGCACTTACACGAACTCCGTATTTGAAGCGGCGGACGGCAGCAGATTCGGTCAGACGGTTGTCGCGAATGGCAAATACAGCTTCGACAATTGTACCTTCACATCCAACACCACAGGCAACGCGGCGCTTATCGCAAGCCATGCCAATCTGGATCTGAAGATCACGAACTCAACGTTCAATGTTAAAGGGGATGCGCCAGCAATTACGGTTGAAACGGCCAATAAAATCGTTCTGGACAACAACACGGTCACCGCCATGAACCTCACGCGCACCACCACAGAGCTTATCAAGATTAATGATTACTGGAAAAGAAATGATCCGGCCGATGTCTTAAATGCGACGATTACCCGGAATACGATCACCTCCAATATCGCCGCCGTTGGCATTTCCACGATCTATGCGGGGGTTGGAGCACCGCCCTATACTGTGACGAATAACATCCTTAACAAAGCTGTGCTTGCTCTTAAAAGCAATGATGTGCAGAGCGGAAATATCCAGCGGTAAAGCGCGCAGCGTTATAATAATCAAAAAAGAGCGGCCTGGGATTTCCTCCCGGGTCGCTTCTGCTTTGTCGAAGCTTAGTGGTGCATCCCATACCGTCCGATTCCGCTTTACAAAATAAACCATAGAATATATTGACAGAATATAAACGTAAATATATAATTTGTTCATTGCATATAATTCCTAGCTATTTAGTATGAAATGTTGTTGTGACTACTGCCATTACAGATCACCGGGCGTTAAATGGGATAAGAGAGGATGGATAGCGAATGGGCAAGATCAATTTGAGGATGGCTGAAGTTCAGAATCGCGAGCGGCGGCTTGGCACTATCATCGCCTGGAACGGAACAGCATCGGATCTGCACACGCAATCAGGCTATCAGCAAAGAGGAAGCGGATGTAAAAGCAATAAGGATGGATGCCGGCTGTGCGAAGCCAAAGGACCTTTCACTCAAGGCTCGGTGTGCAGTGAGCAAATGGTTGAATGTCAGGCAGGCAATGTCAGAGATGCAGTGCTGATCCAGCATTCACCGATCGGCTGCGGCGCCGGACAAGTTCCTTACAATTCAATCTACCGCAACGGCTTGGCCATGAGAGGCCATAAAGTCGAGAATATTAGAATTATCAATACAAACCTGCAGGAGACGGACATGGTGTTCGGTGCGCTTGGCAAGCTCAAGCAATCCATTGACGATGCTTGGGAAAGGTATTCACCCAAAGCCATTTTCATAGGAACCTCTTGCCCTACCGGGATCATTGGCGAAGATATCGAAAGTGTTGCAAAGAAGAAACAAGAGGAGCTGGGGATACCCGTCATTCCTCTTTTCTGTGAAGGATTCAGATCGAAGCATTGGAGTACCGGCTTTGACGCAACCCAGCATGGCATTTTGCGGCAGATTGTGAAAAAAAGCACGAAAAAGCAAGAGGATCTCGTCAATGTCATCAGTCTTTGGGGCTCGGATATTTTTACCCCTATGTTCAAAGAGTTTAATCTAAGAGTCAATTATGTTGTGGATATGGCTTCCGTCTCCGATCTTGAGCAATTGTCTGAAGCGGCGGCAACCGTGGGCTTCTGCTATACGCTCTCTTCGTATATGGCGGCGGCGCTGGAGCAGGAATTTGGCGTGCCCGAAGTCAAAGCTCCGATGCCCTACGGCTTCGCCGGAACCGATGCATGGCTTCGCGAGCTCGGCAAAGTCACCCATCGGGAAGAGCTTGTAGAGCAGTACATCGCAAAGGAACACGCCAGAGTCAAGCCGAGGATTGCCGAGCTCAAGAAGAAGCTTCAGGGTTTAAAAGGATACGTAGCTACAGGCTCCGCTTATGCCCACGGACTGATTCAAGTACTGAGAGAGCTGGATATTCAGGTAGACGGCTCGCTGGTGTTCCACCATGATCCCGTCTATGACAGCGGCGATGCCAGGGAGGATTCATTGGGGCACCTGATTGAACATTACGGCGAGGTCAAGTCGTTTAATGTGAGCAACAGGCAGCAGTATCAATTTTACGGTCTGCTGCAGGAGGTCAAGCCGGATTTTATCCTGATCAGACATAACGGTCTCGCGCCGCTGGCTTCCAAGCTCGGCATCCCTGCCGCTCCGCTGGGCGATGAGCATATCGCGATCGGCTACGAAGGCATCCTTAATCTGGGTGAAGCTATTCTGGACATTCTCGCCCATAAAAAATTTCACGATGATCTGAAAAAGCACGCAAAGCTCCCCTACAAGCAGTGGTGGCTTGAACAAAAAGACCCCTACATTCTCGCCAAGCACCCGGAATTGATCGATGCGTAAATAACGATTTTCATAGAAAAGGAGACTACCATGGCTGTTACCAAAAATGAGCACGGGCAGACCAATTCAATCAATCAAGTGCGCTACGGCTGTGCCGTCGGAGCCCTGTACAGCGTCGTATCCATTCCGGGCGCCGTTCCCATCGGCCACTGCGGACCGGGCTGCATGGACAAGCAATACACCAGCCTGGCCTTTTACAACGGCTTTCAGGGCAGCGGGTATTCGGGAGGCTCAGTCTCTCCAAGCGTCAATGCCGGTGAGAAAGAAGTAGTGTTCGGCGGCGAGAAGCGCTTGGACGAATTAATTAAATCCACTCTTAAGATCATAGAGGGCGACTTGTTTGTTGTGCTGAACGGGTGCATCGGAGAATTGGTCGGGGATGATGTCGGAGCGGTCGTCAGTAAATATCAGAAGCAGGGAGTTCCTATTGTGTATGCCGAAACCGGCGGCTTTAAGGGCAATAACTTCGTCGGCCATGAGATCATAACGACTGCCATCATTGATCAGTACGTTGATAAATTTACGCTTAACAAGGACCACAGGGAAAAAGGGCTGATTAATGTCTGGTCGGAACTGCCGTACCAGAATACATTCTGGCGCGGGGACTTGTCCGAGCTGAAGCGAATTCTTGAGGGCGCCGGCTTCAGAGTCAATATTTTGTTCGGCGGCAAATCGGGCGGAGTCGAGGAATGGAAGACGATCCCTCATGCCCAGTTTAATCTGGTCGTCTCGCCATGGCTCGGGCTGAAAACGGCCAAGCATCTGGAACAAAAGTACAATCAGCCGTATTTACACATTCCTGTGTTACCGATCGGTGCGGGGCAAACAGCGGCATTTATTAGACAGGTTGTTGAGTACGCGGGCATTGACCCTGCAACCGCCGAGTCGTTTATCGAGCAGGAAGAGCAAGAATACTATTATTACCTGGAGCATTTCAATGATTTCTACTCCGAATATTGGTGGGGGCTGCCGGCAACCTATGCCGTAGTCGGAGACAGCACGTACAATCTGGCCTTAAACAAGTTTCTGGTGAATCAGCTCGGCTTAATTCCCAAAAGACAAATCATCACCGATAATGCGCCGGAAAAATATAGAGAAGCCATCGCTCAAGAATATCAAAAGCTCGCTCATGATGTCGCCGCCACGGTCGATTTTGTTGAAGATGGTTATATCGTCGGCAAATTATTGAGAGAGACGGATTTCGGACATAAGCCCCCGATTATTTTTGGAACAACATGGGAAAGGGACACGGCTAAGGAACTGAAGGGCAAAATTGTCGAAGTCGGATTTCCGGCGTCCTATGAAGTGGTTCTGAACAAAAGCTACATCGGTTACAGAGGCGCATTGCAGCTTATTGAGAAAATATTCACTGTCGCTATAAGCGCCAGCGCATAGCTTCAGAAACAACACCATTTCCAAAAAAGAAAAAAAAGCCCGCATCTCAAAAAGGCGGGGTTTCGCAACAATCTGAGGCGGCCTGGGATTTCTCCCCGGGCCGCCTTTTTGATATCCCTCAGTAACAATAATACTTCTTCCATAGCTTATAGGAGTCATGCTTATTGTCCTCCCACCAGTCATCATCATCGTCATGATCATCGTCATGGCCATGATCCTTGCCTTTTAACCAACTTAACCAATTGCCGGATTCTTTGTCGTTGTCGTGGGATGCGGACTTTCCTTTATCGAACCAGGAAGAAAACAGATTACTCAGTGAGGAGAAAAAAGAGGTTGCATAAGAGGCCCTGTACTTCGCTTCCGCCGAACCGGAGGATGCATAGGCAGAAGCAGGCAGCATGATCACGCTGACTAATAGCACAATCAGTGTGAGCCGGGCGTATTTCTTCATACACGTTACCATATCTTCATTATCCTCTCTTTCCAAGAGTCTAATTACCTAAATAACGGTTCTCTATAAAGAATATAATGGAACTAGGGCGTGTATGCAAACTTAAGCAAGCCAAACCATAATAGAAGCCAGCGTCCAAAAAGCCTCTACGTTAAGCTCCCTACTTGTATAGGAATTCCCCCGCGTTTTGCGGTCAAATAATCGGAAAAATATAGAAAAAATTGAAAAAAGATTTACAAAATCCCGGACCCAAGTGTATAGTGTAAACCGTAACCAAAATTTGGATTGGAGATGTTGCTTTTATGAGGACATAAATCCTGTAAACTACACTCAAAAGATAACAGAAACCTCAAAAGAAGAAGCAGAAAAGGGTGCGCAACTTCAAAACTCAAAATATGTAATAACACCCAACACTACTACTACGACTAAAACTAGCTGGCTGGAATTAGAAACTACTATTGCAAAGTACAGTTCGAATACAGGAGGAGCCTCAGCACGTTTTGAATGGCTTACTTCTCCATTCTTTAGAGGTAAAGATGCTTTAGCCCTTGGATTGAATGCTAATTGCAGTGCTATTCCTGGGAGCTCATCAGCATTATATAAGTACTCTTTCTATACCGATACGGGTACACTTAATCCCATCAGGCATAACCGCAGACGAAAACAAGAATGAAGGAAGCACCCGATCGAATGGCCTTAAGGCTGTTTATCGTGGTGCTTCCTTTTTCCCTATCATAATTTAAAAAGCCTCCTCGCCAAATGGCGAAACCGGGTGTAAACGGTTTTCCAGGATCCGTAATATTCGGGCAGATCGCGCCAAGGAGCGCCAGTCCTTGCCACCCAGAGCATCGCGTTTAACATCATCCGGTGATCTTTCTGACGTCTTCCCCCTTGTTTTTTATAGGCAGAGGGCAGCAAGTCTTTAATGATTTCCCATTGATCGTCGCGTATTTCGTATCGTCTCTTCATATCCTTAATTTACCATGGTTCAGCTTATTTTTGCAGTTTGCATACAGACCCTAGCACTTCATCAGTCTTTAAATTGTGGATATAAGCGTTTCAGTTTGATTCGGGCGTCTTCCGTGGTAAATTGCCAGTCTACTCCTTTTTGAGAAGCATTGCGTCCCGTTTACCATGCGGCAAGTTCATGGGCCAAATCTTCTAAAGAAGGAATCCGGCGTCCCAGACACTGGCGGGTCATGACACTGAGTTCGATTTCGGCCACATTAAGCCAACTGCCGTGTTTTGGCGTGTAATGGATTTCCAAGCGTTTCGCCAGACGCAAAGCCACTTCCGGTTCGAATGCTTGGTACAGGGAGGCGATAGAATGCGTGTTCAGGTTATCCATCACGAGGCGCACTTTCGGAGCCTCCGGGTAATGAACATCCAACAGATCGCGGACTTGTTCCGCCCATTCCACCCGCGTGCGCTGTGGACGAACACTCACATGCCGCCAGCCCGCAAGCGGTTCCGTAAAAATGAAAATACTGACCTCTTTTTTCTAAATCTGAAAATGATTTGCACCTCCTTGATCACATTATATTCGATAACGAATAATCTGTAACGCCCTACAGATTCCACTTAGCAACATATTGCCTCCGCATTTGGCCTACGATTTAAAAAGTCTTTTCGGCCAAACGGATGAAAAAACTCTCGATAATATCACCCCGCTTATAAAACTATTAGGGGAACTAACCGATAAAGAACGTAGGGTTGTCAAAGACCTCCTTTATTCGATAATAAATAACAGGTAGCATCTTTATAATACAAGCCTCTACAACGCAGAGGGGAGGGCTAAAAACTTAGCCCCCCCCTAATTTTGATCGGATCATTCTATACTGATTTTTTATAGTGCTTGCAGATTTATGCAGCACGTTAGCAATTTGTGTTCGACTCATACCTTTTTCCCGAAGATCGAATAACTCCCTTTCAATGGGCGTCAAAATCCTTAATTTACGTTCTTTCCTCAATTCAGCAATTAATAGGTTGGATACATCTGAATGAACCTTAACCTTATTGCTTCGTCGCTATAGTGGATGCCTGATGTCTGCT
>NZ_ASSD01000677.1 GCF_000520715.1 Paenibacillus zanthoxyli JH29
TCTCGCCGGAAACGGCGCGGATGGTGGACAAGAGCATCATCATCCCGATGAAGGGCCGTGCCGAATCGCTGAACGCGGCGATGGCCGCGACGATTTTATTGTTTGAGGCGATGCGGCAGCGGGGGTAATTTGGCATGGCAAAGTGTGTGTGTGAGAAACAATTATACTTGAGACTAGTTTGATCGATAACTGAGACATTTTTGATGATATGTTTGAGACTTATTATATGCCGGTAGTAGCAAGAATCCTTGCTGCTACTGGTTTTTTTTATTTTTTATAGGGTATGCACTTCGAATTAGTGGGTAATTAATGTAATAGAAATAGAATTATGATATTCCACTTATAACTGATACTTTTTGAAATGAGGTGTCCTTTTGGAATGGAAAAACCGCATCTGGGTTAATGAGGATAATTTGTACAGCCCTAAACGTAAAGTGAATAATAGGAGAAGTCACTTTCATCCTCACATCATTGGGAGTTTTTTTAGCCAAAAAAACTTAAGACCCGTTGAGTATGAATCATTATCAGAACGGCTTTTTTACTACTACTTAGAATTAGATTCCGAAGTAATACGTTATTATGTTCAACCAATTGAGGTGCCTATCTACGATGGAAAAGAAGAATGGATTCACATCCCCGATGTTCTGGTTTTTAAACAGAGATTTAATCCATTGCTTTATCAAGTGAAACTCGAACCTGAAGAAACACCAAATGAGCATGTAGAAATTTGCAATCGGTATTGTAGAGCGTACGTTTTGGAAGAAAATTGGGAATATCATGTGATTTATCCTAAAGAGCTTCCTGAAACTTTATCTTACAATCTCAGGCTATTAAAGGGATTTCTGAAAGAAAGAAAGTACTATCCGCAGTGGTGTGAAAGCATAAATTATCGATTGTGCTGCATTGAATCGTGTTCTATTGAAAATCTCGCCTCCACTTTCACAGACGCTATTGATCCTCTCTTAATAAAACCTTTAATATTTCACCTCATTGCCAAAGGCACATTTTTGACTGATGTAAACGAAAAAATTACTTCCCAAAGCATAATTACTTTCAATTATCAAAGTATTGCTTCTTTTGCGTATATACAAGGAGGAACATAGCATGGCATTTAGACAACTTAAACTCTATTCGGAATGCGGTTTGTATGGGAAGACATTTAAGGTTATTAGGATCGCCCCACCAAAACTTTGGTTAAGAAGACCAGATGGGGAAGACCTTGAAATTGCTTTTGCAGATCTTGTCAACCATCCAACCTTTGTGCCTGAATCGATTATGAAATTAGACAGGAAAGAGGTAGAAAGAACATATGATAACGTAATAGCAAAACTGGATGACAATAAAAGATATGAAGTAAGTAAGCGGCTTCAATTAATTGAACCACTACTTATTCTAGAAAAGATTCAAGCTGGAAATATTCAAGCAATAGCACAGTTCTATGATAAATGTAAGGATATAGTTCTTGAGAATGAAGAAGCAATTGAACTGAAGCAGGAAGAATTAATTACAAGAATCACAGAAAAACGTGGCGGTTCAAGAGCAAGTATTATGCGCTACTTATCAGAATATCGACGAGTAGAATCTGAAGGAGAATCACGAGGTTTAGAAGGACTTATATCTAATAAAGGTAGAGGTTATACCGGCAGAAAAGATAACAAATGCATGAATATCTGTCACCCTGAACATCCGGAAATCATCCTGGATACTATCTTTGTTCGATTAACAGATAAGCAAATCGAGATTCTAAAGGAAACAATTGAAAAAGATTACTTAAATAAATATCGTGTTTCAAAAGCCACTATTCACAGACTTATAGAGCGAAGATATGCAAGAGTTAATGAACCTGAAATAAATTATAGTACGATATCTAATATTATAGATCGAATAGATAAAAATGCGGTTGAGCGTCTTCGGAATATGAAGGGAGCCAGAGCAGTTTATGACGAAGTAGCGCGTGGTTATGCAGAACGTGAGGCTACTTGTCGGTTAGATATTATCCAGATGGACCATACACGACTAGATATACAGGTCATTGATGATAAAACGGGTCTAGTAATTGACCGTCCGTGGATAACATTGGGTATAGATGTGTATTCACGTGGTATATGGTGTCTATATTTATCTCATGAAAGTCCTTCAATCAATGTGGTAAGAAAAGCGACTCAACAAGGTGTTTTTGCTAAAAACACAAAAAAAGAGTATGGTACAGAATTAGAATGGGAGATCTTCGGCATTCCTAATATCATTTATGTTGATAATGGAATGGATTTTAAAAGCAACGAATTCAAGCGAATGGTGAATGAAACTCTTCAATCAGAGATTATGCATAGGCCGGTTAAAATACCCCATTACGGAGCAGTTATTGAAAGATTATTTGGTACAATTAACAGTGAACTCATTCACAATTTAATGGGTACAACAAAAAGCAATATTGTAGACAGGGGGGAATTAAACCCAGAAAAAGATGCATTTTTAACGTTAAGTCAACTCCGAAAAATTCTTGTTCATTATCTTGTAGATATATATCCGTTGCGCCCACATCGAGGGTTAGCGAATAATATTTCCCCATTGGTAAAATACAGAGAAAGTGTGAATGAAGTGGGCTATCCTGAGTGGATTGACAAAGCTGATGAACAAAAATATAAAATTGATTTCTTAATTTCGGACAAAAAACCTTATACGCGAGATGGTGTGCGTTGGGATAACAAAATTTATAAATCTGCTAAGTGTGCTGACATTATCGGAGGCCGCGAAAAAAAGTATACAGTGAAATATGATATTGATGATATTTCAAAAATTTATTTGCTGCATCCGAAAACTAAAGAATTCATTGAACTTTATTGTGAGACTCCTCCTTACGAAACAGTAGTTGGAGTAAATCAATATACTTACAAAAAGTTAATAAAGTTTTTGCGTAACGAAGGTGAAGAAAAGTTAAAGCTTCTTCCAGGCAAAGCTCATATGAATAGAGCTTGGGAAAGGTTGGCTAAATTTATTATTGAGGGACTGAAGGAAAAGAAAAAGGTTAGGCAAATTGTTGCAAGAATGGAAGGGGTAAAAATAGATGTTACTACTGCATATCAAGCTAATCAAACTGATCAAACTAATCAAACAACTCAGATTCAACAATCTCAATACGCAGGAAACCTTGAAGAAGAGCTATATTTAATTGCTAAAAAAGCTGAACAGGTTAGAGAAGGAGGCTATAAAAAATGAGCCATGAGGAAGTAAAAGATCTAGCACGCCGAATAAAAAAATTGTTTATTCAGCATGAAGAAGTAACACGTATATGGAGCAGGCTTGATTCAATGAGAGTGTACATAGAACCTGATGAACTCGATGACGAAGATGAAGATGTAGAAAAAGACCCGAGACACTTATTTATCACGGGATTATCAGGCGTTGGAAAATCACAAATTGGAAAGAGGTATGCCAAAAGTATCCCCAGATATACGGAAATAGTTGATGATGAAGAAATCGACATTGTACCCGTTCTTTATGTGAAGCTGCCATATCCATTTACCCAACTAGATTTTTATAAGAAAATACTAAAAGCTTTAGGGACAGAAAATTTCCGCCGAGATGCCCGAGTTAATATGATAAAAGATCGTGTACTCCTATTATTAAAAAAACAAAAAGTTCAAATGATCATTTTCGACGAAATGAACTTTATTATGCGAACGAAAAATTTTGATAATCAAACAGCTATGGAGATGCTTAAAGATTTAACGAATGAACACCAGGTGAGTATTGTATGTTTGGGAACCCCTCAAATTGAAAAACTTCATACCATGGAGGATGAATACGTCAGACGATTTGGAAGAGACCATATTGATCGTTTTGAGAATTGCAATGAGAAATTCTATGAGTTACTAAGAAAGATAGAAGAAGCCATTCAACCGCCGATTCCTATAGGACTACATGATGAAGCGACAGGTCTTCCACGTTTATTGCATTTCTATAGCCAAGGTCGCATTGGATATTTACATTTGATTATTAAGGAAGCATTCAGATTGCTTAATGTATTTGATCAAAAGTATGTTGATTATTCGAATATTCGATTAACAGTAGATGTATTGAAACAAGCTAAGTTTAATCTGTTTCGTGAGAGCGACCATTTAATTAGACCAGAAAATGCGGAGTAAAAGGCCTCTTAACACAAGGAGATGATCCAATTGAGTCGTCTTACAATTCGTCCTGAAGTTAAATATGGGGAATCCTTAAGTAGCTACCTAATGCGAGCTTGCCAAGCAAATATGATACTATATTTTGATTTGTTAAGACATGTACAACCTATAAAATCGATGGACGTTTTCTATAGACGATCCATTCGAATTGACATTATGCCTCAGCAAAAACACGATATGAGAAGATTAGCTATGTTGTTAGGGCAAACAGAGAAAAGCTTGTATGAAATGACTTTTGACTCATTAAGATTAAAACTCAATCATTATGGTCTTTACTTGAATGACAGTTTTCTGACTTTAATGCCAGTATTATTAGAATCGAATAAGCGTAAATTTTGTACCTATTGCCTTAAGGAAAATATTGGTTATCAAATGTTGTGGCAAGTTAGAGAAATCGATGTTTGTTTAAAACATAAGGTTAAGTTAAAAACCAGTTGCCCGATTTGTAATCACGATCAATCATATATTCATAATAACTTGGGAGCATATCGTTGTTATCATTGTGGAAATTATTTGTTCAGTGAAAACCAGCAATTTCATGAAGCTAATAAAGAATGTATGCCTCAAAGGTATAATGAATGGCAATATATATTGGATCCCAAAAAACAATTGTTTCCTGGATTAGTAAATGGATTGGACTTGCAGAAAACGATATGTATCACTCTAATTTATATTCTACAATTACAACTAGAGGAATCGCCCACCCAATATCGCTATAATCTTGTTTCAAGACTTCTACGACACGATTATTTACATTCTATTCTTCGTTTTATTAATGACGAAACTTCCCCTCAGAAAGTAACATTCCCCCAAATTATTAAAATTTTAAATAAAATAAAGATAAGTTTTAAAGCTTTCACAAAAACTAAGGTACCAGCGAGTTATGTGAATTCAATAAAATTATTGAAAAATCAAGAAAAAGTTAATCGAAAATGTCTAACTCCTTGGTGTATTACATTCGACAAATCAGACGCTTTAAAAGAGATACCATTTACTCACAATTCAACTTTTAAAAAAGAAAAATACTCGGGAGCTAGTATCTGTGACAATTGTGGTATCAGATACGGATATAATCTAGGTACCAAACAATGGTCAGAAATAGACAACAATATAGAGTTGATCGATAAGGTCGTTCTGATGTTATGGTTTGATAAGAACGAGAAAGAAATAAGAAAATCTCTAAATATTTCGTATAGAAAACTTTATGAGGCTCTCGGGTATGCTTTGCGATATAATTTGTTACCAATTAATAAGAAAGAAACATATAGAAAATATTCACAATCAGATTTAATGATAGTCGAATGCTTCAAAGAGTTATATTTAGAAGCCAAGATAATAACTCATAAAGCACGAAAATGGTATGGTTGGCATGAGATTGAGTTTTTCTATCATTTTTATAATCCTATAGTCCAACAATACCGTTGGATTGAGTATACTCATAAAAATAAATTTAATAATAAGCAGAAAGTATTAAAAGTCCAACCGCATATCGAAAAGACGTTAATTGATATTATTCATTTAGAAGAAGAACTTACTTCAAAAGAAATTGCGGCTTCGCTTAATATAGAGTTTATTAATTTTAAAAAATACGGTTTTGCAAAAAAGGTCCAAGAAATAAAAAGACAAATACAAAAAAATGCTACTGAGTCAGAACTTCTTGATAAGGTACAGGAATATGTCAAAGCGATGGATCAAGCAAGATTATCAGTTAAATGTAAGGATGTTTATAATTACATTGGGAAAAGCTCAAATGATACTAAGAAATCCATGCCTTCTCTGTCGAATTTTATTACCGAGCAGTCTACTTTGAGTAAAAATAAGTTGAGATTGTATAAAATGCAGGATTTAATGGAAAAGGCAGAAAATATCATACTATCTGAATATTATGAGAGAAACACAATTCCTTTAATAACGGAATTAGAGAAGCAATTAAAAATTGTTGGAAAGATCCATACTAAATATCGTCCCGTCTTAGAACATATTAAACAAACAATCAGATCGTTAGAAACAGGCGAATAATTAATTTATTTGGGATAAAGAAGTTTCTGTAAGTAATACGTATTGTACGTCTATAACACTCATTTCAAGGGAATAATAGATAAAAAACTCTTGGAGTGAGTTTAATGGATAACCTTGTTAGATTTACAGTAAGACCATTGATACAGAAAGAAGAGTCACTGTTTGGTTTTTTGTTGCGTTTTGCCAATGCTAATGGAATATCACTTTGCGATATTCTTAATAGGTTAAAAGTTAATAAATATAGACTCCATTCAGGTGATTATCACAAATTAGATATTATCCCTGAAAGTATGATTGACTTGAGAAAACTCTGTTTTGTTAGTGGCTCTCTGATAGAAGAACTGAAATCATCTACTTGTTATAATATAATACTGAAATTTAAAGGTAACAGTAAGGATTACAATAGTATGTTTCTAAAGGAATATCTTCGAAATGAATTCCATTATTGCCCGGATTGTCTTAAAGAAAAGCGTATTATTCACCTTTTATGGAAATTTGAACCTATCGTTATTTGCGAAAAACATCAAAGAATTTTATTAGATAGTTGCCATTTTTGTCATAAAAGGATTAAATACAACGATTTAAGAGAAGTAGGCAGTTGCCCATATTGTCTAAAAGATTTAAGTAAGCAAAGTAGTGAAGTTACAGAAGTTATTACAAACCAAGTTATATTGGAACAACGATGGTATAGGACAGCCTTTGATTCACTTTTGAATAAATATTCTGGGATTCGTTTAGATTCTAGCGAGCTTGCATTGAAAATTCTGTATGTAATTAATGGTTGTATAAACGAATTTAACAGAAAAGAGATTAGAAATAAATTTAAAGAAACAACCTTGGTACATTTTTTACAGTGTGCTAGAGGTACAACCAAAAAGAGGACAATCCATATAAGGACCATTCTTAGCATTTTAAAAGATCGAGATATAACTGTTGAAACTTTTTTAACGATGGAGCTTCCTAACGAATTTAAGGCAGCTGTATTAAACCATGAGGTTAATGAGAAACATAGTTTGAAATGTATCGCTCCTTGGTGTATGAATTATGATTTAGAAGGCAGGCTACTTGCCACCACTTCAAAGAACATTCAACAACTTGATCAAACTCTAAAACAGTATTTTGTCTGTCCTGATTGTAGTTGCGAATATGCCTTGAATTCAAGAAAAGAGATGATTGAGAGAACGTATTTCATAAGGGCCTTTGAGATTCTTTCAAATAGAAGTATTGATAATCTCACTTGGCCAGAAAAAGAAAAAATAATTGGATTAAAGCGAAATAGGATTCTAAGAATTATTGCTTATTTTTCCTCAAGAGGTCTATTAACTGGGAATTATAGATACACCGAGAAAGATATAGATGATACATTGCTGTTGAAGGCAATTGAAAGCATACAAACAGGTTCGAAAATTCATGATATTCAGCACTTTGATTGTTGGGATAATAATGAGCACTATTTACTTCACAGATACCATCCACAAGTAGTCAAAGCTATAGTTTCAAAAAAACATTCTTTATCTCCAAAGTTTATGTATGATAAGGATTTATCTAGGGAGATTGAAAATGTTTGTCATCAATTAATTAAAAAAGGTCAAGAAATTAAAATTGGGGTTGTCGCCAAGCTAATCGGATACAGCGCAACAACTATTCGAAACAAAGGTTGCTCATCTATAATTAATAAATATAGAAAGCAACAGCAGATTATATATAAACAAAATCTACTTCAAAGGGTCCAAGATAATGTGAATAATTATTTTACTAGCCATGAAGGACAAATTATACATTCAAGGGATTTATTTAATGAATTTGAGGTGTGTCGTAACACAATTAAAAGAATTGACCCGGAATATTGTAAACAAATTGACCAAAGAAGATCAAACTGGAATGAACAGCTGAAATTAACTATGTGATATATTGGAACTGAAAATTCGATAACACAGGAGAGGATATGGAAGATTTGATCTCCATAGAACGATTGGGTTAATAAAGACGATCGAAAGCTACCATCCCAACAAAGGCACAAAATTTGCTATTTTACAGATGCTTGTAGACTGGGCGATTCATGGCTGTTGCGAACAACCCGTGCTGCCAGTTGACGAGCAGCTTTAACTCGCGCTCAAGCAATTCTGAAAATTGCGGTGGCTTAATAGAAAAATAAATTGTGAGTGGAGAGGAATTTGAAAGCTTTTGTCGAATATTTTTTAGTATGAGTATTGACGTAGCTTGGAGGAAAAAATTAATATGAAACAGTCATTTAAAGATAAATTGGAGGCTCTTAAAGGTATATCTCCATTGCCTGCTGTAAAAACTGATGCCGAAACAATTATTGCTGTACGTGAGACATTGGATCGGATGTATAAAGTTATGCTTGATTACAAATTGGATTACGGTATTAAGTGGATGGTGGGGTTACAAAAATATTTGGATGACAAGGATACTCGTACGGTAAAATGGTTTAATAATCATTTATCAAGAGGCCATGTTGTGGAGGCCGAATTGTTTGGGCATTTTAATAAAGAGCTAACCTTTGCTCATCCGTGCGTAGTCCTTTACGATGGTTCGTATGATGGCAACGTTGGAGGATGGATGTTGGTTGCGCCGATCTCTACACCTCGGTTTAATGACAAGAACGCTTTTACCGTTGATCTTACCGTAGCTGATGGATTGAAGCATGATTGTGGGGCATGTCTTGATTCGGTGCAAGTGATTGATAAAAGACGAGTGATTTTCCAACATACGTTACCTGACGGTGCAAAGAGCAAAGTTAGAGATATTAAATTAGACGAGATTGATCAGAAAATCATTCATTATTATCTACCGGAATCACATAATAAATACGAAGATGCTGCTAAGGTTTTAGCAACGGAGCAAAAGGAACACCAAGACACTCGAACAGAACTGAATCGGCTTCAGAAACTCAACGAAGAACTGCAGCAAAAACTTGAGAAATTCGAACAATCTGTTTAACAAACTTGAACTTGAAGATTGAGGGAAAACAGTGTATAATTTGTACTGAAGAAACTCATGTTATATTTTGGGCCCCAGCGCCCCGCGCAATCGAGCGCCTGCATCACAGAATGGTTTGTTGGACCTTAGCGTCCCGCGCAATTGAGCGCAAACACAGCCTTCACCTTTAGGTGAGGGCTGTTGTGCTATTATTCTAAAATCTAATTTTTATCGAGGTGTAAATGTGTAATGGTGGAAAAGAATTTCAACTCGAGAGAAAAAATCTTTTCCTATCTTGATGATTATGCATCAGATATCAAGTCGCAGTTAAACACAAACAGAACAGTAAACACACTTCTTAAATCGTATATATTTGAAACTTTCACTAAGCAAAAAGGAATTGATACTGCACAAATATACAGTCAACGAGGCTACGAAGTCAGTCAAGTTGATGAGGCAATGCTTAGATTGGATAAGGGATCACAAACCGTTGGGTTCATTGAGGAGATAAACCCACGATTTTCTGTGCTATATTCTGTTGATAAAGCACAACACTCAGATGCCTATACTAATAACTTGGTGAGGCAAATTCCGTTATTAGATAGTCTTTGGATATCTGGAAAGTTATTTGACTTGTTTTGGGAAAAGATTCAAAGAGATCACTCACCTCACAGGTATATAAAGATGAAATTTGAGTTCGATGGTTTTTTTGATAGTAACACAATAACTAAACATTATTCTCATCAGATTGACATAGAAAGTTTTAATGAAGAGATTTATGATGACCAAAAAGTTACTACTATTACCTTAGTTGAGGAATTATCAGAACTAAACTCTAAGATTAATGGAGTCCGTGAATTTTTTCCTGCATTTAATTCTGTGGGATTGTTACGATTTCCTAGTTATGTTGGAAAAGGCGGACATGATTTTTATCGAAATGGTAAAGTGACCAATAGGTCTGAAAGCTTTAAGGATCACAGATATCAAATAAATAATACTATTAACGAATACCAAAAAATTACGGAAGCTATAGAGCAAACAACTTGGATTAATTTTGATACATACAAAAATGACCATACAGAAGGAATCTCGATAAAAGGTAGCCCAATAGTATTCAAATTTGCTCGTTCGTTAAAAGAGCATGTGTTCCATAATTTTATAGAGTATACATTTCGAACAGGTAAGGAGCCCTTTAGAATCCTCGGCAAGCCTATCTGGATCAACGAAAACAAAGTACATATTTATGGAACTGATATACATTTGTGGCAGAAAGTTTTATTAGAGTTATCCAGAGAAGAGTTTGTAGTAATATTGCCGACAGGTACGTGCGGAAACACGATTCATCGACTAGTAACAAATATTCAACGGTATCTTGATCCAGGCGTAAGTGTTTTTATTGGTGATCAAAGTTATGATTACTTTATGAGAGGGTCACTAATCGAATGACAACGTTCTCAGCTTTACACCATTTAAATTTGTTTATACATTTAAGTATGAATTATTCTAGTACTTCACATGTTAATCCTTATTTTCGAAAAAAAGGTTATAGACTGAAGTATATTTCATTAGAATTACCAGTACCTGTAGAACCTCGGCATAAGGTTATTCAACAAATTGGTACAAAAATTAACTCATTTGTTGTACCGGAATTGATTTTTGAGCACAATACAGATGGGCAATTACTTATAGTAGAATGTAAATTAAAAGATATTTCCTTTGACGTAAATGATCGGGATAACAGACAAGCCTTTGGTTATTTATGCCTAAGTGAGAGTGATCTAAGTAGATATTTGGGTATCACAAGGTCTTCTAATAGTAAGTTACTGTACTCTGTAGACCGAGGCCACATTGAAGCTTACAGTCAGGTATTGAGTGACATATCAGAAATTATTACTGAAACAAATTATAGCTATTTTCCATATGAAGTTAGTGGGATAAGTGTTAATGATAGTGAGATTACTTTATTATTCAAAGATGAAAATGACCATTACGAAGAAATTTGTGTTGCAAAAGATCCATTACCATTTATAATTCCTATAGATCCTGAGGTTAATCTAAAAGATGAATATGGACGGCAAGTTGTAGAAGAAAATCTCAGAATGATAATTGCAGCAAGAATTTGTCCGTTTATTGAGTTTACTGATATAAAATTTTCCATAGAAGAAATTTGTAAAGAGTTAATACCTATATGGGATCTGTGGTCCAAAACTCCTCGAACTAATCCCACATGGCCTTACGGCCATCACCATGGATGAAAATGGAGCTTGCAAATCCAGCCTACTTTTGCAGTAATCAAAGTAAGCAGATCAGAGGTCGAAGACTTTTTGGTGCGCGAGCCCGAGAACTAATCTGACCAATTGCAACC
>NZ_ASSD01000678.1 GCF_000520715.1 Paenibacillus zanthoxyli JH29
CGAAGGCCCGCAGGCCAAGCCGCCGCTCCAGTTCCTCCGCGAATCCGATCGTGGCGAAGCCTGTACAGGCAAGCACTATCCCTTCGGCTCCCCGTTCGGCCAGCTTGACCGCCGAGCGGAAGGCCGCTTCCCGGCCCGATTCCGTACGGAGGTCCAGCGTGGTCACCACGCCTTCCGGCCGCTCCATCCCGATATACGCATCCCCCAGAATGGAGCGGATCAGCGGCGGCGTCTCCTCCAGAATAGTCAGCACGCCCAGTTTGTCCACGCTGGCAAGCCCGAGATGAGCCGCACAAGAGCCCGCGCCGAGCACCGGCATGTTCACCGCCTGCCTGCATTCGGCCAGGGCGGGGTCGGCGGCGCAGCTGATGCC
>NZ_ASSD01000679.1 GCF_000520715.1 Paenibacillus zanthoxyli JH29
CTGAAGTCACGAGTTTGCGAAAACGATGCATCAAATGACAAGTTCATCTCCCGCTCACCTTCAAATGTTTATTTACATAGCAATTTCATCACATGAATTAACTTTGGAGCAATTAATGCAACCTTTCCAAATCTTTTGCGAGATAGGTTAGAGCCTCTTTTCAACCCAAGTTTTTTTGTTTCCTTAATGAATAGATGTAAACTTGCTACCCCCACGACTTCATTATATTCAATTGCTACATAAAAACATTGCAAGTGTTCGCAAATAGATTGGCGCGACATCAGAATAATTATGCATCAAAGAGAATTATTATTCAATATTAATCATCACATTCCCCGGCCTTAGCTTGGTACTAATAGAACAGTTCCAATCATATTCTTATAAAAGAAAACCATAAGAAGGAGGTTAAGTTAGTTGATAAAAGTTAAAGTTGGTTTACAACCCATTGTTAGTAAGATAAATTTACCCACTGTCTTGAAGACAGCCATACTTCCGGGCGACACAATCGAAAAATTATTTATTGCAACTCAGGTAGGAGAGATCTTTTACATAGGAAACGGAATTATCGGGACTTTTTTGGATATTCGCCCGCGAATCCTAAAACTAGGCGTCTCTAGTGGTGGATATGATGAACGGGGATTATTAGGACTAGCGTTTCATCCCGAATTTTATTATAACGGCCTGTTTTATCTTCATTATTCAGTAGCTGGAACACAAGGACCAGGTGCTCTTCCAGGTGCTTTCGAATCGTTTAAACCTAACCCGTGTGACCCCAATACCTTTAACCTAAAGTGGATAAATAGGGAAATTCAATATGATCATATTGATACAGTTGAAGAATGGATTTTACAATCGAATGGTCAGCCTCAAAAACGACGGACACTACTTCATTTAAGAAGACCATTTTTAAATCATAATGGTGTCAATAGCTTAAACTTTTCACCTGAAACAGGAAAGCTTGTTTTAACAACCGGAGATGGCGGGTCAGGCTATGATCCATTTAATTTAAGTCAGGATGATATGGAAATCGCCGGCAAAATAATTGAAATTGATGTAGCTAAGAATACATATATCGATAATCCACCCGTGGTTACACGTTTTAATGAACTTCCTGCCCCCATTTATGAAACGCTTACGGTAATTGCCAAAGGGGTTCGCAATATACCAGGCATTTCATATCAAAGGTTCTATAATCAGTATATCAAATATGCGGGAAATGTCGGACAAGATCTGGTAGAGTCGATTTTTTCATTCATTCATTATAAACCAATACCGGTTACTCAGCTTATTCAAGCTTCTTTAATGAATTCTGAAGCTGACCAAGAAGGATTTATTAACTTTGGCTGGCGAGGGTGGGAAGGTGCTTTTCCTACAGCGATAATAAGAGGCTGCTCTGCAAATTCGACTTTGGAGGAGAAAACAATTGCTTATTACGATGAAGCAGTAATAACTTCAGTACCGCGTCTTCAGCCTCTAACTAGTTATTTTCATAAAGATCCCAGGTCTGATAAGTTTGGAGCAACTGCACTTA
>NZ_ASSD01000680.1 GCF_000520715.1 Paenibacillus zanthoxyli JH29
AAAGCGGGTTTTCGGCCGAGCGCCGTGCTGCGTCTTGATCACCAGTCAGCGTGAAGGCCGAGCGGCCCGGCTTGGAGTTCGCCTCCAGCAGCCAGATCCTGCCGCCGGGATCGATGCCGAAATCAAGCCCGAGCTCACCGAGCCGCCCGCAGCCTGCCTCCAGCAGCGGCGGAAGGTAAGCGGCCGTAAGCGTAAGCTCTCTTAAAATGTCTGCCGCCGCCCCGCCGTATTGCTTCCGCAAAAAGGAGGAGGGATGCACTGCGGTTCCTCCGCCGTGAAGGTTCGAGATGAGCGACCCGCGCAGGCCAAGGCGGACCGCCATGCCGGCGAGCGTCCAGCGTCCGCCGCCGTCCTTCTGCATGAGCACGCGGAGATCGAACGGCTGTCCGCCGCTGCCGCTCAATTGCAGGAATGGCTGCATGATAAAGCCTTGGCCGCCGATAAAGCGGTCAATCCATTCGAGTCCTTTGCGGCGCTCCTCAAAGCCTCGGATGATCTCGCGGTTCTGACCGTCCCGGCCTCTTGCAAGAAGTCCTCCGGGCGCCGCTGCCCAGGGCGCCGCATGCAGGGTGCGCCTTCCGTGTGTGCCTGCCCGGGGTTTCAAGAAGACCCCGTCTTCTCTTTCCGCGAGCATGCGCTCCAGGCTCCGGCTGCCGTCATACCGTTTAGTCTCGGGCAGCAGTGCGGATGCTCTGCGGTTTCGCTGCAATAATTCATACACCTTCCATTTGTCCGGCAGCCCCCGCGACCATGCCAGGCTGCCCGTCAGCGCATTCAGGGCCCGGGAGGTGCTGCGTCTTTCTTCCGGACTTCGGCAGAACGTCCGGTTATATACAATGTCTGGCGCCGCCGATGTCGCTGCGCGCCATTCTTGGCCGCTCCGGATGAACCCGCTCACCGTCCGTCCATCCTCCGACACGCCATCCGGCGTGAATATGATAACGCGCAGACCGTATTTAGGGGCGGCCCGGCAGAGCAGGCTGCAGAAGGCGGGTTCGGCTACCGGTGAATCCTTGCTGCCCCCTCCGTTTAGGACGCCGAGACAGCCCAGTTCGCTCATAGGCATAGCGTCCTCCTTTATAAGCCGGCAAGGTAGCGGCAGTATTGGATCATCTGTTTGACGGATGGCCTGATCTTTGTTTCGTGCAGCGGAGTGTTGTCGTTCTTAGATGGCTTGGAATTGACTTCCAGAAGCCAGATTCGTCCCGATTGATCCATTCCGAGATCGATGCCCAGTTCGCCAAAATGGGCGGGAATGCGGGCCTCGATTCCTTTGGCTATAGCCAGCGCGGCCCGGGGCAGCTGAAGATTCGCGCTTTCCTTGGCACCGGGCGGGATAGTGCTTTTGCCAACCGCCTCGCGGACAGTGCTGAGGCTGCCGCCCCGGGCCAGGTTCGAGACGAAGTGGTTGGTCCCGGCGGTGCGGGCGACAATCGAGGTGACATGCCATTTTCCGGCGCCGTTCTTTTGCACAAGCGCGCGGAAATCGACCGGCCTGCGTCCAATTTCCATCAGCGACAGGCCCTGCTGGATCTGAAAGCGGGTGGTCTTCATCTTTGGGGCGATGGCCTGATACAATTTGGCAAGACTCGGATAGTTCTGCTTACGGGTGCCCAGCGGAGTCGTAGACAGCAGCCTGTAGCCGCCGCTTTCTTCACGGGAAATCCGCAGAATGCCTTTGCCGAGGCTGCCGCGGACCGGTTTGAGGAACACCACGGGATAATGCCCGCACATTTTCTTAAGGATCGCCAATCCGCTGAACGAGTGGGACTCCGGCAAGTACCGCTGAAGGGTGGGGTCATGCCGCAGAGCTTCGAACACCTCTGTCTTGTCGAGAAATTTCTCATTGAAGAAATGGGTGCCGTACCGTGATTTTACTTCCGCCAAAAAATGCTGTACGCTAGGTTTATTCTCCGCTTTACGCGTCGTTAGCCTGTTATTGATGACGTCGGCGACGGGCAGCTTCGATCTTTTCCAGCCCTCGTCATACACCCAGCCTGAAACAGTAGAACCGGCGCCTTCCAGCGCTTCAGGCGTAAAGAAATAGACAAAAGCTCCTTGCGCACGGCAGGCGTTCGTCAATTCACGGCAGAACAGGGTGATCGGACCGAACAGCTTCTCGGGATGCTCGGGATTCTCCCGGCTGACAAGCACACCGATCATCGGCCCGAGCCGGAGCAGCCGGCTTCCGGCACTGTAGGAGGCGTTCAGAACATTCCGGGTCCTCCACCCGGTCTTTCGCGCCAAGCCTTCGCTGACGCGCAGGCTGTCGGATTTAGGGGCCGGAATGATAGTAACCTCCTGACGGAAAGAACCGAAGGCCAGATGGACCGGTCCGTGCGCGGGGATTTTGAGTTTTTTGATGAGCCGGTCGCCGAGCATAACAGCGTTCTCCTGCAGAATGCCCGAGTGCACCGTATGGACCGGGATCTTTAGCTTTGACATCGTGGATCTCCTTCCGGTAGCAGCGTGATGCGGGCTGTTTGACAGCTGAGGTCTACATATCATTCATCATATGGAGTCATACGCCCCTTGGTGATTGCCGCATCGTCCGAGAGTCCCCTTATTCACAAGGCAGGCATAGATTTAAGGCGCAAAACGAAGGCTTTCGCAGCCGGTTTTGCGAAGATACACGGTGCGAAGATACACGGGAAGTTATACTGACACAACTTTTAGGAGGGAAAGCCATGAACATCTATGATAAGGCGCATGAATTGGCCCGGGCAATCAAGGAGAGCAGCGAGGTGGCGGACATTTCCGCCGCGCTTAAGCTGGTGGAGGCCGACCCGGAGAGCAGCAGGATGCTGAACCATTTCCGCAGCAGCCAGCAAGAGCTTCAGGAGCGGATGATGGCCGGGGAAATGCCGGCTCCGGAAGAGATGGAGAAGATGGAGAAGCTGTTCGAGGTGCTGAACCTTAACCTGGGCATCCGCCGTCTGTTCGAAGCGGAACGCCGCCTAAGCGTCGTCATCGAAGACGTGAACAAGATTATTTCCGGAAGCCTGGAGCATTTGTACGGAGCGGACGTCTAGGCTCCTTTAGGAAAATGGCGGCAGACTTCCGCACTGCGGTATTTTGCTACAACTTGTCTCATAATCCGGACGGTTCGCTCATAGAGTAGAGTATAGATTCTTTACGAAGGAGCTGTCTTAGGAAATGAGAAAAAGAAACAAGTTCAAGCATGTGCTCTACCTGATCCTGGCGCTGGTCATGCTGCTGTATGCGCTGCCGAGATTGTCGCCGGACGGGCCGGCGCCGGTGTTCGTGTTCGGGGCGTTGTGGGTCGCTTTTGCCCTGCTCGTGATTGCCGCCCATCTGCATTTTATTATCGGGGTGGACGAGGAGAAGGCGAAGCGTCTGGAAGCGGTACGCAAGGCGAAGCTTGAGAGGTGGCCGGAAAAATGGGATGAAGAAGGTAGAGCGGCCCAAAGACTATAGCCCTTTAGGCGCACGGCCTGTCCGGTAATGATCCGGCGGGCCGTTTTAAGTTGATCCGAAGCCGCGGGCGGCAAGAGACTCACGAATCATTTGACGTTCGCACCCGATTGCGACTACAATACAGATACAGTGTAGTACAGTTTTGGGGTCGGGGGTGTAACAGTTGGAAAATCAAGGCGATGCAGTCACAAAGCACGAACAACTGCTGCAGCATATTGAAAACTTAAAGGTGGGCGCTAAAATATCGGTTCGCAAGCTGGCGAGGGAAATGGCTGTCAGCGAGGGAACGGCTTACCGGGCGGTCAAGGAAGCGGAGAACTTGGGGATTGTCATCACCAAGGAGCGGATTGGAACCGTCCGGGTGGAGAAGAAGCCCCGGGGCATCTCAGAGCAGCTTACGTTCGGCGATGTGGTTGACATTGTCGAGGGACGTGTGCTCGGAGGCGCGAACGGACTGGACAAGCCTCTGCATAAATATGTAATCGGCGCGATGAAGATTGACGCCATGATCCGCTATATTGACGCGGACAGCCTGCTGATCGTCGGCAACCGCGACGATGTGCATTCGCTGGCGCTGGAGCAGGGCGCGGGGGTGCTTGTGACCGGCGGCTTCGGGACG
>NZ_ASSD01000681.1 GCF_000520715.1 Paenibacillus zanthoxyli JH29
CGGCTGTTCGACGAAACGCTGCGGGCCTATGGGCGATTAGACATTCTCGTGAACAACGCTGGCGTCATGGCGACGAAGCCGCTTACCGCCATTACGGAAGAGGACTTCGACAAGCATTTTGCAATTAACGTGAAGGGAACATTCTTCGCAATTCAGCAAGCGGCGCGGACCATGAGCGAGAACGGCCGCATTATTAACTTCTCTACTTCTATTGTAGGGATGATGCTTCCCACGTACAGCCTATATGTGGGGACGAAAGGTGCCGTCGAGCAATTTACGCGTCATCTGGCTAAGGAGCTTGGATCAAGGAAAATTACGATCAACGCGATCGCGCCGGGGCCGGTGAACACGGAACTGTTTACCGCCGGAAAATCAGAGGAGCAGATTAGGACGTTTGCCAGTATGAATGCCTTAGGGAGATTAGGAGAAACGGAGGACATCACCAAAATCGTGCTTTTCCTGGCGAGCCACGAATCCCAATGGATTAACGGGCAGACTATCCGTGCCAATGGCGGTTCCATCTGATTTCGCGAATCGTTTCAACGAATAATAATAAATACGCTTCGAAGGCCCGATACCCCTATTTAACAGATTAACGGAGTTAGAAGCGGCTGCACGGAACGAGCAACACTAAGTGTAGCATTATCGTTAAACAAAAAAATAATTTGGAATGGAGGATTTGTATGAAAAAGACCGCATTTGTAACCGGCGCTAATAAAGGAATTGGATTTGAGATTGCAAAACAGCTTGGTGAAATAGGCTGGAAAGTAATCCTTGGCGCTCGAAGCACCGAACGAGGCCAAACAGCCGTGTCTGAACTAGCTGCCCAGGGGCTTGACGTGGAGTTCGTACAAGTAGATGTGACCGTTTTGGAGGAGATCGAGCAGGTTGCAGATATGATCAAAAAGAATTACCCGGACTTGAAGCTTCTGATCAATAACGCCGGTATGCCAGGCGCTTTCTCTCGCTCTTTTACAGAAACCAGAGAAGAGGACCTGCGCAACGCCTTTGAAGTCAATTTTTTCGGTACTTTCCGATTAAACCAGCATTTGTTTCCGTTAATTAAGGATAACGAAGGCACTATCGTAAATGTATCGACCGACATGGCCTCACTTGACCATATGCAAAATGCTAAATTCACATTAAACTCCTTTGACTACAATTCGTCTAAAACGGCCAACAATGCCATGACCCTTTCCATGGCCTATGAATTAAGAAACAGCAACGCTCAAGTTTTTGCAGTAACGCCGGGTTTTACTACAACAGATCTGAACGGCAATGCTGAAGGCGGTAAATCTAAAGAGGAGGCCGCCGCCATTATCGTAGGTTACGCAACAGATGATAAGCGTCACAACGGTGAATTCCTGAATGAGAGAGGAGTTTTAGCGTGGTAATCCGTACTCATCATGCCGACTGGTGAAGTCGCTTAACAAAAACAAACCAACGGTTCACTTCACTTCAGCAAGGATTGATCATCCGCGGGAGCCTCATGTTGCAAGTTATCGAGCTGGCGTGTTTTGAACACTGCGTGCCCGCCTAATCAGATTTGTTACGTGACCCTACATGCTCTCAGGACCCTGAGCACCGAAAAATTCTAGCCCTTTATACAGCGGCCAGTCTAGGACTTTACTTTTGCGTCTTAGTCTGCCGCTGTTGTATTTATCATCTTGAACCGGAAGAACCACGTAAAATCAGCAACACGAGCAATGATGGTCAAAGACTCGAGGACGAACGCATTAAATTGGCCATCATCGCAGCGCATATAAACGCATCAGCAACCCCTAAACGGTGTTTTTCTGACGCGCTCCTGTCCTCTACTGCCTCGCTTACTTAAACCAGCCCCGTCTTTGAAACCACAGCACCATACTTGCCCCCAATAGCAGCATGATGAGCAGGACAAGGGGATATCCGTAGGCATAGTTCAGTTCAGGCATTACTTTGAAATTCATACCGTAAATGCCGGCAATCAGCGTCAAGGGCATGAAGATGGTTGTGATTACCGTCAGCGTCTTCATAATCAAGTTCATCCGGTTGGAATTCAGCGATATGTAGCTGTCACGAAGGTCTGACGTCATTTCCCTGTCGGTCTCGATCATATCCGTCAGCTTGAGCAGGTGATCGTAAATATCACCGAAATACATACGCTCTTCCGCATTGCTCTGGATATGCTGGGAATTGAGAATCCGGTACATCAAATCCCGCATCGGCACAATCGTCCGGCGCAGCTTCAGGAGACGCCCGCGAACATCGAATACCTGGGACAGCAGTTCCTCCACCGATTCACGGCCCCCCCTGCTGTCCAGCTCCGCAAGCTCGTCCTCAATCATATACAGGCTTGGAAAATAGTTGTCCACCAGCTTATCCATCACTGTGTAAGCCGCCAGCATCGGACCGCCGGACCAGCCTTTCCGGTTGTGGAGTTCCTTTACAACCCGCTCCCAGGCTTCTTCCAGCTCCACCTGTTCGTGAAGATGATAAGACACGAAGAGCGATTTGCCGACAAACAAATCCACCTCTTCCGCGCTCAGTGTCGTCTCATTCAGCGCATGCAGCACAAAGAACTGCACATCCTCGTAATAATCGAGCTTCGGCCGCTGAAGCACATGTATGCAGTCCTCAATCGCCAGCGGATGAAAGTGAAAATAGGTATCCAGCAGCATTGTCTCATCCGAAGTCGGTTCCGAAAGGTCCACCCATATCCATTTGTAATCCTCCAGGTTGATTTCAAAGAGCGGCTTGTCCATCAACACCTCCCCCTGATGGGTCACCGCCAGTGTCCGTATCATAATCCTCCTGCCCTCCTTAAGGTGCCTTGCTCTCATCATTGTACAGCAGGAATAACCCCTGCCCAAATTCGGGAGGGGATCTTAGCGCCCCAGTCCTTCCTGAAGCTCCAGAGCCATTACTTGCAAAAATTTGCGGATATTCACTTTGGCCTTGCCGGATTCCCGGCCCTGATCAATTTCCTTCATCTTGGCGCGCACATCCTCGAAATCGAAGTAAAGCGGCGCGTAGTATTCGAATTTGGGATGGCTGTAATCGGTCAGACCGATGGAGGCCAGATGCGTCAGCCCCGTCGCCAGCGCCCTCCGCAGCCGCTGCTCGATGGCCTTCGTTTCCTTGGCGATGTCACTCGTGCCCTCTTTGTAACGGGCGGCCACCGCCTCGTATAGCTCCTTGAGCGGCGGCAGCGTTCCCGCATCCTCCCGTTCCATCAGAATTTCCATGATTGCTGTAATATCGCGGCTGCCGCTCTCGCCGATCATGCCCATGTTCATCAGGATCGGCTGAACGGCATCCTTGACCGTACGCCGGGCCGGAATTACAGGAGCCCCTCCGAACTGAAGCCCTTCCAGCTTTTCCAGACTCGATTTGATTTCGTCTAGGTAGCGGCTCATGGCGTAACGCTCATTCACCCTGCGCAGCACGGTCTCCACCTCGATCCGGTTAATCGGCTTACGGATAAAGAATTCGATGCCGCTCTCATACGCCCTTCCGACCATATCCTGATTCTCGATCTGTGAAATCATGACGAACTTGGACTTGCAGCCCTGCGCCTGCAGAGAACGGATCGTCTCAATCCCGTCCTGGTCGGGCATGAGCAGATCCATTAGCACAATGTCGGGCGATTCTTCCAGAATAAGCCTGACGCCTTCCTGGCCGCCTTCGGCTGTCCCCGCCACTTCGCCAAGCCCGCTGTCCTCGATAATATGCTGCAGCATTCTTCTGGCGCTCCGGTCATCGTCAACAATACAGAAAGATAGCGGCATGCTCTACTCCTCCTTTCGCAGATTCTTCGTGGGAATGGCGATTTTGAACATGGCCCCGCCCGCATAGGGGGCGTTGCTGACCGTAATTTCACCCTCGAATAACCTGACGATATCCTGCACATGCGACAGTCCGATTCCCGTTGCCGCCACGCCCTCATCATCGAATTTGGTCGTGAAGCCCGGATCGAATAGCAGCTCGCGGTCGCGGTCGTTCACACCGCCGCCGCTGTCGGTGACCGTGAGCACGGTCATTTCTTCTTTTTCGTATATGTTCAGATAGATGTTTCCCGTATCCTTGATCGCTTCTACGGCATTAGCTGTAAGGTTATTGAGCAGCGTGAGCAGAGGGATATAGCTTGCGGTGGCATAATCGGAGGTGGTCTGCTGAATAATCGTGATATTCTTGCCAAGCATGTCGGCATACTTCTGGTTGCTCTTCACGGTAAAGCGAAGAATGCCCGACAGCGGCATATCGCCGGTTACTTCACGGTCCACCAGCTTCGTCAGACCCGCCAGAATCCGCTGCGAATCCTTCTTCACCTCATGAATCTGCTGCGTGATATGGAGCACCTGGCGGCTGTGGGCCGACTCTCCGCCGTCTTTGAGACTGCGATACAAATCATAACTGTCCAGCGTAGCCTGTTCCAGCGTGCCGATTGATTTTTGCAGATAGAACACTTCCCCGTACAGGCCCGATCCGAAGCCGAGCATCTGCTCCATCCGGCGGTTCTGTTCCTTCTGCACCAGCCGAAGCCGGCTAATCGATATGCTGCTGTACAGACCGGTTGTAAAATAGGTCCTCAGCATGGCAATCGCCATCAGATACGTCCATTCATTCAGGCGGAACGAGGTCGTGCCCAGCACAAGCAGCCGGGTCAGCAGTTCCATCTCATTGGAGAGCAGGTCGATGACCGCCGCCACCGCCCCCAGCACGAGCGGATGGAATCCGTCCATCCGTCCTTTGATTACACGCATCAGCACGGCAAAAACGATGTAATACACTATCGCGGAGCAGTGTCTGGTCAGAATCTCCAGTACGGTAAAATCCGTCCCCGCCAGGTCAAGGCCTGTCCGGAACATCAGCACGGATATGCCCGTAGCCACGCCGGTGAGTATAAACGGAAGATGCCGAAACAAAAGCAAAAACAGCAGAAATGCACTGCTGCCTAAGCCGATTCTGAAGATGTCGCCAGCATAGGGATTGATCTTGAACTCCCCGGCAATCGCCGTTACAACCGCGACCAGCAGAATCTGAATATATGGATGTCGGTTAAGCGGCTGCCCCATTAGCCAATACTCCCGCATGATAGTATTAGCCATTATAGTACCATAAACCGCTGTGAATTCCTATAAAATACTACGAAAAACGACTGCATAGCGGCGTTAAGCATTTTTCGTCTCCAGGCGCTTGGACAGCAGGGACAGCAGGTAGTTGACTGTAAAATAGATCAGCGCTACGAGCAGCAGAATCGGAATCGTATAGTTGTAGCCGTGTCCGATAATGATTCCGGCATTGTGCATCAGTTCCGCCAGAGAAATAATCACCGCAAGCGATGTATCCTTCAGCAGGGAAATAAATTGGCTGACCAATGGCGGAACCATGCGCCGGAGACCCTGGGGAAGAACGATATGCCACAGCGTCTGCACTCCCGTAAGTCCCGACGAGCGCCCTGCTTCAATCTGCCCTTTGTCGACCGAGGTAAGTCCGCCGCGCACAATTTCCGAAATCATCGCCCCTTCAAAAATCGTCAGCGCCGCAATCGCCGCTGTCATCAGCCCGAGCTTTATTCCAACCTCCGGCAGCGCGAAGCGCATAAAGAAGATAATGAGCAGCAGCGGCAGGTTGCGGATCAATTCCACAAATACGAAGCTGATCTGTGACAATACCGGAACCTTCGCATAGCGGACAACACCGATGATACAGCCAAGCAGGAAGCTGAGAATAATCGCAGTAAAAGCGACAATCAGCGTGACATACAATCCGTCCAGCAAAAATTTAAGATTATCCGCCGAGTAAGCGCCGGCAAAATCCATCGTTTATCCTCCTTTCAATCCCCGCAAAGTGTTAAAAATCCGCTTCGGAGCTTCATCTTCACTTTGTGGGGCTGCTTTAGTATTTGCGCTGGAGCCGGCGCTCCCACACCCGTATGCCATAGCTGAGCGGCAGTGTCAGCACCAGATAGAACAGCGCGACGAATACGTAGGTGTCGAACGTACGGAAAGTATCGCTGTTGACGATATCCGCAAAATACATTAGATCAAGTCCTGCCACGATCGTCAGCACTGACGAATTCTTGATCAGGTTGATGAACTGGTTGCCCAGCGGCGGAATAACCAGCTTGATCGCCTGCGGCAGTACGACATAAATCATCGTCTGTGCATAGTTTAGGCCCGATGAGCGCGCGGCTTCGGTCTGCCCCTTGGGAACAGCTGCTATCCCTGCGCGGATCGCTTCGGCGATAAACGCCGACGTATACACCGTAAGGCCGATGGTGCCGGCCGTAAATCCGTCCAGAGACGAGCCGAATGCCGATGGGCCGTAGTAAAAAATATATACGACGAGCAGGAGCGGGATATTGCGGATAAACTCGGTGTACCCGGTCCCGAACCATCTCAGCGCTCTTACGGTAGAAATACGGAATACCGCAATTAGGGTACCCAGCAGAAAGCTCCCTGCTAGCGCCAGCAAGCTGGAAAGAATCGTACCGCGGAATCCCTCCATATAAGTGCTGAAATAGTCCGTCAAAATGGAAAACTGCATCTTGATCACCTGCCTTTTGTCTCATAATAGCGATTGGCATAATCATGCACTTCTAACTCTCTATATTTCTTTTGTCCCCTGTACTCTCTTCATGGTCGTCCTCTGACAAGCACGAAAGGATGGCCAGCGGAAATCGCCCGTCCCATCCTTTCGCTGATGCCGACTTTTAGCCGATTTTTCTTTATTCCCCTCTTTGTGCATCCCCATGCACATTAAGCAGTGAGCCTGCCGCTTATACAAACTTACTTGGCAGGCGTTTTGCCGATCCATTTTTCGTAGATTTTGTCGTACTCGCCGCTCGATTTCAGCTCGGCCAGCGTATCGTTGATCGCTTTTACCACCGCGCTGTTGCCCTTTTGCACGGCAATGCCGTAAGGCTCGTCGGTGAACGGTTCGCCTACAACCTCATAGTTCGGGTCCTGAGCCGCCATACCGTACAGAATCGCGTCGTCCGTCGTCAGCGCGTCGCCCTTGCCGGTTTTCAGCGCAGTGAAAGCATCCTGGTAGTTGTCGAATTCAAGCACGGTTACGCCCGGAACTTTTTCTTTGATATTTTTGACCGAAGTGGAGCCTTTGGAGCCCAGCACTGTGGAGTCTTTCGTAATGTCGGCGATGCCTTTAATTGGGCTTCCTTTCTTAACGAGCAGCGATTGACCGGCTTGGAAGTAGACGTCGGAGAAATCGACTTCTTTCTTGCGCTCTTCCGTAATCGTCATCGTTGCTACGACCATATCGATTTCGCCGTTGTTCAGCATCGGAATCCGCGTCTTGGAGGTGACTTCCTTCAGCTCGATGGCATTTTCGTCGCCAAGGATATGCTTCGCGATCGCTTTGGAAATGTCGATGTCAAAACCTTCAACCTTACCGCTCGCAGGGTCCTTCAGACCGAACAGCTTCGTATCGAATTTAACACCCACTAGCAGCTTGCCGCGCTCTTTGATCGTCGCGATTCCATCCGCTCCGCTCTCTCCCTTAGCGGCGTTGCCTTCACCCTCATTGTTACTGCCGCATCCTGCAAGAATGAGCAGCATGGCGATCATCATTACGCTTAACAGCTTCCAACTCTTTTTCATATTTGTTCCTCCCCAGTTTTTGTTATATTTTCAGTGGCTTAATACCCTGCTGAGAAAAGTTCGCGTGCGCTCCTCGCGCGGATTGGCGAAGAATTGCTCCGGAGCGGCTTCCTCCACGATCTGCCCCTGGTCCATGAAGATCACGCGGTCCGCCACCTCGCGGGCAAAGCCCATCTCGTGGGTAACAACGACCATCGTCATTCCTTCCTTGGCTAGTGTCCGCATAACGTCAAGCACCTCGCCGACCATTTCCGGGTCCAGCGCCGACGTCGGTTCGTCGAACAGCATGATTTTGGGCTTCATCGCAAGTCCTCTGGCGATCGCCACACGCTGCTGCTGCCCGCCAGAGAGCTGACTCGGATAGGCCTGCGCCTTGCCGGCGATGCCGACCTTCTCCAGATAATACATCGCCGTCTGCTCGGCCTCCGCCTTCGGTACGCCCAGTACCTTGACAGGCGCCAGCGTGATGTTGTCGATTACTTTTTTATGCGGATACAGATTGAAGTGCTGGAACACCATGCCGATATCCCGCCGGACTTTGTTGATATCCGTCTTCTTGTCATTAATGGCCGCGCCGTTAACGGTAAGCTGCCCGTTCGTGATCGTCTCCAGACGATTGATGCAGCGAAGCATCGTACTCTTGCCCGAGCCGGACGGACCGACCACAACGACCACTTCCCCCTCCTCAACATGCAGATTGATGCTCTTGAGTACATGGAAATGTCCGTAATGTTTATCTACCTGCTGAAAATCGATCAACGACTGTCCCCCCCTTGCTTTATATTGCTCTGACATTCTAAATCTTCTAAAAAAGCTCTCCTGTCAGCTATGGTAACACTTGAGAACAACCTTACTGTAGCCACTATGAAAAACTACATTTTCCTACAATGATTTTCATATTAAAACCGTAATTTTCCTTGATAATTATGAGGTATTTTATTTTCTTTTCTCGTTGATTAATGTTTTTTATCGTTATGCTGTAACTTTTTGTGACATGAGTCGCTTCCGATTGTCCCCTTATGCAAACAAAGAGGCCGAATCGACGTTGTCGATCCGGCCCCGCGTATTACCGCTTCAGAGCTAAAATAGAATTTTAAAAATAATGCCTGCCAGCGCCGCGCTGATCGGTATCGTAATAAACCAGGTGACAACAATCCGGCCCGCTATGCCCCATTTGACTGCGGAGAAGCGCTTTGCCGAGCCGACGCCGAGAATCGCAGACGTGATCGCATGGGTTGTACTCACCGGCAAATGCAGCAGCGTCGCCGAAAAGATAACGGAAGCAGCCGAAATGTCGGCCGCAAATCCGTTGATCGGTTCGATTTTGAATATCTTCGTACCCATCGTCTTAATAATCTTCCAGCCGCCGATTGAGGTGCCGAGTGCCATAGCGGTCGCGGCCGAAATTTTAACCCAAATCGGAACGTCCATCGTATCCAGACGACCCGAGGTGACAAGCGCAAACGTAATGATCCCCATCGCTTTCTGCGCGTCATTCGTTCCGTGAGTGAACGACTGGAAAGCGGCCGTTATGATCTGCATCGTGCGGAAGCCTTTATTGACCGTATGCGGACTTTGCTTGGCAACGATCCATTTAAGTATGGTCATAACAATATATCCGATAACGAAAGCGATAATCGGAGAGAAAATAAGCGCTTCTACAATGTCTCTGAATCCGCTCCATTTGATATGATCTGAGCCCGCCCCCACGTAGACCGCTCCGGCGAGCGCTCCGATCAGCGCATGGGATGAAGAAGAAGGTATTCCGACCCACCAGGTGAGCAGGTTCCAGATAATCGCTGCCAGAAGCGTGGCAATAACGACTTCAATCCCGTTGTCCAGCTTCGTCGGATCGGCTACACTGCCGCCGATGGTCTTGGCTACCCCGGTAAACAGCATCGCTCCGATAAAGTTCATGCACGCGGCCATAATAATCGCCGTACGCGGTGACAGCGCCCGGGTCGATACGGAAGTCGCAATCGCATTCGCCGTATCGTGGAAGCCGTTGATGAAGTCAAAGCCGAGTGCGAGTATGATGACGATGCCTAGTACCAATAAAGATGATGTATCCATAGTTACTTGCCCCTTATGAGTTGCGCATAATAATTGATTCAAGTATATTGGCTACGTCTTCGCACTTGTCCGTCGTCGTCTCCAAACGCTCGTACAGTTCCTTGCGCTTGATCAGTTCAATCGGGTCCTTGACCTGCGCGAACAATGCCTTAGTACAGTTGCGCAGCACTTCATCGCCCTGATTCTCCAGGTCGTTCAGCCGAATCGTATATTCGCGGATAGCCAGAAGCTTCTTCTGCGACAGCAGATGAACCGCCTTCTGGATCTCATAAGAAGACTGACGGAGAATTTCGGCGAATTGGCCGATGTACTCGTCTGTCTGGGTCATGTTGTACATATAGAAACGGGTGGCGGAAGCCTCAAGTCCGTCGATGACATCGTCCATTCTTGTGATCAGGGCCATGATATCGTCGCGCTCCAGCGGGGTAATGAACGTCTTGTTCAGCTCTTTAATCACCGTGTGCGTATATGTATCGCACTGGGATTCATATTTCTTCATTTCTCCGGCAAACACTTCCAGATCGCTCAGATCGGAAAGATGCTGGGCGAAATAATCCGCAGCCTGGACGATCGTATCGGCCATATTTTCAAGCGTCTCGAAGAAAATGTCCTTTTTTCTCAGCCTCATTATTGTAAACTCCTTTGTATAAAGTTCCTTGGAACGGCGGAATCATTCAATTGTAATCACAGTATAAAATTAAATGACGACCTTTGTTATCTTAACATACCGCCTTGAAAGATAGAAAGTAAAAAACAACCGAACTTTTTACAATGAAATCACAATTTGTCGAACGAGGAAAAAGAATTCGCTATTTTCGGTATATATGGAATTACCTAGGTATCCTTAAACTGGTTGTATCGGGTTGCTTTCTTATGCTCCTTTTGCCAAGGTTTTACGAGGAGGTAACGGCTACATGGCTTGCAAAAGAAGGCTTGTTCGGCACAATCAAAAAATGGGTGACTCCCGGATACAGCGCCGCTTCCTTGCCGTCCCGGACGAACCTTATGACGTCGCCGGCCTTGCGGACCCATCTGCCCCGGATGGCCTCGCCCCGCTGGAACAGCATGGCTTCTCCCCCAAGTTCCAGGTTGACGGACAATCTGCCTACCTCGTCAAGCACCTTGTGGCCGGCCCCCATGACGATGACGTTGGCTGCTTCGATAGGCTCGCCGCTATCCTTGTCCAGATGCTGCTTTCCGTTAACCCATCTTGTATAGGTGCGCGAAGCGGAATCATATTTGTAATCCACCGTGTAGCTCTGGAGCAAGAAGCGGACCTTGAACTCGCTCGCGGGTTCCCCGCCCACCGGGACATCATCCGGATTGGTAAAAGAATATCCCTGCACATCCGCCGCCCTGCCGTATCCGAGCTTCTCCGCTCCGGCCCGAAGCTTATCTTCGCTCGTGTATAAATTGTGGGGCGCCTTGCGGCTCTTATCCCGCCAGAAGTAGGCGCCGGCCCTGCCGATTTCGTCCATGTCCTCTTTATGCTGTCTCTGCAAAATGGCATAGGCCGCCGGACTTCCACCCGCATGCACGGTAACGCCGCCGTAAGACTCACCGATGTCGATCAGATACGGACGGATGCTGCGGACCGGCCCGATTTTGGGGATGCCGGGTTGGCTCTGATAAATCGCGATCAGCCGCGTAATCCCCCCTTCGGCCAGCACCTCGTACAGAAGATCGGCCTTAGTCAGCCCCGACTGGGGACGAGCGGCCGGCGCGTTGTTAATCATCACGGCAAGCGGCCGGGGAAGCGGCGTTTCCGTGACAGGAAGCCCGGTAAGTCCGGACACGGACATCGGAGACGGGATGGGCGATGGCGCTGGAACGGGCGTCGCAAGCGCCGGTGCAGCCGAGGATAGCGGCGCGGCGCTGGGAACGGCGGGGGGTTCCGCAGTTTGCGGACCGCAGGCGGAAAGAGCAAGCGAGGCCAGCAGTATTCCTGCCGCCAGCCTGGAGCTGGAACGGTTTAACATCATAAAAGTAAACGTCCTCCTTAAACGGTTCTTAAGCTCCTTCCATTTAAGCACAGCCGGACCTTTTTGTCTTGCCGCATGCAAACAGACACTGCCGTCATCCTCCCGCGATACCTGAATTGCATCGTCTGCGGGCGGCACGGCAGTGCCTGTACAAGTGTGCGATATTTTCCTAATCAAGCAATGCCCGGGCGAACCGGTCCGGCCATTCCATTTTCGGGTGGAAATTGTAGGGGATTGCCTGTGTAAACAAAATTGCATTCGCATCGAGCGACTTGAACATAAGCGGCTTGCGCTCCAGATAAAGCAGCGGATCGACCAGGACGGAGAAGTCGATATACGACTCATAGGAGCCTTCGAACCCCCGAGGCCAAAAGCGCTTCAGCGGATGCTCCGGCAGGCGTCCCCCCGCCTTCACATGCTCATACGTTTGCCGCATCCAATCCTGCATGGTCATGTTCTTCATCGGAATGTTGATTGTTTCCCAACCTTTGAGCAGCGACCCGTGTTTACCCCACTCGATCCGGATAATCGGCCGCTCCCCCTGCTCCCTCGCTTCCCGAACCGCCTCCTCCGAGGAGATCACCGAGCTGTGGAAGAACGTCATGACCTGGGTGACCGTCTCCTTGTCAGGATCATACTCCACCCATATCTCTTCATGGTCGCAGGGCTCGTAATCATCCGGAAAGTCGAAGTCGTCCTCCCAGAACAGATGATAGCCAATGAGCGGCCGGGTAGGATGATGGATGGCAACGATATCCTTCAGGGGAAAGCATTCCGCCTCGGTTGTGAGCAGCAGCGGGCAATATCGGCGGATCACGGCGGCTTCCCGTTCCGTAAGCGCGAGCGGAGGGTCCAACTCCAGCGCCATCTGATAGGCTCGCCCCGCCCGGCGGAGCTGCCCGTCCAGATGATAATATTCTCCCTGCCTTGCCGGGAATTCGGCTTCATCCGGAAACACCTTGCGCAGCAGATCGAGCACGGGAATGATGGCCGCGCATGTTTGTTCGACTGTGATTTTCCCGTCCCGCATCGCCTCGGCCAATCTAGCGCCAACCGTCTTCCATTCCTTCGTATAGATTTCAATCATGGCCGGGCCGTCTCTTCTTTTACCATCGAACGGATGTAGAAGTAACCGAGCAGCGAGCACAGCAGGAACGTAAAGAAGGATATCGCCGCAGCCTGCTCGCGCTCCTGGAAGACGCTGAATACCTGCTCCATCGACACGCCGAGCATTTGGGGAGCATTCGGACCGACCAGGAACGGAGCGGTAAATGAACCGATGACACCCATGAACACGAAGGTAACCGCGACGAGAAATGTTTTGTAGGATAGCGGCATGATGATGCGGAAAAAGATGCGCAGCCGGCTGGCCCCGATATCTTTGGCGCTCTCAATGACCGCGTTCGGAATTCCCGCCAGCGCCGAGCTGAGCAGCATCGTCGTAAACGGGATATTGAACCAGAGATTCGCAATGATAATGCCCTTCTGATCAAAAATAATGCGCGGAAGCGTTCCCCCGAACAGCAGCAGCCAGCGGGACAGCCAGCCGTGGTTCCCAAGTAGGTTGATCAGACCGTAGGTTGCAATCACCCCGGGAATAAAGATCGGAATCATATAGGTTTTGCGAATCAAATCGACCAGCCTGCCGGTGCTGAAGCGCATGTACACCGCAAGCGCGTAGCTGACAGCCAGCACAATCACACAGGAAACAATCGTGACCTGAAGGGTAAATACGATATTTGCGCGCATCCCCTCGTCGGTAAACAAATATACATAACGGCTAAGGTCGTACCCGCCACTTTCATTGCGCAGGCTTTCGAAAAAAGATAATATAATCGGAGTGATTACGATCACAGACAACAAGAGAAAGGAGGGGATAACCAGACAAAGTCCGAATATCCCCATTTTCGCTTCCTTCCTCATTGGGCCGCCACGTCGCTCTGCCAGCGTTTGTTAATCTCTTTGCTCAGTTCGCCCACGTTGAAATTACGGAAGCCTTCCGACACGCCTTTAAATGAATCCTGAATGTCCTGCGGCATGTTCGTCAGCTGAATTCCCGGGAAGCCATGCATCGTCTTCACCATGACAGCTTGCGCTTCCGGCGACAGGACGAAGTCCAGGAATTTATAGACGGCTTCTTTCTTCTCGGACAGCTTTGGCACCATCAGATAAGTTGGTCCGCCGTTGAAGCCCGGTGTAATCTGCTGCATTTTGGTCGTTGCCGGCAGCTGGCCTTTATCCAGCTGTTCAAGCACCATGTCGGACCAGGCCGGAATCATGTCAACCTCTCCGCTCGTCAGCAGATCCAGCGTTCCTTGATTCTTTTTCGGATAAATGCCTTTGCCGTACAGGTAGGGACCAAGTTCCTTCAGCGTCGCAAAGCCTTTGTCCCAATCCTTCATGATGGCCGGGTCGTCGCTGTGGATCGCCTCTTCAGGCAGATCTTTATAGAGGGTCGTCGTTACGAACGAGCTGCCGGAGCCGCCGGTGGACGGGTCGTTATAAGCAAAACGCTCAGGATGCTTCTTAATCCAGTCGAACACCTCGTCCAGCGTACGCGGAGGCTGGGTCACCTTCTCACTGTTATAAGCGAGTACGACGGCCGACGAACGGTAAGGCACCGCCAGATTGGCGACATCCTGCATCGTTTTTGCATCCACTTTGGCGAGATTCGGAACGGAGCTTGTGCTCAGCGTATCCCAGAGATCGTCTTTTTGACCTTGGGTGACAACGGGCAGACCATCTTCATAAAGGTCAATACCGCCAGACCCCTTGCCTGCTTGCTTGGCAGCCAAAATACGGTCATAGGTCGGTTGCGCGCCGGTTCCGGAAGGAATGTACACGAGTTTCACTTTAACGTCCGGATTCTTTTCTTCGAACATGGGTGTGAGCTGGTCCCACAAGTTCTTCACGTTCTGGGAGCCTGTAAAATAAAATTGAATTTCGACCGGTGCGCTGGAAGAGGCGGAATTGCTTGCTGCCGGGGATTCGGAACCGCCAGCGGCGGCGGAGTCTGCTGAATTGTTATTCGCTGTACCGCAGCCAGCCAGAATACCGAATGACAACGCCAGAGCTGACAGTACAGTAAAACCTTTTTTCATACGAAACATGTTAAAATTTCCTCCTTGTTTGTCCCTACTTGTTCGGATAAGCAATCACTTTGGCAAAAGCGACGGTTACACGTTGACCCAACGAAAGTTCCTTCACGGTATCTCTCGGCTGAAACGCCCGAATCGGGCCGTACCCGTCAAGTTCAACCGACACCTCGGCATAATGGCCGAGCACCATCACTTGCTTGATTGTTCCATACAAGCCGTCTTTTTCTCCGGAATCCGGACCGATCATGACATCCTCCGGCCTGACGGCGACGACGATTGACCCCGCAAGACGCTTCGTATTCGGAAAAACCAGACCTCCCACACGCAGCTTGTCCTCTTCCACCACCCCCTCCACAAAGTTCATTTTGCCGATAAACTGAGCGACAAACAGCGTATCCGGCGAATCGTATATATCCTGAGGCGCCGCGATTTGCTCGATATTCCCCTGGTTCATTACGATGATCCGGTCGGACAGGGACAGGGCTTCCTCCTGATCATGGGTGACGAACACCATGGTCAGGCCGGTCTCGGTCTGAATCTCGCGCAGCTCTTCCCTCATTTCATGACGAAGCTTGGCGTCAAGCGCGGAGAAAGGCTCGTCGAGCAGCAATACCTCCGGCTTCAGCAGAAGGGATCTGGCGACGGCGATTCGCTGCTGCTGCCCGCCCGACAACTGGCTGGGGAACTTCTTCTCCACGCCGGGCAGCCGCACAAGCCGAAGCGCATCCTCGACGGCCTTCTTGATTTCCGCCTTGGGTGTCTTGCGGATCTTGAGCCCGAAGGCCAGATTGTCATAGATGGACATATGCGGCCACAGATTGTACCCCTGAAAGACCATCGAGGTCGGCCGTTTCTCCGGCGGGAGCTTCACCACGCTCTTGCTTGCAATCATAATCTCGCCCGAATCCGGCTCAAGAAAGCCGCCAATGCTTCGGAGCACCGTTGTTTTGCCGCAGCCGGAAGGACCTAACAGGGTGACCAATTCACCTTTTTTCACATCGAGCGAAATACCGGTTACGCCCTCACCTGTCTTGTAACGTTTGGTCAGATTGCGAATCGAAAGCTGTACACTCATGAAATTCCTCCGTGATCCGGAAATTGATCCGGTTATTGTCCCGGGACTAAGTTATTTAACTTGGAAACCGCTGGCCATAATATCCGCGCTGACCAAACGCTGGGCGGCTAACAGCAAAATAATGGTCGGAGCGGTGAGAATGATCGAGAATACGGCGCCGGCGCTGCTCGGAAAATCGGCGATAATCGAATACATAACGATCGGCATCGTCTTGAAATCGGGAATTCCGACCAGGAAAGTGCCCTGGGCCTCGTCCAAAGAGTTCAGAAAGGTGAAGATGGAAGCGACCAGAATACCCGGCATCGCCATCGGCAGCGTAATGCTGCGGAATACGCGGAACGGCGTGGCGCCCACATCTCTCGCCGATTCTTCCTGCGCGGTGTGCACATTGCGGAAAGCGGCCGTCGGAATCCAGGTCATAAACATCAGAACGTTGATCATATGAACCAGGACCACGCCGAGCAGCGTATTCATCAGCCCAAGTTTATAGAAGAGGACGGCAATCGAGACATACAGCCCCATTTTTGGAAAAGCGTGCGTAAGCAGAAAAGAGAACAGAAAGAAACGGCTCAGCGGAAATCGTATCCGGGCAAAAGCATAAGCGGCCGGGATACAAATGACGATGGACAATACCGTGACTAACGCGGCGATCAGAAACGACAGCCCGATGGATTTGGCGATATCATCCTCCTGAAGTACGAAATGCCACCACTGTAAGGACCACTGCCGAGGCAGCAGGTCGGGATAGTTCCATTTGCTGCTGAAAGCCAGCACGGCAAGATTCAAGAGCGGGCCGACAAAGAACACGACAAAGGCGACAAGCAGCAGGAACTCGAATATTTTCCGAAAACCGATGGCTCTAAAATACCAACTCATGCGCCTGTAAAGCTCCTTTCCGGGAATCTGAGATTACATGAATCGTAAAGGATAATTTAGGTAGATTGGCGAATAATCAGCTCGCTCGCATACTCGTTCAGCTTGGGGAGGCCGTCTTCCTTCCGGATCAACCGGTCCAGCATCCATACCGCATCCTGTCCCATCTTCTCCTTCTCAACCCTTACGGTGGTGAGCGAAGGGGAATACATGGAAGCGAAGTCGATATCGTCAAAGCCCATAACAGCGACTTGTTCAGGTACCCTAACCGACCGCTCGGCCAAAAGCTTCATTGCCCCGAGAGCGAGCATGTCATTCGTTGCGAACAAGGACGTAAAAGCTCCATTTGCAAATAAGTCCCAATTCTCCAGCATGACCCGGTATCCCATATCAGCGCTGGATTCCGGCGAGGAAACTACAGTCAGTCCTCCGCTGTTGCCCAATCTTTCCATGCTGCTGCGAAAGCCTTTCAGGCGTAAATTATGGCTTCTGTGCTCCTGCGGCCCGGCGATAATGAAGATTTTGCGGTGCCCGAGCTGGTACAGGTAAGACGCTGCCCGTTCCCCGCCTTCTTCGTCCTTGCTTACGATCTGAACGACCTCCGGATCATCTGTCGATCCGTTGACCATCAAATACGGAATATTGAATGATTTCACGTAATCGATGACATTTTGCCGGAGCCGGCTGATCAGAATTAATCCGTCAACCCGCTTTTCCAGCATAAAATCGGTGGAACGCAGCGACATCTCACGGTCCGTGGTAAGAAACACGGAGTAGCCTTTGGCCCCGGCTGCCATTAGGATGGCGTCGACAATTTTGCCGTACAGCGGATGGGACACGATTGGCTGCTGCTCCCGGAAAATGATGACGCCGATATTGTATGTCCGCTGCGCTACCATCGCTCTCGCCACCGCGCTCGGCTTGTATTGGAGCGTTTCAATAACCTTCATCACGCGTTCGCGCGCTTCTTGACTGGCGTAGCCGGAGCCTGAGATCACTCTGGACACCGTAGATTTGGAGACGCCTGCCAAGGCGGCGATTTCTTTAATGTTATAGCCCACGTTCAACTTCCCTCCGCCAACATTTCCTTTTTAACCCGAACGAGGTCGGCTACATTTCTTGTAGTGATGGAATGAACGCCCATACCCGCGTATAATCTCATGTCCTTTTCCTCGTTGACGGTCCAGATGTAGATTTGAAACCCGGATTCAGCCGCTTTCTCCAGCAGATACGGTTCAACTAAACGGTAAGGCACATTAATTCCGAAACAGCCGGTACTTTCAGCATCTTGAAGTGTCTGCAAGACGGCTTCCGCATAGCTGCTGGCAAGAAACAGACTGGCATTCACATTGAGAAGCTTACGCAACCCAGGGTTGCTATGCTTGGCTTTACGGGCCCTGTCCGCCTCGCAGCCCGACAGAAATACATGGCCCAGCATGCCGAGCTTCTTCACCAATTCGGATACCGGCTCAATGCATTCATCCGCCTTCAGGTCGAGATTCATCGTCTTCCCTGTATTCCGTACCAGATGCAAAGCCTGCTCCAGCTTAACGATTGGAATGGACAGACCTTCATTTAATTCCGAAATCGTCATTTGCGATAGCCTGCCCATAGACCCGTTCGCCAGCCGGACCGCATCATCATGGCTGAGCACAGGTGTTCCGTCGCGGGTAACTCGAATATCGTCTTCAATAATATCCGCGCCGTTCTCCAGCCCCGTTTCGATCGAGAGCAGGGAGTTATCGGGCGTATTCATACATCCGGTATGCGCGGTAACCAGCGGAACAGCATTCACTCTTCCATTCCTCCTTAACTAAGCTAGCGGCCGGAAGTCCAAACATTCCCCGCAGTTACGACTGATATCTGATGAGAAAAATCTAAAGTTCAGCTTATATAGATAGCATTCGTAAAAGCGATCATCGTCCGCATGCCTTTTACAATCCCCCATAATTCGGCCCTCGCCCAGATGTGCCCGTCTGCCGGGATACTGAACTCGTAGATCTGATCGGTGGAGCCTGCGGCGCACTGTGCGAGAGTGCCCGAGTTGCCCGTAATTTTTAACGAAAAATCCTGTTCCGGCAGTTCCCACAACGTCTGTCTAACGGAAAAGTCGATCTTCACATGGAGATGGATTAGATCTGCTCCATTTTGCACGGAGACGGATTCGCCGATGCCGTACAATGTGCCGCCGCTCTCTGCCTCCATCGTTACCACCGGACCGATCGTTACCGAGGCCCTTCCCTGCGCAAGCGCCCGAACCGCTTGTTGCGCAATCGTCCCCGGCTCGTCATCCAGTCCCAGATAAGTGACCGAGAGAGGCTCGTCCGTGTGCTTCTGCTCATGCCAATCCCGTCCGGAAGTAGCGGCAATGCGGATGCCGGCGTTCAGCCGCTCCGTCCACAAGGCGAAGGCTCGCTGATTCTCGGGCTTGACGGATGCGAACGTTCCCGACCATACTTCGATGTAATCAAGGTCGTTCCAGTCTCTGATTTCATATTCCCAGTAACATCCGGTACAGACAGGACTACCGATCCGAAAAGGATGTGCCATTCCGGCAAGCCCGCCCTGCCCGTGAACCATGGAGATTCCTTCGTGAATGTCAGATCGTCCCGCCTTGCGCCAATCCACAAAATTTTGCAAGCCCATCGTCACCATATGCCCGTAAAAGGTCGTCCACTCCATGCCCGGAATAATAACGATGCCCGTTTCCTGCTGGACTTGCTCACATTCTCCGAGTCCCGACATCGTGTTATGATCGGTTAACGCAATGCAGTCGAAGCCCAGCTTCGCCGCGCCTGCGGCCAGTTCCCGCAGCGACTGTCTGCCGTCACTGTGCAAGGTATGCGTATGAAGTTCGGAAGCCAGCCATCTCATGCCGTATCCGCCTCCTCCGTCCAAATCGACAAATCATACGAGCACCGCTCCGTTACGACAGCGTGAGCGCTGAGCATTACATTCCACTCTCCTAAAGCCAGCTTACCGGGCATCAGCCCCTCTGACGCTTCCTGTTCCGACAGGAACAGGCTCTGCTCCGCATCATGCCTGTGGCACGCGCCCCGATATCCGTTAGGGTCGTCCATTGACAGGGTAATCAGATTTTTGAGCGGTAAATACCGTCTCCAGCCTTCCCGGATCGGGCCCTGATGCTCTGGGGCAACATATGAATCGATGGATTCCATAATGAATTCCATAGCCTGGCCGTCGTCTTCCAGCAGCTTGGGCCAGTAGGCGAACCGAATCCGCATAACTGCGGCGGGCTGGTCTAACTGAAATCCATATGTAATATGGCGTTTGGAATCAGAAGGGTCAAGCTGCCCTGCGACGTTCAGCAGCATCATCATATGCCTCCCCTTTCTTAGATGATTCTGGGATCGGTCCCACAAGCTTTACTTTACTGTCCGATTGTTTAGCGAGAATTAACGGGGGTTTCAAGCTTTGTAAAGCGGGGAGGTAAAGTATTCCAACAGGGCGGGGCTCCAAAATGCGTCTGCAATGACCTTTGAAGGCCGCCGTTTCAATTAAAAAAAGGCTGACCTTTAACGGCCAACCTTCTGTCATCTGTTAAATTATTCAAATTTCCAGCAGTTCAGGCTAAGGGTTCCGTACTGGTACGCTTGGAACATCCGCTGCGCCTTCGTGCCTTTGGCTGCCGTCCCCATCGCATAGAACAGCGGGACAAAATGCTCTTTCCCGTAGGAAGGAACAGCGTCGCGGGCATGTGGCGCCTGTTTGTCATAGGCGAACAGCGCCTCAAGATCTCCGGCCTCCAGCTTCTCCGCAATCCAGCTATCGAAGTCCACCGCCCATTCCGCCGGGTCGCCACCGTCTTCGAGCATCCTTAAATTATGGACAAGGCCTCCGCTGCCGATGAAGAGTATGCCTTCATCCCTCAGCGGCGAGAGCATGCGTCCGATGGCATACTGCTCCGCCGGGGACCTAAGCGAATCGACGGACAGCGCCACGACCGGAATATCCGCATCCGGAAACATTCGCCGCAGGATAACCCAGACGCCATGATCGATCCCCCGGCCCCGCACAGGCTGATAGGAAAGATTGCCTGCGGCGAAGAGCTCGCCGATCCGGCGGCTGAGGCCAGCGTCTCCGGGAGCGGGATAGGTAAGCCGGTACATCTCTTCAGGGAATCCGTAGAAATCATGCAGCGCCTCATGGCGTTCATCTACCGTAACCAGCTGCTCCGGGCTGTCCCAATGCGCCGAGAATACGGCGATACCGCGCGGGCGCGGCAGTTCCCGGCCGAGCTGTTCCAGAAAAACGGTATAGTCATTATCCTCAATCGCAAGCAGAGGGGAGCCGTGTGCGATAAAAAATGCCGGAATGTTCATTGATGCCAACCTCCAAACGCTTGGTTTTTGGTGTGCATCTATATTTTAACGTTTCCAGCCTGGCATTGCGAGTAAAGCAGTCTTCCTAGATCATCCAATTTTGCCATTCTTCCTGCATACGCTCCTGTTCGTTCATCCACTCTTTGGTCCGCTTCAGCAGCTGCTGCTGGGCCGGGCCCGAAGAGAAGGTATGATCGGCCTGAAAAATAATCTCTTTATCGCAGCGTCCGTCGGGGCGCGTCCAGAACAGCTTTTGATATAAAAAAGCGTAGTCTACCGGAATCACATCATCCGAGGTTCCATGAATCACGAGCACATCGCCGCCAAATTTGCCGGCCTCCTGAAAGGGTTGAAACTTGGCCAGCGAGTTAAAATACACCGGTGTGAAGCTGAATCCGGCATGATCGGCAGAACCGGTCTGCACCGCCTGATCGTACGATTCCCGTCCGACGATTTTCACGATATCATTAAAGGGATAGCCGACAGCCGCCCATAACACGAGATTCTTCACCCGGCGGTCCCTTACCGCTGTAAGCAGGGCAACGGCTCCCCCCAGACTGTGGCCGATCAGCGTTACCCGGGTAGGATCGACATCGGCGCAGCTCAGACCGTAATCAAGCACCGTCCGCGTCTGGGCGATCATGGATTCCACATCCTGGGCTCCGTAATTGCCGCTGCTCTCGCCGCAGCCGATATAGTCGAAGCGGATGACCATGTAGCCGTCACCGGCCAGTTCGCGGGCGGACTTGACGAATAGACGGTCCACGCCGATTCGGCTGCCGATAAACCCGTGGCAGATGACCACGAGCGGCACCCGGTTTTTGCAGCGGCCGGACTTCCCTTCCTTTACAGGATAATGTATGCTGGCTGTCAGTTCCTCTCCTCTATGCCGGATGGTGATCGCCCGTTCCATGTCCGTACCTCCTGTCCTTAATCGCTAACCTAAATATATTATTATTCCGATTAAATTACTATGATTTATATCTTTATAATATCCCTCCTCAAGCATTTTGTCAATCATAACGCCGCTTTACACGGGGATCGCTTGCGGATGATTTGGCGGAAAGGTTTACGGGATAAGCATGCTTGTCTATATCGAAAAGCTCTGACATCAAGGGGCGAGGTCAAGCTGGTGATGGATAGTTGTTCGTTCAGCGTCTTGCAAAACAGCTCAGATGCAGGTTTTTTTACAAAAGGCGTCTGTTGGCAGGGAGAACCTACAATTGTGCAGGAATTTGAGGCTGTGCTGGGCTAAGAATGAGGTTGAACGGGCAAAAAGCTGCATGATTGTAGGCATGTTATACCGCAGGGCTCCTACGGCGATGAAAAGATGCACGATCTCAGGCTTTTTGAATAATGTGGCTCATCGCGCCTGCAGATCATTGAATTTGTCATGCTGACAGCCACGCAGCCGCCCATAAGGTTAACGCGGTTATTGAAAAGTATCGTCCGTATCGTCCGTTTCCTCTCGTTCTTCCAGGTCTTTCTTCCATTCCTTAGGAGTTTCCGCGGCGCTGTCCGAAAGACTGAAGCCATCCGAACCGCCCCAGTCGAAGACTCCGCTGCCGGAAACGCGGGATGTGCCGCCTTCCGCTGAGTATTCCGTATCTTGTTCATTTTTGCGTCCCATAGAGCGCTGCCCCTCTCTTTTCCAAAATAAAAGCCGGAAATTGCCTTACCGGAAATCACCTTATAAATATTTACCTTCGGAAAAAATATTATGCGGCGGCAGCGCCGGACGCTTATCCTTGCACGGAACGGCCGGGCAAACGTATACTCTTCGTAGAGAATATTCCGCTTACGGTTACTGGAGGTCAATACTTACAAGATGAAAGTCAGAGACATGATCAAGGAAAACAACCGCCTCAGGGAAAAGATGACGCCGGGCAATCGCTCTTTCTTTGAGGATATGATTTTAGCGCTGCGAGCCAGCCGGGTAGACGCCGTACGGACGGAGGAGCTGCTGTTAGAGGCAGCCGACAAGCTGCTGCGCGCGCAGGACAAAGGCAGGACCGCCCAGCAAATTTTCGGCAGCGATCCGGAAGAATATTTCCGGGAAGCCATCGAAAGCGCGCCAGCCCGTCCAGAACGCGGAAAGGCCGGCCATTACGCCATGATTTCGTGGACGGCGCTCACCCTGCTGTTCGGCATGCAGGGCATTGCCGGACTTGTCACCGTGTGGAGCCAGGGGACAGCCGGACCGTTCGGCCGCATCAGCCTGTTCACAATGATCGCCGTAGGTATCGGCTCCATTGCCGGTATCGAGCTGCTGATGAAATGGCTCTCGTCCCTGTCTGAAGACGATGTTCCCAAAATAGGCGGGTTCAACTTAAAAGCGCTGGGCGTATACATTGGCGCCGTAGTCGCCGTTGTGTTCGCCGGACTGTTTTTCAGACAGCTGTTCCCGGTATTTACGCTGTCTCCCTGGCACTGTCTGCTGATCTTCGCCTGCGGACTGATCGGCATCAAGTTTATCTTCTTCCGCAAATAGCTCCCCGCGAAGCGGGGCTGCCTGTCTTAAGTCTAATTCTGAATCGTTCGCGGGGGCCCGGCGAGAAGCCTGCGCCTTGAGTTCCCGCTTGATAGCCAGGGAGGTCAAAATCCATGAATAAAACCGCCATTATCGCCGCAGCAGCCGCGCTGCTCCTCGTCTGGCCGGCGTTATGGACGCAGCCGGCTTCCG
>NZ_ASSD01000682.1 GCF_000520715.1 Paenibacillus zanthoxyli JH29
GTGCGGAGGAAGAGGAAGGAGCTGGGGTCAATGGATCAAATGGCTAATGAAGTCGCATCTGCGAACGAACAGCCGGCGGACACAGCTCAAGTGCGGCCGAAGCGCCGTTCCAAACCGGCGCCCGATCCTGAAAAGGCGGAGCGTATTGTCCGCCGTTTAAATGATCTGCTTAGCGCGAGCGATTATTTTGGCCGTTATGCTTCACTGACTCCCGAGGAGAAGATTGCGAAGCTGTTCCTGGCTTCAGCGGAGGATAAGGCTAAATCGGACATCAACTGCACGGCGTCCGATGAAGTCCGCCGCCAGGTGCCGGTACTGTTTCAGGCCATCGCCGGTGTGATGGAGGAGAAGAGCGGCTTGATGATTCAGAGCTCTGCGGAAATTAATGTGGAAGGGTTCGGCCGTGGACTGATCTACAGCGGCCGCATCATTCTTGTGATGAAGAGCCTGCGCGCAGGCTTTCCATTTCCGTTCACTTCTCTGGAGAAGACGGTTGCCTATGCGGTTGCTTGCTTGGATGAGGGCCTTGCCTTCTTAGATAAGTATAAAGAACAGACTGCTGTGCACGGATTACTCAGTCTGGAGGGATAAACTTCATTGTCAAGAAACACCTCCGATCCTATACTATTTGAAACTATTAAATCATGAGCGATAACGGAGGTATAATGCGATGGAGCAAGGGTCGATCGGTTTTCTGGAACAGGAGCGGTATGCACGGCAGTTGAAGCTGCTGGGAGAGAACGGACAGAAAGCGCTGAAAGAAGCGACGGTAATGATCGCCGGTATCGGCGGCCTGGGTGGTACAGCAGCGATTTATTTGGCGGCTGCAGGAGTCGGCAAATTGATTCTCGCGCATGAAGGGAAAATTCTCTTACCGGACCTGAACCGCCAGATTCTAATGGATAGCGAACACTTGGGAATGGAACGGATGAGCACGGCCGTGGAGCATTTGCGGCGGCTCAATCCCGAGATGGAAATCGAGGGTTACAATTCCAAGATTGAGTATGACAAGGCAAAGCCTTGGATTGAGAGCGCCGATATCGTTATCGACGCCCGTTATGATTTCCCGGAGCGGTACGTATTGAACCGACTCTGCGTAGAGGCCGGCAAGCCGATGGTGGAATCGGCGATGTACGGCTTTGAAATATCTTTGACAACAATGGTTCCAGGAGAGACGCCGTGTTTGGAATGTTTATATCCCGACAATCAGCCTCAGTGGGAACCTTTTGGATTTCCAGTTCTGGGCGCAACTTCCGGTATTGCGGGTTGCCTGGCTGCGCTGGAAGCCGTAAAATGGATTACAAGGGTGGGACCGGCCTATACCGGCATTATGTATCGCTTTAACTCACTTGACTTTAGCACCTACAGTGTCCGACTTGCCCGTAATCCGAATTGCGCTTGCTGCGGAGAAGGAGGTAACCGTGAAAAGTCTCAAGCTATGTGACACGACGCTAAGGGATGGCGAACAGGCGGCTGGAGTATCATTCACGAGGGCGGAAAAGCTGGAAATCGCAAGATTGCTGTCGGAGTGCGGTGTAGAACAAGCGGAGATCGGTATTCCGGCTATGGGGATTCGGGAACAAGAGGACATTGCGGCGATTGCCGCCCTCGGTCTTCCCATGAAGCTGATGACTTGGAACCGAGCACTCAAAAGCGATATCGACAAGGCTTTGGCGACGGGAGTAAATTGGTGTCATATTTCAATTCCTGCCTCCGAAGTTCAGCTTCGGGGTAAGCTCGGGCTTTCGCCTGCTGAAGGTTTAGCCAAGCTGCTTCGTGCGGTGGAATATGCGCGTGGGCTGGGTATGACCGTGTCGGTCGGTATGGAAGATTCGTCTCGTGCGGACATGAGTTTTTTGGTGGAATTGGTCAATTCATTGTATAAGGAAGGCGGTATACGCTGGTTCCGTTATGCGGATACGGTTTCCGCACATCATCCCGGTCAAATGGCTGAGCGGATAAGTACGCTGCTTGGAGCTGTGCCGTCTGATGTGGAGCTGGAGGTGCACTGCCATAACGATTTCGGATTGGCTGTCGCGAATACGCTGAGCGGCATCGCCGCCGGAGCGACGTGGGCGAGCACGACCGTCGCGGGAATCGGTGAGCGAACAGGTAATGCGGCGATGGAGGAAGTTGCGCTGGCCTGGCGTTATTTGTACAGCGGCCAAAGTAACATCCGGGCCGAGTTGCTCAAGCTCATTGCCGATATGGTGATCGCGGCTTCCGGCCGCAGTGTCGGAGATTCCAAGCCCATTGTAGGAAAGATGGCGTTCACGCATGAATCGGGTATTCATGTCGACGGACTGGTGAAGGATAGGGAAACCTATCAGACCTTTAACCCGGCTGAAGTCGGCAGAGAGCATAGTTTCGTGCTCGGCAAGCACTCTGGAACGGGCGGCGTCGCTCATGTTCTTGGCAAGCGGGGGCTGGAAGTGGACCCCGATACGGCAGCCAGGCTGCTGGTGCGTGTCCGGGAATATGCTGAAACCAGCAAAGGCAACGTGCCTGAAGCCCTGCTGGTGGAATGGCTGCTGGAAGAACAACAGCAGGCGCAGAACGCGGTGTGAGAAGACGGAGAAAGCTGATAATCTGCTTCTACAAAGGCAGGGCTGAAGCAACAATGGATAAAATATTCTCTCTAGAAATAAGGGACTGATTCACGGGATAAGCATTTCCTTGCGAATCGGTCCCTTTTGTATACGAAAAGCGCCAGTCTGCCGCGCGACCGGTTCTGGAATGTCGGACAGGTTATACTATGTTTCATGGAGCGCGAGTGACTTGAAGCTTTGAGTTTAGCGGCAAAAGGGGGTAAAATAATCGGTACATTTGCAGATTCATAAACTGGATTAATGAAACGGACCTGCGGGAGGAAACGGGACATGAGCGAATGGTATGAGAAAAGCTTTGGGGAGGACTATCTGATCGTATATAGGCATCGGGATTTCGGAGGAGCCCGGCGAGAGGTCGAGCGGATGACCGGCTGGCTCGGCCTGCCATCGAAAGCCAAAGTGCTGGACCTTTGCTGCGGCATGGGACGGCATTCACTGGCGCTCGCGGAAGCGGGCTACGAGGTCACCGGAATCGACCTGTCGGAAGCGCTGCTGCGCGAGGCACGCACCCAGGAAGGCGCGGAGCGGGTCAATTGGGTCCGGGCCGACATGCGGGAATTGCCGCTTGAGGGCGGATTTGACGCAGTAGTCAATCTGTTCACATCCTTTGGTTACTTTGAGGAGGACGAGGAACAGCTGAAGGTACTGCGGGAAATTCGGCGGATGCTGAAGCCGGGAGGAAAGTTCATCATCGATTTCCTGAATCCTTCCTATGCGATGACCCATTTGGTGCCGCATTCCACACGGGAAGACGGAGACAATCTGATTGACGAGAAGCGGAGGATTGAGGACGGTTATGTAAAGAAAGACATCGTACTGACGTCCAAATCCGATGGAACGCCGCGGCAGTATCATGAGCGGGTGAAGCTGTATTCACTGGAGAAATTCCGCGCTTTAATCGCGAATGCCGGTCTTTCGATCGAATCGGTGCACGGCAGCTACGATGAAGAGAAATATGAGGCGGAGACTTCGCCGCGCATGATTTTCGTAGGGACTCGTCCATAGATGAACAGAAACTGGATATAGGGGAGGAGCAGATAGGCGGCATTGGAGGAGAGCGGGTTAGATCCGCTTTTATTCAATAAAAGCATGACTGTTCCCTTGAAAAACAGCCGGCGGAAGAAAGATTCCGCCGGCTGTTTTGTTTAAAAATTTCAGAACGTAAAATTCCGGAACCCAGCTTCCGGATTTAGCTGCAACTATCATAATAAGAAAGCCAGGCGCTATCTGTGAGATATGATTTAAGCTTCGTTATTCCGCTGCATCTCCTCCGCGTCCAAGCCATTGGACGTTTCCTCGCTATCCTCCGGCTCATGAGGAAGACCCAATTCTTTCTCGCGCTCGGCCTGCTTGCGGTGGGCAATCCGGCTGCTGGCCGCGGCAGCAATGGCCCCGACGATGTCATCCAGGAAGGTGTGCACTTTCCCGTCGCTTTTGTCGTTCAGCCTTTCCAGAATGCCCGGAGGCTTCAGCTTGTCGATATAGCCGTAATTGGTAAATCCGATACTGCCATATACATTGACAATGGAAAAGGCCAATATCTCATCAACCCCGTAAAGACTTTCGTCATTTTCAATCATTTCCTGAAGCGGAGACATCAGCTTGCCTTCTTCTGCCAGCAGATCGAGCTGGATACCGGTTAGTACGGCATTCTGTATTTCCCGCTTGCTGAGCACCCTCTCAATATTGTGAATGCATTCCTCCTTGGTTAAGGAAGGGTAATATTTCTGCTGAAGCAGTAGGACAAGCTCCGCAATCTCTTCAATCTTCACTCCGCGTGCGTGAAGCCAGGCCCTCGTTGCCTGTGCGACGGCTTTGCTGTTCAGACTGTAAGGGATTTTTACATCGGCCATGTTCAGTCACCCCGCTAAAAATGTAGTTGGTCGGATCTATGACCGGCTGGCATGGACCCCCATGCTGCGCCGTAGTCAAATTGTACGTTCACAGGAAGTATTTGTCCAGAAAAGGGGACTTATACGGAATTCACCAGCTTAGCCGAGAGAGGAGCGGAAGCTGCTGTGCCCAGGCAGGCACTCGCTATTTTAGGATAAGCCGTTGTTATTTTTTGGACCGGCAGCTCGTATACATAGCAGTACAAACCGTATCGATAACCTTGAAAGGGGCAAATCCAAATGAAAAATAAGCAAAAACTTGCCTTGGCTTCGGCAGCCTGCCTGCTGGCAATTCCACTGGCGCTGTCCGGCTGCGGCTTGTTCGGCTCGGACCAATCGGCTGCCATTGACCCGCCGCCCGGCAATGTGGAGGAGCAAATGCTGCAGACGAGCGGGAATACGCTGGATACCGGGGTATTCGCACCTGTAGCGGAGGATGGCGCGGACAACGGAGGTAGCAGCAGCGACTCAGGCGAGGGTGCTGCCGCTTCAGGTACCGCGGCGAATAACGCCGCAGCCGGAAGCGGGAGTTCGGCGCTTAAAGGCGAAAACGATTCGACTGCTGCCCGCACGACCGTTTTTTTACAGAATGATAACGGTCTGCTTGCTCCCGTAGCGCTCACTCTTCCCGCATCGGGCAAAGATGGGGCGTTGAAGCAGTCTCTTGAAGCGCTTGTTGACGGTGGAGCCTATGCCGCTGATTTGCCGGGCGGTTTCCATGGCGTCCTGCCGCAGGGCACAGAAGTTAAAAATGTAACGGTCGACCATAATTTGGCCGTCGCCGAGTTTGGCGGCAAATTCGGCACTTATGCTCCGGCTGACGAACGAAAGCTGCTTGAGGCCGTTACCTGGACGCTGACCGGCCAGGAGGGTATTACGGGAGTACAGCTGTGGGTTGACGGCAAGAAGCTGAATGAGATGCCGCTTAAGGGAACACCGCTCGATCGTCCGCTGACCCGCAGCATAGGGATCAACCTGCCATCGCAAGGTCCGGTATCGATGAATTTCAGCGCGATTACCGTTTATTTCTCGGCAGCTTCCCCGGGCGGTGTTCAGTATTATGTTCCGGTAACCCGCTACGTAACGCCGGGACAGGACCCGCTGAAAGCAGCGATGAACGAGTTGATTGAAGGACCCAATTCCGAGAATGGGCTGGAAACGGTAATGACTTCAGAGACGTCGCTGGATTCCGTCGAGAAAGGACAGAACGGGGTAGTCACCGTATCTCTGAACGATGATATGTTCGATGACGGCAGCCAGGTTCCCGCCGAACTGCTGGAGTCCGTAGTACTCACGATTGCCCAGAACTCGGACGATGCCATGGTCCAAGTCCGGATGAACGGCAAGCAGACGGTTACCGGAACCGACAATGTCGATTATGGCAAGCCTGTATCAGCGCCGCAATATGTGAATGAACTCCCTCTCTAAAGGATAACTTAGATAATACTTAATATTTTTCCGAAGAACTTATGCTTCGCGAACGCTGCGTACGATGGAAAGCCCTGATCTGCCCGGACGCTGCCTAGCCGCCAGGCCGAAAAAGATGCTTTTGCGCCTGCTCTTTGGTAGAATAAAGGATGCTTAAACGAAGCTCACGCTATACAAATGTAGGAGGCAGACAAAATGAGATCTAATGGGCGAAACGACGATGGGCTCCGGCCGCTGAAGATTACGACCCAAATCAATAAATATGCCGAAGGCTCTGTACTCATTGAAATGGGGGACACCAAGGTCATTTGTACGGCCACTGTAGAGGAGAAAGTCCCTCCGTTTCTGAAAGGACAGGGGAAAGGCTGGGTGACGGCGGAGTATTCCATGCTGCCGCGCGCGACGCAATCGCGGAACCAGCGTGAGGCTGCACGGGGAAAGCTGACCGGACGAACGATGGAAATCCAAAGGCTCATTGGCCGGGCTCTTCGTTCCGTAGTCAATTTGCAGGCGCTCGGGGAGCGGAATATTACCCTGGATTGCGATGTTATTCAAGCGGACGGCGGTACGAGAACCGCATCAATTACGGGTTCTTTTATCGCACTGGCGTTTGCTATTAACAAAATTGTAACCCAGCACCGTCTCACCGTGTTCCCTATCACCGATTATCTGGCGGCCATCAGCGTCGGTATTGTGGGCGATCGCCCGCTGCTGGATCTGAATTATGAAGAGGATTCCAAAGCCAATGTTGACATGAACGTGGTGATGACCGGCGGCGGCGAATTCGTCGAACTGCAGGGAACCGGGGAAGAGCGGCCCTTCTCGCGAAAAGAACTGGATAATCTGCTGGGTCTGGCCGAACAAGGGATTCTTGAACTAATTGCCGCCCAAAAAGAAGCCCTTGGACCGATCGCGCTCAAAATTCCATCCGGCAAGACCAGTCAAAAGGTATAGTATGAACTCAAGAACCGGTATTCTTATTGTTGCAACCAAAAATGCCGGCAAGGTTCGTGAATTTCAGCATGCTTTTGTGCCGCTTGGCTTGACGGTAAAAAGCATGTTAGATTATCCCGAGCTGCCGGACGTGGTGGAGGATGGAACAACCTTTGCAGAGAATGCGCTGAAAAAATCGAAGCAGATCGCTGAAGCGCTTAGGCTGCCTGTGCTTGCCGATGATTCAGGGCTCTGCGTGGATGCGCTTGGCGGCCGTCCCGGTGTTTATTCCGCTCGCTATGCGGGCGAAGGCGCGTCGGATGAGGACAACAATCTGAAGCTGCTCAGCGAACTGGAGAGATTAAAGCAGGGCGAGGATACAGGACAACCGCTCCTCAGCACGGCAAGGTTCGTCTGTGCGCTGTCGCTGTACGACCCGTCCACGGCTGCGGAGGTTACGGCCGAAGGCGCAGTGGACGGCTGGATTACCTCTGAACCTGCGGGCGGTGGAGGCTTCGGTTACGACCCTTTGTTCTATCTTCCGGAATTTGAGAAGACGATGGCTGAGCTTACGCTGGAACAGAAGCAGTCGATCAGTCATAGGGGAATGGCGCTGCGGCTCCTGACGGAGAAGTTGGCCGCGCAGGATACCCTCGGCACAGGTAAATAAATCTTAATATGGCCCCAAACCTGAATGGACATGAATCCATCCATTCAGGTTTGGGGTTATTTTTTATCTCACGCTAAGCTATCAGCATATCGGTCAAGCCGATTGAACGATGAAGAATCAGGCTGTCATCATAACGCCGCCCCGGTAGAAATACAATGGATATAGCGGTTGTTAATAGCTATGTAAAAAGATGCAACGCAGAAGAATTCTTTTCGTTATTGTTAATATAAAGCGAAAAAGAAGGTGACGTTTGATGGTCTGGATCATCTGGTTTATCGCCGCCGGCATATTGCTGGTTGCCGAAATGCTGACGCTCACTTTTTATCTGTTGTGGTTGTGCATTGGCGCTGTTGCCGCAGGCCTTGTATCGCTTGCCGCACCGGACGCAGTGCTGATTCAAGTACTTACCGGTTCTTTGGTTGCGCTCGGGTTGACCCTGTTCTCGAAACCGGTGGTGTCAAGGTTTCGTGCTTCGCAGGGCTTCAAGGACATCGGCACCGATATTGTCGGCAGGGAGGGAATTGTCATCCAGCCGATCGAGCCGGGCAGATACGGGCAGGTAAAGGTCGGGGGCGATATATGGAGTGCCGCGTCGGTGCAGCAATTGAGTGTGGATGAGAAGGTCAGAGTAATCAGTAGAGGAAACGCTATTATTGAAGTAGAACGCTGGGAGGGATAAGAGAATGGAATTGGCGGTTATTGGAGTTATCTTGGTTGTGGTGATCGCATTTATCGCACTTACGGTTAAAATCGTTCCGCAGCAGCGGGTAGGTATCGTCGAACGGCTCGGTAAATTTCACCGACTGTTGACGCCGGGTCTGAATATTCTGATTCCGATTATCGACCACGTGCGGACCTATCATGATCTGCGGATTCAGCAGACCAATGTGCCTCCGCAGACGGTGATCACGAAGGATAATGTACAGGTGCAGATCGATACGATTATTTTCTATCAGGTGGTGGGCCCGGAAGAAGCGACCTATGGCATATCCGATTATGTATATGGGGTACGGAACATCAGCACAGCCACGATGCGGCAGATTATCGGCAAGCTGGAGCTAGACGAGACGCTGTCCGGCCGGGAGAAAATCTCGACCGAAATCCGTCTCGCACTCGATGAAGCGACGGAGAAATGGGGCGTGCGGATTGAGCGGGTCGAAGTGATCGATATCAAGCCGCCGGTGGACATTCAGGAAGCGATGGATAAGCAGATGAAGGCGGAGCGGAATAAGCGGGCGATTGTGCTGGAGGCGGAAGCTGCCAGACAGGATATGATTTTGCGCGCAGAGGGCGATAAGCAGAGTAAAATCCTGAAAGCGGAGGGAGACAGGGAAGCAAGGATTTATCAGGCAGAAGGTCTGCGTCAAGCGCAGGAACTGGAGGCGCTCGGTCAGGCCAAAGCGATTCAGTCGGTAGCTGAAGCGGAGAAGCTGCGGATTGAGCTGCTCAAAAGCGCGGGGCTGGATGAGCAGGTGCTTGCGTATCAGTCCTTTGAAGCTTTGGGAGAGATCTCCAAAGGACCGGCCAACAAGGTATTCCTGCCGACTGACGTTGTCAGAACGCTCGGAAGCTTGGGGGCGATAGCCGACGTATTCAAGGCTGGTAAGGATAAATAAGCTGCGGAATTTCATTTTACAATTACGCCGTTTTCGGCTAAAGTAGGGGACACGGGCACCAACATCCGATCCGTGCTGTGCCCCTCTTTGTTGTCCCATTCTACACTTCGGGATTCCGGGAGAGCGGAACCAGCGGGAACATATCGTAAGGAGAGAAGATCGTGGCACAAAAAGAACTTTCACCTTTTGTTGAACTGCTCGGCCTTGAGCGTCATGTCGAGGGCGGCTGGTTTAAGGAAATCTGGAAATCATCCGTTCAAATTCCCCGGGATCTCCTGGGCGAAGACTACTCCGGTCCCCGTCCTGCGGCATCAACCATCTATTTTCTGCTGCATCCGGGCGAAATTTCCGAGTGGCATACCGTCCTGTCGGATGAGCATTGGTTCTGGCATGCCGGAGGCCCCCTTGTGTTAAGCCTTGGAGGAAATGGAGAATCTCCCGGTGATGTGCAGGAAATCGTGCTGGGTCTTGATATCGCCGCGGGCCAGCAGCCACAGGCGCTCGTACCCGCCGGCGTATGGCAGGC
>NZ_ASSD01000683.1 GCF_000520715.1 Paenibacillus zanthoxyli JH29
CGCCGCTTCGGAGGCCGCTTCCACAGCTGCCGGAGCTGCTGCTTGGCCGCCGCTCAAGAACGCTTCGACGTCCTCACGGGTAATTTTGCCGTTTTTGCCGCTGCCGTTCACCTTGGAGATGTTCACGCTGTTGTCACGGGCGAATTTGCGCACGCTCGGCGTAGCCAGAACGTCGCGGTCCGGTGCCGGAACGGCTTCCGCCCCTCCGGCTTCGCCAGCTTTTGCGTCCGCTGGACTGGCTGCAGCCGGAGACGAACCGGTGTCCGCGCTGCCTTTGGCCGAATCGGCTTCCTGCACGCTCTGCGCCTCGGCGTGTCCGCCTTCCTGCTCCGGAATGTCGCCTTCGGCGTCAATAACGGCAACAGTCTGGCCTACGCGGAATATGTCGCCGTCCTTGGCCAGCACTTCCAGTACGGTTCCGTTAACGGGACATGGAACTTCGACGACAGCTTTGTCGTTCTGCACTTCCATAATAATGTCTTCGTCGGTCACTTTATCCCCGGCCTTGATGTGCATCTTGATGATTTCGCCTTCGTGCAGGCCTTCGCCCAGCTCGGGGAACGGGTAATTGAATTTTGTCACGATCGAAAACCTCCTCTATGAAAAATAACGATTAAAATTCCAGAACTTTCTTCACACCGGCAATGATGCGGGCGGGATTTGGCAGCCAGGTGTCTTCGATCTGGGCGAACGGATATACCGTGTCCGGTCCTGTGATCCGCAGAACGGGGGCTTCGAGATGGAGAATCGCCTTTTCGTTGATCTGTGCAATGACTTCGGCAGCGACACCGGCGCTCTTTTGCGCTTCCTGCACCACAATGGCGCGGTTCGTCTTCTTTACGGATTCCACAATCGTATCGATGTCGATCGGGCTGACGGTGCGCAGGTCAATGATTTCAGCTTTGATGCCGCTCTTCTCAAGTTCATCGGCAGCCTTGGTGGCTGTATGTACCA
>NZ_ASSD01000684.1 GCF_000520715.1 Paenibacillus zanthoxyli JH29
TATCTCCCTGCGCCAGATACGTCCAGCTCTCTTTCTGGGTGATGAGACCTTCCTTCATCAGCTTGCCGAGCGCACGCTTGAACGCCGCCTTGCTGATTCCGAACCGCTGCTTGATAATATCCGGCGGCGTCGCATCCGAATAAGGCATTCCGCCGCCCGGACGATTCTGCAGAAATTCCAGAATCTTGGCGGAATCCATATCCCGTCCCACTTCCTTGCGCTGGGCCATGGACAAGTTGACGCGTCCGTCCTCCCGAATGAACGCTACACGAGCTTCGAACTCCTCGCCCAAGCGAAGCAGCCTCGGCCGTTCGGAGGAATGGATCATGCCGATTGCCCCGAAACCGAGTACGCCCCCGTCCACAATGACAAAAGTACCCATTTGGAGAGGCTTGTACACCCGGGCCTTCAACCACTGCCCCTTCCAGCTGGAAGGGGCCGGGAACGTCAGCGGCGCAAGCTCCTGTTCGCCCGCCAGCTTGGCCCGCAGCCGTCCCTGTTTGTCATGTTCCATAATGACAAATACACGGTCGCCCACCTGCGGATGCAGTTCCTTCAATTCAGGCAGCTCGCGGATGGGCAGAAGCAGCTGGCGCCCAAGTCCCATTTCAAGAAAACAGCCCAGCCGCGGATGAACGTCTGCCACTTCCAGCAGGGCCAGTTCGCCAAGCGTGAGATACGGTTTCTTCATCGTTGCCGCTAGACGGTCCTCCGTATCGTAGAACAGGAACACTTCAACCTTGTCCCCCGGCTTGACCTTATCCGTAAGCTCCGTATAATGCAGCAGCACGTCCTGATCGCCCGCGCTTAAGAAATAACCGTAGGGTGAAACCTCTCTCGCCACTTCGAGCGTTACTACGCTACCGGCTATCAGGCTCATACGGGTTCCACAACCTTCGCGTCGGACCACAGCCGCTCGATATTGTAATATTCGCGCTCGTCCCGGTGGAAGATATGGACGACCACATCGCCCAAATCCATCAGCACCCAGCGCGCCGCATCCATTCCTTCTATGCCGCGGATAACCGCCCCCGCTCCCTGCGCAACCTTGCGAACCTCGGTAGCGATTGCTTGCACCTGAGTATCAGAGTTGCCGTGACAGATAATGAAATAATCACTGATCAGCGAAATGCCGCGCAAATCAAGGGCTACGACGTTCATCGCTTTTTTATCTTCTACTGCTTCAAGCGTCAGCCGAAGCAGCTCTTCGGATTGTATGGTCATTCATTTTCCTCCAATATTTTTACTAGATCGTTTCTGGCCATTACCGTCAGCGGAAATACAATCCGCCGCTTCTCCAGCAGCAGGCTGATCGTAGAATCGAATCCGGCGATAAGCCCTTCTTCCAGACTGGAAGCGGCAAGTTTGCGTATACGGTCGACACCTGGAAAATCCCGACCCGGCTCAATATAATCAGCCAGACAGACGATTTTGTCCAGCAGGGTCATGCCGACCCGGCCTGAAGTATGGTAGCGGATGGCATCAAGCACACCCGTATCTGTGATGCCGTACTCTTTTTCCGCCACATAGGCCCCCACCTCCGCGTGCCACAGCTGCTTGTCATAGGACAGCAGTTCAGGCGAGAGGTGATTCTGTTCAATAATTTCGCGCTGGCGTTCGACCGGCCAATATTTGGCCACATCATGCAATAGCGCCGCCAGCTCGGCACGCTCCGGATCGCCGCCATACTTCCTAGCAAGCGCTCCCGCCGATTCCACCACGCCCAGCGTGTGCTTCCAGCGCTTCTTCGGCATCTGCGAGGATACCGACTCAATTAGCGCTTCGCGGCTGAACCCCATACAACTCACTCCTTTGCACGTAGTCGTATACCGCTTCAGGCACCATATACCGGATCGACTTCCCGGATGCAGCCCGCTCCCGGATCATTGTGGACGAAATATCGACCATCGGCATGTCCGCCAGCAGCACCTTCTCGGCGATATTGACCGGAAGCGTCCCAAGATTAAGAGAATTGCCCGGACGTCCCACACCGACAAAGGTAAGCCGCCGCACCAGTTCGTCGATATCCTTCCATTTTGGCAAATACTGCACCATATCCGCTCCGATAATAAAATAAAAATCTTCGGTCGGATAACGCTCCTGCAGCTGCCGCACCGTTTCAATCGTATAGGATACTCCTCCGCGCACAATCTCCCAATCGAGAATGCGGAAAGATCCATTGTTCTTGATCGCCTCGCTCACCAGAGCCAGCCTCGCCTCACCGGAGGCTCCTGCCGCATGCTTATGCGGCGGGATATGCGAAGGCATGAACCATACCTGTTCCAGCCCGAAGGCATCCCTGGCCGTCTCCGCAACCAGCATATGGCCAATATGAATGGGATCGAAGGTTCCGCCCATAATGCCGACCTTCACACTCCCACCTCCTTGCAAATTTGCCTCTCTCGCCTGAGGCCCTGACTACGTACTGCTTACTTATCGAAGCGCCTTCGTCTAATCCGCTCCGGGATATTGATCTTATCTGGGCAGCTCAATCGTCTTGTTGTCGCGGGATTCCTTGTACAAGATGATCGTCTTGCCTATGACCTGCACAAGCTCGGAGCCGGATTGCTCCGCAAGCTCGCTGCCTATCTCCTTCGGATCTTCAGCGCAATTGTTCAGCACGCTGACCTTCATCAGCTCGCGCTTTTCAATCGCCTCCTCGATATGACGGATCAGATGCTCGTTAACGCCGCCCTTCCCGACCTGAAACACGGGGTCAAGGTGATGGGCAAGCGAACGAAGATAGCGCTTTTGTTTGCCGGTTAACGTCATGTATGCATACTCCTTATTTATGAACTATTATTACCCGATTATCCTAAAATCTATTTGCTTCCTGATGGCTCATCGGCGCCTAGACTGCTCAGCAGAGCCTCACGCATCACATCGATCGGAGCGGGCATTCCCGTCCAGTATTCGAGAGCGTAGGCCCCTTGATACAGGAACATCCCCACGCCGCCGTGAATAATGCAGCCCCGGCGTTTGCGGCTTTCCAGCAGAAGACGGGTATGCAGCGGGTTGTAGATCAGATCGCTGACCACGATTCCTTCCGGAATGATATCCGGGTCTACGGGCATTTCGTCCACACTGGGATGCATTCCTACCGAGGTTGTATTGATCAGAATATCCGTACCGCCGATGTAACTCCGAATCTGATCCAATCCAATACCCTTGATATCGCCCCGGCTGCTCCAGCTTCCCGCAAGCCGTTTCGCCTTTTCCTCATCGCGGTTAACAATAAGAACCGACGCCGGATTCTCCTGAAGCAGCGCGTCGATGATGCCCCTTGCCGCGCCGCCTGCACCAATAACCGTAATCCGGCGTCCGGAGAGATCGGAGATCGCTTCCGATTTCAGCGAGCGCACATATCCGATTCCGTCGGTATTGTAGCCGGTCAAAATCCCGTTGTCGTTAACAATCGTGTTGACCGCCCCAATGGCCTCCGCTGCCGGGTCCACTCTATCCAGATGCTCAATCACTGCCAATTTATGCGGAATGGTCACGTTGATCCCCCGAAAATTCAGTGTCCGTATGGCCCGGATCGTCTCTCCAACTTTATCGGGGTTGACGTGCAAGGGAACATAAGCTCCCGGGATACCAAGCGCCTGCAGGCCCGCGTTATGCATGACGGGCGATTTGGAATGTGAAATGGGGCATCCTATAACCCCTAAAAGAATACTTCCGCTCGCCGAAGACCAGGTTTCCGTTGAAGCCGTCATCATTGTCCTCCTTCTATCTAGATCAGCGAAGGGCGAACCAGCACCTTCACGCCGCGAGGGACATGGACAGCCACAACCGCGCCTTCCGTTCCGTTCAATTTGATCCAGCCCAGGCCGGAGATGAAGACATCGCTGCGGCTTCCTCTGGCTATTCTGAATTCGTGCCGCTGCCAGGCCGGAAGCTTATCCACGTCGCCAGATGCAGGCGGGGACAGCATTTCACCGCGGTGATCGCGGTACAAATCGTCGGCCCGCTCCAGCTTGGTGCGGTGAATCTTGAGGCTACCGCTGATGAAGCAGGTGAATGACTGATGTTCGCCCTGCACGAAATCGAACCGGCCTAAGCCGCCGAAAAAGAGCGTCTGTCCCGAGTTCAACTGGTACACCGCAGGCTTGAGCGGCTTCGCGGGCATAACCGCATCCAGATCCTGACGCTCAACCAATTCGCTGTACCGCCAAGGATAGACGATCCCCGGTGTGTCAATGATGAAATGGCCGTCGTCAAGCGGAATCTTGACGCTGTCCAGCGTCGTGCCGGGGTACCGGGACGTCGTCAGCTCCTGCTCCAGATCGCTATAATCCGAAATGAGCCGATTGATCAGCGTCGACTTGCCCACATTGGTTGCGCCTACAACATACACATCGCGCCGGCCGCGAAGCGAAGACACCGAATCGAGCAGCCGGTCGAAGCCCTGTCCCCGTTTGGCGCTGCAAAGTACGATTTCCGCAGTTCTCAGTCCAAGCTCTTTGCAGCGCTGCTGAACCCAATTGCGCAGCTTATTCCAGTTGGTCACCTTGGGCAGCAGATCGCATTTGTTCACGGCCAGAATGACGGGATTGCTGCCGACAAACCGCTGCAGTCCGGAGATAAGGCTGCCTTCGAAGTCAAAAAGATCGACAATATGGACGACAAGCGCGTTTCTTTCCCCGATTCCGGAGAGCAGACGCAGAAATTCGTCCTGGTCCACGGAGACCGAGGAGACCTCGTTATAATTCTTAATGCGGAAGCACCGCTGGCAGATGACAGGATCACGGTCATAAGCCGCTTCCGGCATATATCCCGGCTGGTCCCGGTGCACGGTCTGCAGCTTAACGCCGCAGCCGCTGCAGCTTATGGGCCGCTGCCGTTCAGTCTGTTCGTTCATTCCTGTTGTTCCTCCTCATGCCACAATCCTCGTTTGCGTAATCTGGTCAGCGCAATCTGCTCGATCCGGCGGTTGATTCGGGTGCCAAGTCCTTCATCCTCTAGGGAGATCGGCAGCACCAGAACGGTAAACAGACCCAGCCGGTTGCCTCCATATACGTCGGTAAGCATCTGGTCTCCAACCACGATCGTCTTCTCCGGTTCCAGATTCATCAGCTTCATAGCCTTATGAAAAGGGGCATTGCTCGGTTTGCGCGCCCTGTGAACAAATTCGATATTCAGCGGCGCCGCAAATCGCGATACCCGGTTCATATTATTATTGGACACGATCACCAGCTTAAAGCCGAGCTGCTTCACTTTGTCGAACCACAGCACCAGCTCCGGCGTAGCCAGCGGCGCCTTGGCGCCGACCAGCGTGTTGTCCAGATCGGTAATAATGCCCCTATAACCCTGCAAATACAGATCTTCGAGATTAATATCGAATACCGTATTTACCCGCAGCTTGGGGACAAGCCTTTCAAACATACGTTCACCTCGATTTCATACGAAAAACTATATCATAATCTTTACTCTTCGGAAATGATTGTTAGATAGAGAAATCGCCGGCTATCCGCCGTTCATTTCGTCAGCTTCAGACTCTTGCGCAGCCGCAAAGTTTCAGTATACACGGCTTGCCAGTCTTTGTCTTCAATTACTTCAGGACTGTATTTTGCCTTCTCGAACCAGCCGAGCAGCGCCGATAGACTGTCCGACGCTCCCGGACGCTCGTCTCTCCACCGGGAAACCGATTCCCTAAGCGTCTCATGCTTGTCTCTGGAGAAGCCTTTCCGGCGCATGAACGCTATCCAGCGCTCCGTCTCGGCCACAATCTTCTCGGCGGAAGACAGCGGCCGTCCGCTGCGGATTCTCTGTAGCAGAAAGCGAAGGGCTGACCGGTGCTGCCACAGCAGGAACGCCGCCCAGCCGGCGACAATAACTGCGGCTGCGGCAACGACCCATGTTCCCACGGACAAGCTGTTTTCTTCAGAACCCGTACCTGCCGCCTGTTCTTCGTCCTGCGTATTCACGTCCGGAGCTTCGGATGCTTCGGGCTTAGGATCGGACTCGCTTTGCGTCAGCAGCGGGGCATTGAAGCCGGGCGTCGCCTCAACCGGAATCCAGCCGTATTCCCCGAAGTATACCTCAGCCCAGGAATGGGCATCAGCGTTGGTAATCGTATAGTTGTTGTTCACGGCCTCTCCCTGCCGCATGGCAAGGCTGTCGGGAAGCTGGGCCTGTTCTCCCGGAGCATAGCCCTTAACCCAACGGGCCGGAATATTCAGTGAACGGGCCATGGTCACAAGAGCCGTGGAATAATAGTCACAGTAGCCTTCTTTAATCTCAAACAGAAAGCCTTCCACAAAATCCTTGCTTTTTTTGAGGGACAGATCGGGTTCATTGGTGTACGAAAATGTTTCTTGTAAATATTGTTGCAGAAGCATCGTCTTTTCATACGGCGTCTGCGCCTGAGACGTAATTTCGCGGGCCAGATTCCGCACTCTTGCAGGAAAATTATTGGGAAGCTGCAGGAACTGATTCGGAATATCCTTTCCGCCATACAGGTCGGAAAATGTCTTTGCGCTCAGTTCCTGAACCGGAACGACGGGCAGCTCGGAAGTCAGTACATACGACTTCGGGTATGGGACGGACTCGGCTCCGTCAATCAACAATTCGCCGTCCCTGCTGCGCCACGACAACCCGCCGGCTTCTCTTTCACCATTAATAGAATCGATTCTGGAAATGGAATAGGCACCGAAGAGCACCGGGTATCGGTTATTGCTGAGCATGCGGACGGTATACTGCAGCTCCTGAGCCTTGGTAGACGACGCATAGTCGTTCTCCAGCGCCTCTCCTGCCTCCGCCGGCTCCAGGCTGCCTTGTTTGCGGCGGAGGCTGTCGCTCCATCCCGTACCCGAATATACGCTTCTTGTCTCCCCGCGCATATAAATGCGCGAATTCGAGGTGACCGACATCACCGGAGAGTAGTCAAAAGCGAAGCCTCCTCCAAGATTATTATCATTGAGGCTGTATCCGGAAGCCGTCCCGGACGAGCCTGTGCCGCTTGTTTCGGTTCCGGTATCGTCCGCATTATTAACTTGCGGCGCACTGCCGCCGTTCCATTCCCTCCAAGCCGTATACGGATCAGTTAGCGTAGGTTTAACCGCTGGCGCATTCACCCCGGTAAGAATGACCAGCGCAAAAATAACGGCGATATTCACTGATATTTTTAGCGGATAGTCAATTAGATATTTCCAGCCCCGGGGATAACGCAGCTGAAAGCTCTTTAAATGATTGCTCACCAGCCAGCCCAACCCGGCGAACACTGTCCAGGCGACTTCCTGCCAGAGCACCGAGGGCGTGAAAGAGTCCAGTGCCGCGAATGCAGCGATATTCATGCCGAGAAACAGCAAAATACGGCTCTTGGTCGTCACCAGCAAGGAGGCCGACAGCATAATCGCCCAACCTCCGAGAGCGAACCAGAGATACGGCGTCATCTGCGATAAAGCATCGGCCAGCCGTTCGTCCAGCGGCGCCGAAGGATATGGGATATAAAGTCCGTAATATTGAAGGGTCCGGTATACGATATACAGAACCGCTGCCGCTTCAATTAGAATGCGGTACAGGATGGAAATCGGCAGCAAAATTTCAATAACTGCCGCGGCCGCCAGCGAGATCAATACCGCAGCGCTCGTCTGCTGCAGCCAGATCGGCTCGGTGAAAGAAAGCCACTGCAAAGCTATGATGATCAACCACAGCAGACTAAAAGACCGGTGCCAGGACGATTTCATTAGGTTCCACCAGTTCTTCATCGTCCATCCCCTCCAAGCGCTGCGGGCAACTCGCTAAGCGAGCTTACTCTGTGCCCCATGGTCCCGCGAGACTTAAGTTCGCGGGACCATTCATCGCCGCGCTGCGGACCCGCAGGGTTCAGTATATGGATGTGACAGGGGGTCATGCCTCTTCTCTCGGCCCACTGCAGTGTCTGCAATACATTTCCACCCGTCTGCGGGCTGATCAGCACGAAGTAGACTCCTTTTGGAAACATGCGGAATCCTTTTTCCAGCCGGGGAACAAGCGGCCCTCTGCCCTCCCCGTTGATGTCGATCAGATATTGAACCATCTTCTGCCGCTCCGCAGAGCTCTCCGCAGGGGCGAATACTTTAGTATTTTTGTCAAGACAGCACAGACCGATGCCTATCCGTTCCCGTACGCCGAACCCAAGCAGGGAGGCCGCTGCCGAGACGGCAAGCTCGAACTGCGCGGAAGAGGCGTAAGCCGAGGCGGTTGCATCGAGAATAATCATCGTTTTGGGCAGCGATTCATGCTCGAATTCCTTGGATTTCCATACCCCGGTCTTGGCCGTCGCATTCCAGTGAATACGGCTTAAGCGGTCGCCGTACACGTAATCGCGGACGCCGTTGATCTGCGTCGTCTCCCGCCGGGATTGAGCCAGCGAAACCTGTGGCCCGGAAAGCCGCGAATTCCGTTCGTACAGCACCCATCTGGGGATGTGGACGACACGCGGCAGCACCCGGAACTGTCCCTGCGCGAGAAAGCTTCCTTTGTGCTCCACCAGTCCGAAAATATCTTCGCTGGAAATTCCCGTCTCGGAAAAAGAATAGCGGCCCCGTTCCAGCGGCGGCGTCTGGAATCTGAGTTCCCCCTGGCCTTTAAAATTCGGAACCAGGCTTTCCTCAAAAATCCAGGACTCTCCATTATGCCTTTTGAGCATTTCACGGACAACAACAAAGGGAATCGGCAGAAGACCGGGGAGCGCTATTTCGAGCTTGACGCGCAGGTGGCCTCCGGCATACAGCAAATCGGACTTCTCTCCTTCGGTGAAAAGGGTGCGGGCGCCCCGGGCTTTACGCACTCCGGTAAATCCGCCGGCGAGCAGATATCCCATCAGAACCGACACCATAATGAACAGCATGAATGACGTTTTGCCGCCTTGAAACAGCACATACAGCAGGGTAACACACCAAACCGCGGCAATACCGGCCAGCTTGGTCGGCAGCCTCACGGCGGCTGCGGACAAATAGCGTCTCATCTTATTGCCTCATGGTCACGGGCACCTGGATACTTTGCAGAAGATTGTTCAGCAGAGTATCCGCGCTGACGTTGTCCAGCCGGGATTCGGGACGCAGCAGGATTCGGTGGCCAAGCGTGTATGGCGCCAGCGACTTCACATCATCCGGCAGCACATAATCACGCTCCCGCATGAAGGCCAAGGCCTTGCATGCCATCATATAAGACAGCGCCGCACGGGGGCTGGCGCCGAGCAGGACCAGCGGATGCTCTCTGGTGCTGCGGACAATATCCAGCAGATAGCTTAGAACCGGCTCGCTGATATATACCTCGCGGATTTCCTCTTGAATGGATGCTATTCTTTCCATCCCCGCTACCGGCTGAAGCTTATTCACCGGCTGGCCTTCCTGATGGGTCAGGAGCAGATTTCTTTCCGTGGCCGCATCGGGATAACCAAGGCTGATTCGCAGCATGAAGCGGTCGAGCTGCGCTTCGGGCAGCGTGTACGTACCTTCAAAATCGATCGGGTTCTGCGTGGCGCACAGCATGAACGGATGCGGAAGCTCATAGGTCTCCCCATCCACCGTTACGTTGCGCTCCTCCATGACCTCCAGCAGGGCGGATTGCGTCTTGGTCGTTGCTCTATTGATTTCGTCGGCAAGCAGGATATTTGTCATTACGGGTCCCGGACGGAAGTGGAACATCTCATCCCGGGGATGATACACCGATACGCCGGTAATATCGCTTGGGAGAATGTCCGGATTGCACTGAATCCGGCGGTAGTCTCCGGAGATGGATTTAGCCAGCGCGCGGATCAGCTGGGTTTTGCCCGTTCCCGGAACATCTTCGATCAGGACATGGCCGCCTGCAAGCAATGCAGTCAGAAGCAGCTCTATTTCAAACGTTTTTCCTAGAATACAGGATTCCAGATTGGCGCGGACAGCATTTACGATTTGCATGGATTCGTGGCTTACGGGCATATAAAGTAAAACCTCCTAAATCAAAATAAACAGTATACTTACTATTTTACATGATTAAGAGGGACAAAGTACATTCGGTGCGATTATGAAAACGGTTAAGACGAGTGCATAGATACGGAATGTCCGTTTTATCTGCAAATAATCTTTGATGAAGCGGTCCATATTCCGGGCTGTGCGGCAGGATTTCCATAATATTGAAAGAATCATTATATTGACAATATTTCGATCAAAGCTTTGGGGGGGCTTGTATGAACGCAGAACAACGCAAGGCGTGGAATGAAGATCACAAACAGCTGACGGCCAAGATTCTCATACCGGGTGAGCATCACGAGTCCGTCTCTCTGCTGCTGCGGCTGCGCGGTCCGTTGTATGCGGCTGACGGAGAAGCGGGTGTCACTGGGGGTTATGATGGTTCGCTTTTGAAAAACACCCGGGAGGAGACGCTGAGATGCTATCCGGTTCACTCTCCCGATACGCGGAATTCCATCGTTTGGCATCTGTGGCACAGCGCCAGGATCGAAGATATCACCATGAACATACTGGTCGCCGGGACGGGGCAGGTTCTGGATACAGACGGAATGCCGCAGGGACTGAATATCCGGTTCCTTCATTCCGGCAACGAGATGACCGAAGGAGAAATGACGGAGCTGAGCGCGGAAATCGGGATTGAGGGTCTACTCGCTTATCGGCGGGCTGTCGGGCGGAGGACAAATGAAATTATAGCAACTCTTGCGCCGGGACAATTCAGACAGAAAGTGGATGCGGGCCGGATCAAGGCTGTCCGGGATCAAGGGGCGGTTACGGAAAAAGCAGGCTGGCTGGCCGACTACTGGAGCGGAAAAACGATAGGCGGCTTGATGCTGATGCCCGCGACACGGCATAATTTCGTCCACCTGAACAAAGCTATGCGGATCAAAAGCAAGCTTCAGCGGGGCCGCTAACGAGGCAGACTTTGTAAAAAGAACCCGCCGAAATCATCCGGCGGGTTCTTCGCGGGGCAGTCAGCCTTTTGGCCGCACAACCAGCGCAGCCAGAAAAGAAAACACGATCGCCGCTGATATCCCGGCGCTAGTAATGTTGAAGATGCCTGTGACTACACCGATCCAGCCAACCTGCTGCAGCTCGGTAAGCGCGCCGTGCACCAGCGAGTTGCCGAAGCTGGTAATCGGTATGGATGCGCCCGCGCCGGCGAACTTGACGAGCGGATCGTATATTCCGACCGCATCCGCGATCGCTCCGGCGACCACGAGCGTGCTCATCGTATGCGCCGGAGTGAGCTTAACCACATCCAACAACAGCTGGCCGATTACACAGATCAGGCCGCCAACCAGAAATGCCCACATATAAATCATGCTTGCTCACCTCCGCTCTCCAGCGCAACCGCATGCGCAATACAGGGAATGCTTTCACTCTGCTGATACGTTAGCGGCGAGAGCAGCGCTCCCGTGGCAACGACGAGAACGCGCTTCAGTTGTCCTTTTTTCATCCGTTTCATGATATGCCCATAGGTGACGGTCGCCGAACAGCCGCACCCGCTGCCTCCCGCGATGACATACTTCTGTCTTTCCCGGTCGTAGATCAGCAGGCCGCAGTCGGTAAATTCGGTCTGTTCCATCGGAATGCCTTCTTTAGCCAGCAGTTCCTTGGTTATGGGCAATCCGACTGAGGCAAGATCGCCGGTTACGATCAAATCGTAATAACCCGGAGACAACCCCGTATCGCGAAAATGCGCCGTGATCGTATCCGCCGCGGCGGGAGCCATGGCAGAACCCATGTTAAAAGGATCTTTAATATCAAAATCCATAACTTTGCCAATGGTTGCGGCAGTGACAAACGGACCGGTCTGGGTTCCGTCATTCCGGGTGACAACCGCGCAGCCGGAGCCCGTAACGGTGTACTGTGCTGTCGGCGGCTTTTGCGAGCCGTATTCGGTGGGATAGCGGAATTGCTTCTCTACCGTACAGTTATGGCTCGCGGTTCCGGCCAGCGCATATTTCGCTCCTCCGGCATCCACGATCATGGATGCGACCGCCAAGCTTTCCATGGAGGTGGAGCAGGCGCCGAATACGCCGAGATACGGAGTACCGAGCTTTTTGGCCGCGAAAGAAGCGCTGATAATCTGGTTCATCAGATCGCCGCCCACGAAGAACTCCAAGTCCTCCTGCTTAATTCCCGCATTGATCAAGGCCAGACGGATCGCCTTTTCAAACAGCCGGCGCTCCGCTTTCTCCCAGGTCTTCTCATCCATCTTCAGATTATCGTACACAAAGTCGAAATCCGAAGCGAGCGGCCCCTCGCCTTCTTCCGGTCCGACTACCGCCGAAGCGCCAAGGAT
>NZ_ASSD01000685.1 GCF_000520715.1 Paenibacillus zanthoxyli JH29
CATTTGACGGCGGCGCCATCATCGGCGGCCGGCTTTACGCCGAAACGTCCGTATGCTCCACAGCATGGAGACAAGAAGGATTAGCATACACCATAGGACCGCTTTCCAAGTCTGATCGGGAGCCTGGGCCCCGGTCAGCAGTCCGCGAATCGCTTCGACAACCGGACTGATCGGCTGGTTCTCCGCAGCTCCCTGCAGCCATGAGGGCATCGTCAACGCTTCGGTATTGCGAAGATTGTGGCGAATACTTCGGCCGATAAAGACGGCGCTGGTTACGCCGAGGGAAGCGGTCTTGACCGTAGACTTTGGAATCATCATACCTGTGCCACCTCCGTTCCTCCGGTCATCGCCAGAAATACATCATCCATGTTCGGTCTGCTGATGCTAACCTTTGTCTCGCCCGGCAGGGTTAATGACAATTCTCTGAGCGTCCGGCTGATATCCAGAATGCTGCCATCGGTTGAAACCTTGCGGATAATCTCATCATCGGCATTCCTCAGTTCGATCACCTCTCCGCCAACGCGTGATTTCAATTCCGCTGCGCAGGTTGCGCCGAAAGACTGATTCCGCCCAGAACGGTGTGGTTCCCGAATGTTTTACGCAGATTCTGAATTTCAATAGCCAAAGGGTTCATGGCAGCAACTCCTGTTTATATATAAATTGATTTAATGATAAACAGTATATTGAATAAACAATTAATTGGCAATACGGAACCGACATTTTGGATAAATAGGGCCCGGCCCGGCATTTCCATGTATAAAAAGGGTAAATGTGAAGTATACCGTTTAGGTAGAATATAACGAGGTTCCCCAAAAAAGGAGATGCGGAAATGATTGTTACTTTGACCGTTAACCCAAGCGTGGACGCCAGCACAGCAATAAAGCAGGTGGTTCCCGACCATAAACTCCGCTGCCGTGAAGCGACCTATCAACCCGGAGGAGGAGGGGTTAACGTCTCCAGAGCCATCCACAGATTGGGCGGTAAGGCTCTGGCTCTGTACACGTCGGGAGGATTGCACGGGCAGCTGATTCATCAAATGCTGGAGCAAGAGGGCGTCGAGCATCAGTCCCTTCCGATTTCGGGACAAACGAGAGAGAATCTCATTGTTCTGGAGGAGTCGACCGGGCAGCAGTTTCGATTCGATATGCCGGGTCCGGTATTTGGCGAGGAAGACCGGCAGCGGTGTCTGGATCAATTAAATCAGCTCAAGACCAAGCCGGATTATCTGGTCTTAAGCGGCAGTCTGCCCCCCGGATGCCCGGCGGATTACTACGCGCAGATCATCAATTCCGTCAAGGATTGGAACTGCCGCGTAATCGTGGATACGTCGGGTGAAGCTCTTCAGCGGGCAGCCGATGCGGGCGTGTATCTGCTAAAGCCCAATGCCCGCGAGCTGGAAGAGTTAACCGGAATGACGCTTTCGGGCGACGATGATGTGAAGGCTGCGGCGGAGAAGCTCATCGCGGAAGGCCGGACCGAAGCGGTTATCGTTTCGCTGGGAGCGAAGGGAGCCTTCATGATCTCTAAGGAAGGAGCCGAGCATATCTCTGCTCCCAAGGTACCCGTTGTCAGTGTTGTGGGCGCGGGCGACAGTCTGGTGGCCGGAGTTGTCTACCGGTTGGAGCAGGGAGGGCCGCTGGCGGAATCCGTCCGCTTCGGCATCGCCGCCGGAGCGGCCGCCGTCATGAATCCCGAGCGGGAGCTGTGCAAGCGGGAGGATACCGAAAGGCTGTTTGAGAGCATGATGCAGGATTAGGTGAATTTCCCGGGAGAATGAGAGCCGTAGGCTATGGATGGGCTTCACTATAATCTGCAGGTAGGAGTAAGCATGAGCAGGAAAAGCTCCCTTTTATTTTAAGAAAAAAGAGCGTCGCAGTAGTATAAACGGGAAAAGCTCCGGCTTATACTCTGCGATTTCTTTGTTTTCAGCAAAAAAACCAGATTTATAGGGAGGAATTCCCTTTCAGTCTTGGCATTGGTTCTTTTCGACAAAATTAAGATGGAGGAATTCCGTTTCATTTGAAGACCGGGCCCGCTGGCCGCGCACCCTATAACCGGAGCTGTCCCTGAGTATGAAAATTTACGGGACAGCTTTTTTGTGTTTTTCATTCGGTTAACAGTTTTACAAAAGTTTTACCTCAGCCAGAGTTTCCCGGCGTTTTCGTTTTACATTCAAGTCTTACACTTGCAGAGGATTGTACAAGAGCAGATTTCAACAAAAAGGAGGCATTCGCCATGAGCGAGCTTGATAATCGTTGGAGCCTTCCTGCCGGAACAAGCAGAGCTTCAGCGGGAAGAAGGCTGCGTACAGTTTCGTTAAAGAGGCTGAAAGTACGGGAAAATATGCTTGCGTATGCTTTTCTCGCGCCTTCGCTGCTGCTGTTCGGGGTGTTTATGTTCTATCCGCTGCTGCGGTCGGTGTACCTTAGTCTGTACAGCACGGACCCGGCGGGAAGAGTTGCTTCATTTGTCGGACTCCAGAATTTCACGGCATTGTTTTCCTCCGGTCTGTTCTTGGACGGCATTCGGGTGACCGCGCTGTTCGCGCTCCTCACGGTACCGGCAGGGATGCTGCTCGCTCTTGTGCTTGCGGCGCTTACTCATAATCTTCTAAGGGGGAAGCGGCTGTTCCAATTCGCATTTTCGCTTCCGATGGTGCTTTCCGTCGGTTCCGCGGCGGTCATCTGGAAGTTTCTGTTTCATCCGTCGCTTGGCATGCTGAACTCCGGTCTGGAGCTTGCCGGTTTGGTACCGGTTCCTTGGCTGACCAACCCGAAGTGGGCGCTGCTCTCCGTCTCGCTGATGACCGTCTGGATGAATCTTGGGTTCAATTACATTGTGATTTCCAGCGGAATGCAGGGTATTCCGGATGACATGTATGAGAGCGCCAAGATCGATGGTGCGGGCCCGGTGGCGATGTTCCGCCAAATTACGATTCCGCTTCTGTCTCCGACGCTGTTCTTCGTTCTTGTCGTATCGATCATCAGCGCTTTTCAATCATTCGGTCAGATTAATATTTTGACTCAGGGCGGTCCGATGGACAGCACCAATGTGTTCGTCTACTCCATTTACCGGGAGGCCTTCGTGAATTTCCGGTTCGGGACCGGCAGCGCGCAGGCGCTGTTGCTGTTCGTGGTCATCATGCTCCTTACCCTTGTTCAGTTCAAATGGGTGGAAAGGAAGGTGCATTATCAATGAAAAAGCATATCGCTAGACAAGCCGCCGTCTATCTCATCCTTATCGCGGCTGCTGTATTTGCGCTGTATCCGGTCGTGTACAGCTTCTTTTTGTCCGTGATGAAGCCGGAGGAAGCGAGCGCCTTTCCGCCGTCCATTGTTCCGCATTCGTTCAATCCGGCAAATTTCATCGACGTATTCGGAATCGTGCCGATCGCGGCCTTTATCGGAAATACGTTTCTTGTATCGGGCATTGTTATGATCGGCCAACTCATTACGGCAAGCCTTGCGGCCTACGCATTTGCCAAAATGGACTTCAAGGGCAAGGGCTTTATTTTCAGCTTATTTGTCGCTTCGATGATGGTGCCCTGGGAAGTCACGATGATCCCGAATTATTTGACGGTCCGCAGCCTGAACTGGCTCGATACCTATCAGGGCCTGACGGTTCCCTTTCTGGCGACGGCGTTCGGAACCTTCCTGCTGCGCCAGTTCTTCCTCCAGCTGCCGAAGGAGCTGTACGAAGCGGCACGGATGGACGGCTGCGGGCATATCCGCTATTTTCTGCTACATGTGCTGCCGCTGTCCCGGCCTGCGATCGGCACCTTGGCCGTCTATTCCTTTTTAAATACGTATAACTCCTATTTGTGGCCGCTGCTGATTACGAACAGTGAAATGATGCGGACGGTGCAGATCGGCATTTCCATGCTGGAATTTCAAGAATCGACCTCGTGGAATCTGGTGTTTGCCGGAATTACGCTCGTTATTTTGCCTTCACTGCTACTGCTTATATTCGGGCTGAAGCAGCTGGTGCGGGGCATGTCGGCGGGAGCGCTGAAGGGCTAGAAAATACGGGCCACTGCAAGAAATCAGCTGCTTGATGCAGATGATCCATAGATTCACAAAGAGGGATAACCAAAAAAAGGAGAGGTTAATACAATGAAAAGGTTCGGCTTTAGAAGACTGCGTTTCGGACGGGGCATGATTCTGGTGCTCGCCATGTTTATGGCGGTTTTGGCAGGCTGCGGAGGGAACACAGGCGCGAATACTGAAGCAACCAATACGTCGTCTAACAACGAGTCCAGCAGCGATAAAGGCACGGATAATACCGCAGCGGCACCGGTAAAAATCACCTGGTGGCACTCCATGTCCGGCAGCGGCGAGAAAGCAATCAACAAGATTGTTACCGACTTTAACGCAAGCCATCCCGGCATTCAGGTTGAAGCGGTTTACCAGGGTAAGTACGACGAGAGCCTGAACAAGCTGAAGGCGTCACTCGGGTCGAACAGCGGCCCGGATCTGATGCAGGTGTATGAGATCGGCAGCAAATTTATGATCGACTCCAAGATGATTACTCCGGTACAAAAGTTTATCGACGAGGATAAGTTTGACTTGTCTTCCCTGGAACCGAACATTATCCGTTACTATACGATTGGCGGGCAACTGAACGCGATGCCGTTCAATACGTCCAATCCAATCCTCTACTATAACAAGGACGCCTTCAAAGCGGCCGGACTTGATCCCGAGAATCCGCCCAAGACCTTTGAGGAGTATGAGGCGGCAGCCAAAGCGCTCAGCAAGAACGGCAAGCCGGGGGCCGCGATCGCGATTTACGGGTGGTTCATGGAGCAGCTGTTCGCCAATCAGAATGCCGAGTATGTGAACGGAGGCAATGGCCGCGATCAGGCGGCGACGGAATCGCTACTTGCTTCGGACGCCGGTGTGAAGACGCTGGTGTGGTGGAAAAAGATGGTGGATGAAAAAGCCGTTGCCAATCTTGGACGCGATACGGACGATACGGACAGCGCATTTGCCGCCGGACAGGTAGCGATGACCTTGGATTCGACCGCCTCCCTGCGGAAGATCGTGGATGCGGTAGGGGGCAAGTTCAAGGTGGGAACCGGCTTTCTGCCAAGACCCGAAGGCGTCAAAGAAGGCGGCGTTGTTGTCGGCGGAGCCAGTCTGTACATTATGAACAACAAGCCGGAGGAGGAGCAGAAAGCGGCTTGGGAATTTATCAAGTACGTGGCTTCCCCGGAAGTTCAGGCGGAATGGAGCGTAAGCACCGGCTACTTCCCGATTACGAAGGCCGCATACGATCAGCAGGTCTTAAAAGACAATGTGGCTAAATTCCCGCAGTTCCAGACTGCCGTTGATCAGCTTCATGCTTCAAGCGCCTCGAATGCCACATCAGGCGCGGTAATGGGGATTTTCCCGGAAGCGCGCCAGATCGTGGAAGGCGCAATTGAGGAGGCGCTGAACGGGAAGAAGGAGCCGAAGAAGGCGCTTGAGGATGCTGCGGCGCAGATCACCGACAAGCTGAAGCAGTATAACGCGACGGTAAAATAGTATTGGGTTTATAAGATTTGGCCGCCAGGCTGCCTGATGAAGGCGCTGGGCGGCCGTTTGTTTTTTTTGACAGGTATTTATATTTTAGTGTAAGCGCTTCCACCTGGCGACGGATCTAATTTTTTTGTTGGATTATGTCGAAGAAAGATTAGAGAGAGTCTGTCTACATCAAGATGGCTCTAAAGGGAGGTGTACCGTGCGTGGCTTCCATACATAGTATTGTTTACGTAGTGCTTATCATAATGGCTTATTTTATTGTGCGCCTGTATGTAAAACAGGTCAGAGACGCCAAAAAGATGCTGGAGACCGAAAAAAAGTATAATGAGAAATTGCGCCTGTATCTGAATGTCATCGAGCAATCGCCGCTCTCTATCATAATAACCGATTCGCACAGCCGGATTGAATACATCAATCCTTATTTTACGGAGATAACCGGCTACAGCATGGAAGAGGCGGTCGGTCAAACGCCAAGTATTCTTAAGTCGGAGGAAACGGCGCCGGAAACCTATTGGAAGATGTGGAGGACAATCAGCAAGGGCGACAATTGGCAGGGGGAATTTATCAACAAGAAAAAGAACGGCGAGAAGTACTCGGAAGCCGTCATCATCTCTTCAATCAAGGATGACAACCAGAAGATCACTCACTATGTAGGCATCAAAGAGAATGTCTCCGAGTATAAGCGCATCAAAAAAGAGCTTTTGGACCAGCTTCACTTCACGTCACAGCTTATCGACACATTGCCCCATCCGTTATTTTATCTGGATGTTGAAGGTTATTTCCTTGGCTGCAATACGGCCTACGAGCAGGCGTTCAACGTGAAGCGGCTGGAACTGACCGGTCTGCATACAAGAGATTTAGCGCATTTGCCCCGTACAAACTATGAAGAGATGGACGATATGAGAAAAGAGGTGGACCGAAACGGCAAACCCGCTCAAAGGCAGCTTAAAAGGCATCTTTCCGACGGCAAAGAGCATGATATTCTTTATTCCTTGTCGGCCTATCATTTGTCAGATGGTACCAAGGGCGGGTATTTAGGCATCATGATGGATATCACCGATCTGAAGATTAACGAAAAGGAGCTTCTGGAGAGCCGCAATTTTCTGGATGTCATCATTAATCATATCCCTGTGATGATCTATGTTAAAGATGCGGAAGACTTGAAGATCTATAAAGCGAATCAGGCCTGCGCCGATTTCCTTGAACGTTCTCCTGAGGAAATAAATGGTTTGAGCAATACCGACCTGTTTCCCCCGGAGGTAGCCAGGAAGCAGAGCGCAATGGACCGAAAAGTTCTGGAGAGCGGACAGGCCTTAAGCGAGATCGAAATTTTACCGGGCGACAGCGAGCAGGGCACGCTCCGTTATGTTCAGACCTCGAAGCTGCCCATTATGGATGCCGATGGTAATGCCCTCTTTCTTCTGGGCGTTTCCGAGGACATTACCGAGCTCAAGCAAAAGGAAAGCGAGCTAACTCAAGCTCTGTACATGGCTGAAGAGGCGACGGCCGCCAAATCCGAGTTTCTGGCCAATATGAGCCATGAAATTCGCACCCCGATGAATGCCATTATTGGACTGGCTCATCTGGCGCTCAAGACCGAACTCAGTCCGAAGCAGAGAGACTATCTGTCCAAAATACATAATGCCGGAACCTCTTTGCTTGGCATTGTTAACGAGATTCTTGATTTTTCCAAGGTGGAATCCGGAAAGCTCGAACTGGAGGTTACGGAATTCGAACTCCCGGAAGTTATGACGGACGCCGTTGCCATGTCAAGCCAGTCCGCATCTGACAAAGGACTGGAGCTGATGTATTATACACCGGCCGATGTCCCGGTGAATCTAACCGGCGATCCGCTTCGCCTTCAGCAGGTTCTGACCAATCTGGTAAGCAATGCGGTGAAATTTACAGAGAAGGGCGAAGTTGTTGTCCGGGTCGAGCAGGTCCACCGTGTACACCACCGGGTTAAGCTGAAATTCAGCGTGCGGGATACGGGGATCGGCCTTAGTAAAGAAGCGGAAGCAAGACTCTTTCAGGCGTTCACGCAGGCAGACAATTCCACCACACGCAAATTCGGTGGGACCGGTCTCGGACTGGCTATCAGCCGCAAGCTTGTCGAGATGATGGGAGGAAACCTGTGGGCGGAGAGCAAGGCGGGCGAGGGGAGTACCTTTGCGTTTACGGCATGGTTCGGTGTCAGCAAGGCCAACAGCTCCTCGCCCCGGGAGATGCCCAAGGAGATGAGGTCGCTTCGGATGATTGTCGTTGACGATAATCAGGCCGCAAGGGAGCTTCTGGTTAAAAACCTGCAGGATTTCAATTGCAGCGCATCTGCCGTATCGTCCGGAGAAAAAGCGATTCTTGCTCTTGAAGCTGCGGATGAGCATGCACCTTATGATCTCGTATTTTTGGATTGGGAGATTGAGGGCGAATATGGACTTGATACCGCTAGGAGGATAAAAAAACACGCCACGCTTAAATCCATTCCCGCAGTTATTCTCGTTACAGCTTTTGGGAAGGACGTTTATTTAAAACAAGCCGATGCTGCGGATTTGGACGATGTGCTGGTCAAGCCCGTTAATCAGTCCCTGCTTTACGACACCATTATTAACCTGTTCGCGCCGCATAATGGGGAGCTGCCTGTGCCCTCAAGAGCGTATGAGAAGGATTATAAGCTTGCGGGTCTAAGGGTTCTGCTGGCAGAGGATAATGAGATTAATCAGCAAATCGCCGTTGAACTGCTGAAAAGCCAGGGAGTTAAGACGGAGATCGCTTCAAACGGAGCGGAGGCTGTCCGGATGATCAGGGAACGGCCGGAATCCTATTTCCAACTGGTGCTGATGGATATGCAAATGCCGATAATGGATGGTTTCGAAGCTGCGCGAAGAATTCGGGAGAAGGGTTCGGAGCTGCCGATCATCGCCATGACGGCCCGCACGATGCCGGAAGAAAGAGAGAAATGTCTGGCAGCCGGGATGAATGATCATGTATCCAAGCCGATCGACCCCGTTATTCTGTTCAGCATCATCGATAAATGGACTCCAGACGATGTGAGAAGCAAGCTTTCACAATCGGTCGGCGGGGGGACCGGGCAAGAGGAAAACATCGCAGCGCCGTACTTCCCGCAGATTGGTGGAATCGATACGGTTAACAGCCGCAAGCGCATGGGAAACAACGGGATTTTATATATTAGTCTGCTGCGGAAATATGCGGACAATAACGGCAATACCGTAAGGCAGATCAAAGAGGCCGTAGACGGGCGGGATTTCGCCGAAGCGCATAGGCTTGTTCATAACTTAAAAGGCGTATCCGGCAATATCGGCGCTGTGGAGGTAGAGACCTTATCGGGCGAAATCAGCGCATTGCTGTCCGCAGGGCCGGCCGGGGTGGAGATGATGCCGCTTATTGAGAGACTTGAGACTGCCGTACTCGGCATATCGGAAGAAATCCGTTCCGTATTAGAAGAGGTCCCCAGTTCCAGTGCCGAAGCAGAAGGAAATACGCCTCCTCGCCGGCCGATAAAGCAGGAGATAGGGCGGCTGCTGAGTCTATTGAAGGATAGCGACAGTGAAGCGGTAGACTATTTCAATGCGATGAAGAATCAATTAAAGGCATGGATGGAGCCGGAAGACTGGTGCGAGATGGAACGATCGATCGGGATATTCGATTTTGAAGACGCGATTGACCGGATTGAAAGGGTGGAAAGGAGCAGCAATCTGTACATTGAGGGTGATGAGAATGCTTGACCTGAGACCCGTTGTATTAGTAGTGGATGATACGCCTGATAACATTGCTTTACTTAGCGGCCTCCTGAAAGATTGGTATAGAATAAAAATCGCCACGAACGGCGAAAAGGCGCTCGCGGTAGCCAAGTCCGCGCCGCCCAATTTAATTCTGCTGGATATTATGATGCCGATCATGGACGGCTATGAAACATGCCGGCGGCTGAAAATGGATAAGGAACTGGAGGATATTCCTGTCATCTTTCTAACTGCCAAAGAAGAAGCGGAGGATGAGAACAAGGGCTTCGCGCTGGGGGCGGTAGACTATATTACGAAACCGATCAGCGCTCCAGTTCTGCTGTCGAGGGTGAAGACGCATTTGACTCTCAAGCAGTCCAAAGATTTCCTCAAAGACAAGAACCATTTTCTTGAGAAGGAGATATCGCGGCGGATCAAGGAGATTTCTCTCGTTCAGGAGGTGACCATCATGTCGATGGCCGCTCTTGCCGAGATTAGGGATGTCGATACCGGAAATCATATCCAGCGGACGAAGCTGTATATTGAAGAGCTGGCCATTCACCTCGCCCGGACGCCCAAATACAGCGGGATCTTAAACCGGGAGACGGTTGACCTGATCGTCACCTCGGCTCCGCTTCATGACATCGGGAAGGTGGGAATACCGGATCATATTCTGCTGAAGCCGGGGAGCCTGACCCGGGAAGAGTTCGAAATCATGAAGACCCACACAACTTTGGGTAAAGAAGCGATTTTGCGGGCAGAGCAGCTGATGAACAAGAAAGAGACTTTTTTCCGGTACGCGAAGGAAATCGTCTATTCCCATCATGAAAAATGGGACGGTACAGGCTATCCCGAAGGGCTTTCGGGGGAGCGAATTCCGCTATCAGCAAGGCTGATGGCTGTAGCCGACGTGTATGACGCGCTTACAAGCAAAAGGGTGTACAAGGAAGCCATGTCCCATGAACTGGCGGTTGAGATCATCGAGGGGAACGCGGGAAAGCATTTCGATCCGGATATCGTCCGGATATTTCTTGGCTGCCAGCGTAAATTCCAGGAGATATCCGCCCTGTACCAAAACGAGCAAGTACACTGAAGCAAAGAGGACATTAAGCGCGGAAGTTCCTGTGGGGCTGTTTCATAAGTAGATTCTTCTACGAATGAAATAGCCCTTCTCATTTTTAAAGCCGTAAAAAGACAGCAAAGCAGCATACGTCTCTAAAAATGTTCCAGTAAGGGAAATGGCTGCGACGTCTTTTTAAAGTCGGTATTCGTTCTTGTTGGCGCGAAACTTATTCATCATTTGAATGTCTAAATTCATGGATTTATTTTTCATAATAGGATATATTTTGTGCACTAAAGACGAAAAGGAGCATGTAATAATGAAGAAAATTGGATTAGCGTTACTGATTGGATGTATGACAATCCTTATGTCGGGAATCTGCTTCGCAGTTTCATCCGCAACACAGATCAAGTTCTCACAAACGCCGATAAATTACAGTCCTGTCCGACCTGCAAGCGACGGGCAATTCCATGACGGCTTACTATTCTCCGAACAATCGGATGGAACTCTTGTCTACTACAATGCGAAAGGACAAGAAGCCTTTCCCCTTCCCGCTTGGATCAAACCGTTAAGCGATTTTTCCGAACAGCGGGCGATGGTAATGAACACGAAAACCAAGCTTGTGGGATATATCAACACCAAAGGCGCGCTGGCAATTCCCTGCAAGTATGCGAATGGAGAAAGGTTCTCGGAGGAAGTTGCTCATGTGTCCATTCCGGATTCAACGGAACAGGCGATTATTGACCGCTCTGGGAAAATAGTTCATACCTTTAACCAAACGTACGATTCGGATTATGCCTTCAGCGGCGGCTTAGCAGCGGCTTATGCGCCGAAAGGCGGCAAGCTCGGATTTATCAATACCTCCGGGGAATTGGTCATTCCATACCAATACACGTATGCGCGCAGATTCAGCGAAGGAGTGGCCCTTGTTCGAAACAGCAAAGGAAAATACGGGTTCATTGATGCAGCGGGTAGAACGATCATCCCCTTCCAATTTAACGCAGGAAGCGATTTTTCCGGAGGGTTAGCGGCTGTTGAAAATGCCAAGGGAAAATGGGGCTTTATTAATAAAAATGGAAAGACGGTTATTCCTTTTAAATATTACGGTGCCGGTAATTTTAGCGAGGGCTTGGCTTACGTATACAATTCAAAAGGAAAACTCGGTTATATCAATAAGAACGGAACTCAGATTATTGCTTATCAGCAATATAATAGAGCATTTGACTTTAAAGAAGGAGTCGCTTTGGTAGGGGTTGAATCAAAATCCGGAGCAGACAGCAGATTCGGTTATATAGACCGCCAGGGCAAGTTGCTCACCAAGCTTGAGTATAGAGTGGGATCTTCTTCATTTAACGGCGGGTCCGCTGCGGCGCTTAAGACTTTAGGCAAGGGAGTTATTCTCACAAAAGTTTCACTCACGCAACAAAAAACAAATTGACAAAAGGACATGGGGCGTACTAATGGCTCCAATGTCCTTTAAGGTTCAACTTTAATTTGATCCACAATAAATTCATTCTTCGAACTATGCCCCTTTCATCTTGCCTAGCAGAAATTATATCAGATCTATTTTGCGCGGATATCCGTTATAATATGGCTTAGCAAGTAACCATAAGGAGGATATTGATTTGAACGAAGTGCTTTCAACGTTGGCCAATCACCGCTCCTACCGGGAGTACTCGCAGCGGGATGTGGAGCAGGAAGTATTGGAGAAGATCATCGGAGCGGCGCAGGCGGCTCCCTCATGGATCAACGGGCAGCATGTGACGATTATTTCCGTACGGGACGAGGAGCGCAAACGGCAGCTGTCCATTCTCAGCGGGAACCAGAAGCATGTGGCCGGGGCTCCGGTATTTCTTGTGTTCTGCATGGACTTTTACCGCGCCAAGCTGGCCGGTGAGATTGAGCATATTTCATTTGAAGCGGAACGCGATGTGGATGTGCTGCTGACCGGAGCGACCGATGTGGGGATTGCGCTGGAAGCCGCGATTGTCGCGGCGGAATCTCTCGGCCTTGGCATCATTCCGATCGGCGGAGTCCGGCGGAATACGCGCGGCGTTATCGACCTGCTTAAGCTGCCGAAATATGTATTCCCCATCGTCGGCCTCTGTGTAGGCTATACCGAAGTTGAGGTGCCGAAGCAGCCCCGGCTTCCCCTCCACGCGGTATGGCATGAAGAGAGCTATAACCCGGATCTGGCCGGTTATCTGAGAGAGATTAACGAAACCCAGCGCCAACTGCTGAAAGCCCAGGGCTTGGAGGAAAAAAGCTGGACCGGACGGGTCGCGGCCTTCTTCGCCGCCAATCCGGAATACAGCGATGCGAAGCGGACGCTGAAAGAGCAGGGCTTTACCTGCGGCAACCTCAAGGATGAGTAGAGCCTAAGCCAAGAAGAAAGGAACGCGCCCATTGACTTTACAACAACTGAAATATGTGATCGAGGTTGCGGGCCGCGGTTCGATGAATGAGGCGGCGAAGCGGCTGTTCATTTCCCAGCCCAGCCTGTCCAACGCGATCCGGGATCTGGAAGATGAGATCGGGATCACGATCTTTGAGCGGACCAACAAAGGCATCTCCCTCTCGAAGGAAGGCGCGGAATTTCTAAGCTATGCCCGGCAGGTGGTCGAGCAGGCCGAGCTGCTAGAGAACCGGTATCTTGGCGCCAAGCCGTCGCCGCAGCATTTTTCCGTGTCCACCCAGCATTACGCATTTGCGGTGAATGCCTTCGTGAACCTGGTGCGGGAGTACGGGCAGGAGGAGTATGAGCTCGCGCTCCGCGAGACGAAGACCTACGAAATTATCCAGGATGTCAAAACCCTCCGCAGCGAAATCGGCATCCTGTATCTGAACGAATTCAACGCCAAAGTGATGGGCAGGCTGCTGAAAGACGCGGGACTAGCGTTTAACAGTCTGTTTACGGCGAAGCCGCATATTTTTATCAGCATCCACAACCCGCTCGCCAAACAGTCCATCGTCACCATAGACCAGCTTCACGAATATCCCTACCTGTCCTTTGAACAGGGGGAGTATAACTCCTTTCACTTCTCCGAGGAAATTTTGAGCACGCTCTCGCATCCCAAAAGCATACGGGTCAACGACAGAGCGACGCTGTTCAATCTCCTCATCGGGCTGAACGGATATACGATTTCTACCGGCGTGCTGAGCGCGGACCTGAACGGCAATGAGATTATTCCCGTTCCGCTGGACTGCGGCGAGAGCATCAACGTCGGCTGGATCTGCCATAAAGACGCCGTGCTCTCCAAGCTGGCTCTTGCATATGTGGAGGAGCTCAAAAGGGCAACAACGGAGTAATGATTAAAGGAGAAATCCGCCGAAAATGGCCGGGTTCCTCCTTTTTATAATGGAAATGAAAATTTTGGGGTATTTCTTATCTTATTCCAAAAAGCCGTCCGATGGCGGGATAGCCAAGGTAACATTCGGTTCGGGTTCCCCCTCTTCAAGCGTATGCCCGTCTACTACGTTAGAGCCATTTTTTCGGTGTTTTCTGAAAGTGCATTGACCTTTTTCCAGGTGATAAATATATTTGGTTTAAGTGAATCGCAATCAGCCGAACGTGAGCTTTAAACTAGATTTTTTATTCTCTAATTGAAAAGGGGTGCCTGCTTCGATGAAACCGGAGAAACCGGAAATCAGCATCATAGTGCCTGTGTATAAAGTGGAGAACTACATCCATAAATGCGTGGATTCGATTCTGGCACAGAGCTTCGAGAACTTTGAACTGATTCTAGTCGATGACGGCTCTCCCGACAACTGCCCTGCCATTTGCGACGGCTATGCGGCCATGGACACAAGGGTCAAGGTCATTCATAAACCGAACGGCGGATTATCCGATGCCAGAAACTGGGGAATCAACGCCGCAGAGGGCAAGTATATCGGCTTTGTCGATTCGGATGACTGGATTGCCGAAGATATGTACGAATCGCTGTACAACTCCTTGATCGAACATGAAGCGGATATCGCCGTATGCTGCCATTACGAGGTGGTTGACGGTGAACTGTTCCAAATTAACAACTTTGACGGCTTTCCCCGAGTGCTGGGAAACGTGGAAGGATTAAGTGAACTGCTGATGGATGTCCGGATCAAGAATCTGGCCTGGGACAAGCTTTACAAAAGAGAACTGTTCCGCAGCGTAAACTATCCCGTTGGGGTTTATTATGAGGATACTCCGACCACCTATAAATTGTTCATGCAGGCTTCAAAGGTCGCTATCGTCAACATACCCAAATATTATTACTTCAAGAGAAAAGAGAGCATCACGGGGAGCAAAGATCTGAAAAAGCTGCAGGATAAGTTCTCCGGTGCATATGAGAAATACGAAAAGGTCAGAAGCCAGTACTATGACAAAATCGACAAGCATACCTGGGGCTGGGCCGCAAACGTCGTAATTAATGAAGCGATGGAGCTGTACAATTATCTGCTCAGGCAAAAAGACGGTATGGATCAAAGCGAAGATGTCGCCAAGGTGAAAAAGTTTCTGCGGGAGAATCTCTCTGTAATTCTGGGCGCTAAGCCGGTCGGACCCAAATTGAAGATGGCCGGCCTGATTCTGTCCACCAGCGAAGCGTTCTACAGCCTGCTGTACAGCACCCTGATCTTTCCATTCCGTAAAGAAAAGAATCAGAGCCTGATGTAGGTTTACTCGTAAAACTGCGGTCCGGTTACGTATTCTTATCTATCGGGGAGGAGCCTATGATGCATATCGGAATTTTCATGCATACCAACTGCTTCGAGGATTTTTTCGTGAAGGGACTCGGCATCAGCGAGCGGGAGTATGTCGAATCCTATCATAATGATTTTTCATTCGATTATGCCCGTCTGCTCCGTGAGCACGGTATTAAAACGACGATCTACAATTTCACGAAAACGGGCAGCAAAGCCCGTACCTACCGGCATAAAGTCGTTGATTGTACGGTGAAGTTCATACCGGTCAACGCTGCGTACCGTCTGTATGACCGGATTCCGTTCTCGAAGCGGACTCCCGCCCTCAAATTTGTCTCCCAGTATATCTCCACCATTCAGCCGGACCTTGCGCAAATACTGAAGGGCGACGGCATCGATGTTATCTACGCTCAGGAATATGCGTCCGGGCGGTTTGAACGGCTGGCCGGCGTCGCCAAACACTTAAGTCTCCCCATTATTGCCGCATATCACGGCGGAAGCATACCGGGGTTCCTGATGCCGATCAAGAGACGGACCTTGCGGCAGGCCGCCTATCTGACGACGCTTAACGAGGATGAGCATCGCAGCATGCAGTTGTCTTTGCCCGAAATGAAGGACCGTATCCGCATCATTCCGAATTTCGTCAACCGCTCCATCTTCCACCGGGAGGACCGGGAAGAAGCGCGCCGGGCGTTGGGCCTTGACGCTAACTCGCGGTATATCATTACGGTCGGACGGCTGGACGAGCATCAAAAAGCGCATTCCTTGCTCGTCGAGGCGGTCAAGACGTTGGGGGATTTTCCGGATCTGAAGGTGCTGATCGCCGGAAGCGGGCCAGATGAGCAGGAGCTGCGGCAACGGATATCGGCTGCCGGGCTTGAGGACAAAATCATCCTGCTTGGGTCGGTGCGCGACAAAAATGAATTGAGGCATTATTATAACGCCTCCGAGCTGTTTGTGCTTCCCTCGCGCTACGAAGGGCTGCCTCTCGTCCTTCTGGAAGCGGGCGCCTGCGGATTGCCTGCCGTGGCCTTCAATGTTATGGGCGTCAGGGGGCTGATCCGGGACGGGGAGAACGGCCTGCTTGCGGAGAATCTCGACCCGCTCCAGCTGGCCGACGCGCTGCGCAAACTGCTGTCGGACCCTGAAATCCGCTCGGAAATGGGCGACCGGGCGCTGAACATTGTAGAGAGCCAATATTCCGAGGAGATTATCGGCGCCAAGCTGAATGCGCTGTTCATGGACAGTGTGGGCGGCGATAGCGGTGTAAAGTTCAAACCGGCCGTTCTAGCCGGAAATAAATAAGAAGATATCGGATAACCGTCAAGAGGAGGAGTGCTTTAATGAAGCTGAGCGTAATCATTCCGGCGTACAATGTCGAGACGCATATCGGCTATACGCTTGAGTCGCTGGCAGAACAGACGAACAAGGAATTTGAGACGATTGTCGTTGATGACGGCTCCACTGACGGAACGGGACAGGCGGTTCAGGACTTTATTGACCGGGGAAGGCTGGCCAACTGCCGGCTGATCCGCACGAAGAATGGCGGCGTCAGCGCCGCCCGAAACCGGGGTGTAGAGGAAGCGCTTGGAGATTACGTTATGTTCCTGGACGGCGACGATCATGTGGACCCTGCTCTGGTGGAGTCTTTTGTCAAAGCTGCGGAAGACGGAGCTCCCGAGATTATTTGCTGGAAATGGCTGTTGGTCGATGAGAACGGGAAGCAGATCTTTGATTTTTACCGGGATATTCGCGGTCTTCCGGAGAAACTGCCGGGCACGGATGCGCTCCGGCGGATACTGGTAGAGAAGAATATGCGGATTTGGACGGCAAGCGCCGCTTACAGCAGAGCGATGCTGCAAGAAGGCGGCGTTACGTATGCAGCGGGTTGTATTAACGGGGAGGATCAGGAGTACACGTTCAAAGCATTGGCGCTTGCGGCCAATGTTGTATTTATTGACAAAGTGCTGTCTTTCTATCTCCAGCGGAGCACGTCCATTTCAAGCGTCTATAATGTCAAAAAATTCGATTATGCGGATGCCTTCAAGCGGGCGGCAGAATATATGAAAGGGCGTCCGGAGCTGAAGGATGTCCGTGATACTTTGCTCACCCGTCATATGCTTGAGAACTATTTTTACAATCTGAAGACCTGCCTAGGAAGCCCCGGCAATGTTTCGATCCGTGCGCTGCTGCGGGATATCGACAAGCATTACCCCCGTTTGAACGAAGAGATGCGCCTTGTCATGAAGCGCCAAATGAAAGAGCACGGCAGAGTGAATGTGCAAATCCGCTCCTTTCTGATCGCGCCGGAGCTGTATTTGCTGCTGCTCGGATTCCGTCAGGCGGCTATACGGATAAAGGCGGGCCTTCGCTCCAAATTCCGCCATGCGGCGGCATAACGGGAAACCGCAGGCAGCCATTTTGTCGTAAGCGTAATTGTATGTTCCTGGGTTAACGCGGCAGCTTAAGAATCAGCAAGAGGAGGAACGGTATGTTAGCCAAACGCAGTATTCTCAATATTTCCATCGGTTTACTCAGCCAACTGGTTACAATTGCACTCAGTTTCTTTATTCCCAGGCTGATTATGCTGAATTACGGTTCGGAAGCCAACGGACTGATCGCTTCCATTACGCAGATTATCGCCTATCTGTCTCTGCTGGAAGCTGGCGTAGGCGCTGCCTCGATTCAGGCCCTGTACCGTCCGATCGGGCAGAACGACCGTTCTAAGATCAATGACATTTTGGCTGCCACCTCCATTTATTACAAGAAGACAGGCCTCTATTATTTTGCCGCGGTTGTATTGATTGCCTGTGTTTATCCGTTTGTGATTGAATCCGGGTTTGACGCGCTTACGGTAATGGCGGTTGTGGCGCTCAGCGGGCTGGGCGGCGCGGTCAACTATTATTTTCAGGGGAAGTTCAGAGTGCTGCTCCTGGCCGAGGGAAAGAGCTATATTGAATCCTCGGTCGGTACGGTTGCCAATATCGTCAACAGTCTTGTCCGAATCCTGCTTCTGCTACAAGGCTTTAATATTATTGCAGTGCAAGCGGTTTATTTTATCGTCATTCTACTGCAAATTGTCGTATACCGGCTGTATATCCGTAAGTATTACCATTGGATTGATCTGAACCGGAAGCCCGATTATGCGGCGATCAGCCAAAAGAACTCTGCGCTTATTCACGAGCTGTCCTACCTGATTTTTAAAAATACGGACATTCTGGTGCTGACGGTCTTCACCAATTTGAAAGTCGTCAGTATCTACGTCATGTACAATATGGTGTTCAACATCGTGGACAATCTGGTGTTTATGGTCAGCGGCAGCCTCAAATTCGCGCTTGGCCAAAACTATTTCGACAACAGAGCGAAGTTCATGAAGTTGTACAATATATACGAGACGTATTATATGGGTTTTATTTTCGCGGTAATCAATATGGTATATATTCTGATACTGCCATTTATGGGGCTATATACGGCCGGGGTTAAAGATATAAATTATATCGACTATCTGCTTCCGGTGCTGTTCGTCGCGGCCAAGCTGCTGATCAACGCCCGGACGCCGGTGGATAATGTAATCGAAATTGCTGGCCATTTCCGCAGCACCCAGGGAAGATCGATTCTGGAGTCGGCGATCAATCTCGTCTGTTCTATTGGATTTGTCCTGATGTTCGGCGTCTACGGCGTATTAATGGGCACGATTGTGGCACTCCTCTACCGCTCCACGGATATGATTATTTATGCCAACCGGAGGCTTCTGGAGCGCAGTCCCTGGATCACGCTGCGAAAGTGGGGGGCGAATATTGCACTGTTCGTCTTTATCAGTCTGATTATCGAGAGCGTCAATCTTCCTATCCATTCTTTCTTTTCCCTGATATTATGGGGGCTTGTGTTGTCAGCGCTGATCTTCCCGCTGTATTTTATGGTCAATTCCCTGTTTGAAAAGGATGGGTTTGCGATTCTGCCCGGACTTGCCAAGAAAGTTACTTCACGGTTCAAGTTAGGGAAGAAGCCGGCTGCGGAGGGGGGCTCTCAGTGAGCGCGGAAGGCCGGACTCATCAAGCTGGCAGGGGAGCCGAGGAAGCTCAAACCAGGTGAACTGCAGGCGGCGAATTCAGATGCTGCAAAAAGAACAGAAAGAAGCGCTGAGCCTTGCGGCTGTGGCGCTTCTTTTGCTGATGTTCGGGGCTATTTTAGTATAGTGCGCTAGGCCGCCATGCGCATTTCGAAATTTAGCGGACCTGCGTTCATGCTGTAAGGTTGAACGCTCTCCATCCGGGGACTGACAGCAATAACAGTGCCTTGCTTCGTATCGCCCTGCTGTGTGAGTTCAATAAGCTCTGCGATTTGACCCTGCTTGTATGCGGCCGCCATCTGCTCCAGGAAGTCGCGGTAGCTCCGTTCCAGCGGAAGCGTCGGACCGTCCGCTGACAATTCCTTTCTGACGGCGGGGATAGCCAGCCGCGCCCGGTGCAGCGCCGCTTTGACGGCGCCTTCTGTGGTGTCCAGCAGCTCCGCCGTTTCCGCTGCGGTGTACTCCAGCACATCTCTCATAAGGAATACACTCCGCTGCAGGGGAGACAGGTGCTTCATCAATGCCTGAAAGGCCATTTCAGCCGCAAACTCCCCATTCTCCTGTTCCATATATTTTGCTTCGTTAGATAGCTCAAATATCCGCTGAAGCAAGGCTTTTCTCCGCCCGGCATCGATCCATGCATTTTTGGCGATCCGCAGCAGGAATGCTTCCGGATTATTGTGCCCGGCTTTTAAAGGCTCCCATGCTTTCAGCCATGTATCCTGCGCCAGATCTTCAGCATCCCAGCTTGATCCGGTTAATGACAGGCAGTACCGCTTCAGAACAGCCTGCAGGTGAACAATACCCTCCTGATCCGGAAGGGTTCCGGTATTTGTGCTTTTTGACGCAGCCATAGGACCGCCTCCTCGTAAAGTTAAGTCAGTCACTCTTTCTTCCTAGTGTAAACGAATAACGGAGCTTAAACGATACGCGGCGCACAAATATTTTTTTTGTCCGAAGGGGTGGGCGTGTGGATGGGATGCTTTCTTGGCTGCCAGCGTATCTTTTTGGAGCCTCCAAACGTTTGCGGGTTAGATAAGACCCACTAAATATATGGAGGTAACGGAAAATGAGCTATATTCCTTATGTACTGGAGCAGACGAGCCGAGGGGAGCGGTCATACGATATTTATTCGAGGCTGCTGAAAGACCGGATTGTATTTGTAGGTGCGGCAATTGACGACCAGTTGGCTAATAGCGTCATCGCCCAACTGCTGTTCCTGGCGGCGGAGGACCCGGAGAAGGATATTCATATGTATATCAACAGTCCGGGAGGCTCCACTTCCGCCGGCTTTGGGATTTATGATACGATGCAATTGATTAAGCCGCAGGTGAATACGATCTGTACGGGCTTCGCGGCTTCGTTCGGCGCTTTTCTGCTGCTGTCGGGAACCAAGGGAAAGCGCTGCTCGCTGCCTAACGGCGAGATCATGATCCATCAACCGCACGGCGGCGCTCAGGGGCAGGCCAGCGATATTGCCATTACCGCCAAGCGGATTTTGCAGACAAGGGAGAAGCTCGTTCGCATCACCTCGGAGCGCACCGGCCAGCCGGAAGCCAAGGTCGAGAAGGATATGGACCGGGATTACTTCATGTCCGCAGAAGAAGCGCTGGAGTACGGTATTATCGACACCATCATTACCCATTTATGAGGACAAAGGAGGAGTACAACATGTTATCTGCATTGCAGGGCGAAAAAGTAACGATCTATTTTCTGGACGGTTCTTGTCTTAGCGATGGCGTATTGGAGAAGGCGGACGAGAAATTCATCAGGTATAAGACCGAATATCAGATACACTATGTTCCGGTATCATCCGTCCGTTCGGTGGCCTTGGAAACGAAGGAACGCCAGCGTCCGCGTATGGGCTTCGGGCAGTAAGGGCCCGGCTTCGTTCCATCAATCATGTCAAAAAGGCCCCTTCCACTTGGCTGCGAGGGGAAGGGGCCATCTTTCGATTAACGAAGGCGGCAAATCCTATGTAAAAAGATGGAGTAACGGCTGCAGCCAGAGCGACATTTGATTCAGCCGTATGATCCGATCTTTAATGAGCGCGGGCGGAATGGGGCAAAAACCTGAAATGGTACATCCTTTTGTCCAATTGAGGAAGTCACGGGGGAACATGCCTGCAAACGTGCAGTTTTTGGGCCTGTCCTACTTCAAATTCAGTCCGCATAACCGTAAATTCCTGCACAATCGTAGGATTTTCCTTCTAACCGACGCTCTCGATGGAAAAAACTGCATTTTAGATGTTTTGCCAGCGGGACGGATGGCCCCCAACCCGATGCACATGACCGGACGGATGGTCCCCACCCCGATGCACATGGCCAGACGCGCAAGTTTGAATATGGAACTGTATTTCCTGTGCAGATATCTGTATAAACAATCTGTAAGCGTTTCCCCTGGCGGCATATACACGCGGCTGTGATCTTGGATTTCACTATGATACAATAGTTAAATTGCTTCGTTTGTATGGCGGTCCGGTCAATGGGCCGTTTATTTCTGTGTAAAAAGGGTATAGCTAACTGTAAGCATCTGCCGATTTTATCGTTTTAAAGCGGTGAAAAACGGAGGATTTTTATGCATTTTTGAGGATTTTCAAGCATTATTATTATTTATGTAAATTCTTCACGGTATTCGTCGATTTTTATTGATTATTTACAGTAGGTTATGTATAATCAGCGTTGTTGATTTTTCATAATCACGCGCTTTCGAAGCGAGTTTTGCTGATGCTTATTCTAAGGAAGCTGTTTCACCACAAAACTTTGAGGAGGTCATTCATTTTGGGAAAAGCGTTAATTATCGGCGCTGGCGGCGTCGCAAGCGTTGTTGTTCATAAATGCTGCCAGAACCCGGATGTTTTTGAGGAGATCTGTATTGCGAGCAGAACAGTCGAGAAATGTGAAGCTTTGAAAAATAAATTGGACGGAGGCCGCACGAAAATTCAGACGGCCCAGGTTGACGCAGACAATACCGACGAGGTTATCCAGCTCATCAAAAGCTTTGGTCCGGACGTCGTTATTAACGTTGCGCTTCCTTATCAGGATCTGACCATTATGGATGCCTGCCTTGCAACGGGCGTGCATTATCTGGACACCGCGAACTACGAGCCGCCGGAAACGGCGAAATTCGAATACAGCTGGCAGTGGGCGTACAAGAAGAAGTTTGAAGAAGCCGGTATTATGGCTGTGCTAGGCTGCGGCTTTGACCCGGGTGTAACCGGCGTATTTTCGGCCTATGCGCTTAAGCACTATTTTGACGAAATTCACACGATCGATATTGTTGACGCCAACGCGGGGGATCACGGCTATCCTTTCGCGACCAACTTCAACCCGGAGATCAATATCCGCGAAATCACCGCCAACGGACGCTACTATGAGAACGGCGAATGGATCGAAACGCCGCCGCTTTCCGAGAAGAAGGTATACGACCTGCCGGAAATCGGACCGAAGGACATCTACTTGCTGTATCATGAAGAGCTGGAATCCCTGGCCAAAAATATTACGGGAATCAAGAAAATCCGCTTTTGGATGACCTTCTCTCAAAACTACCTGACGCATCTGAAGGTGCTTGAGAACGTCGGCATGACTTCCATCGAGCCGATCGTGTTCGAAGGCAAGGAGATCATTCCGCTTCAGTTCCTGAAGGCGGTTCTGCCGGACCCGGCATCGCTCGGACCGAGAACGAAGGGCAAGACGAACATCGGCATCATCGCCCAAGGCACCAAAGACGGCCAGCCGAAGAATTACTATGTCTACAACGTGTGCGACCATCAGGAGTGTTACCGTGAAGTCGGCTCTCAGGCCATTTCCTACACGACGGGCGTACCGGCCATGATCGGCGCTATGCTGATGATCAAGGGCACTTGGATGAAACCGGGCGTATATAACGTGGAAGAGCTTGACCCGGACCCGTTCATGGAGCTGCTGAATACTAAAGGACTGCCGTGGCAGGAAGATTTCTCGCCGACGCTGCTGGATTAGGAAGAACCGATGAAACAGATTGATTACAGCGCGGTTCCTTCACCAAGTTATGTTGTAGACGAAAGACTTCTTGTCAAAAATCTTGAGCTGCTGAACTCCGTTCAGGAGCGTACGGGCGCGCATATCCTGCTGGCCCAAAAAGGCTTTTCCATGCACGCTCTCTACCCGCTCGTAGGGAAATATCTGAAAGGCGTCACATCCAGTTCCTTATTCGAAGCCCGTCTCGGCTATGAGAAAATGGGCAAAGAAGTTCACGCCTACGCTCCGGCGTATGTGGACTCGGAATTCGACGAGCTGATGAAGTACAGCGATCATCTTGTTTTTAACTCCTTCGACCAGTGGAGACGGTACAAGGATAAGGTGCAAAGCGCTCCGAAGCACATCAGCTGCGGCATCCGCGTGAATCCTGAATATTCCGAAATCGAGATTCCGCTGTATGATCCTTGCTATAACAACTCCCGGTTGGGTGTGACACTGGATAACTTCCGTGCTGACGAGTTGGACGGTATCGAGGGCCTGCATTTCCATACAATGTGCGAGCAGAACTCCGATACGCTGGAGCGGACGATTAAGGTCGTGGATGAGAAATTCGGGCCTTATTTGAAAAATATGAAGTGGCTCAACTTCGGCGGGGGGCATCATATTACGCGCCCGGATTACGATGTGGAGACGCTCATTCGCTGCATTCTGTATATGAAGGAAAAATACAACGTCCAGATCTACTTGGAGCCGGGTGAAGCGATCGCCCTGAATACCGGGTACCTGGTGGCAACGGTACTGGACGTGGTCAAGAACGGCATGGAAATCGCCATTCTCGATACCTCGGCGGAATGCCATATGCCCGATGTGCTGGCCATGCCTTACCGGCCGAACATCATAGGTGCGGGGCAGCCGGGCGAGTATGAGCATACGTACCGTCTTGGCGGACTGACCTGTCTCGCTGGCGACATTATCGGCGATTACTCGTTCAAGCAGCCGCTGAAGGCCGGTGACCGTCTCGTATTCCTCGACATGGCACATTACACGATGGTCAAGAACCATATGTTCAACGGCGTCAACCTGCCGTCCATTGTGTCCTACAACGAAGAAGAAGGCATTAAGGTGATCCGGACCTTCGGCTATGAGGATTACAGCGGCCGGTTGTCGTAAGTCTAAGGTAAACTTAATATTGAACTCACGGAAAAAGGCAGCCTGGCGGCTGTCTTTTTTCATGTGATATAGAAGCTTGAAATACGAACATTTGTTTGGTATAATGGCTGTAAGTAACTATTTTCCACCGGAAAGGGATGTTTTGGATGATTGTTAGAACGTCATCACATTATGGAGATGATACCTTCTCGTCTTACGTATCGGCAGGGGGCTTTATCTTTCTCTCGCATCACGCTGGCGGGCATGAATCAGATGATATTGTATACCAAATGCAAGCCAGCTTTGACAGTCTGGCGGCTACCTTGGAATCGGCCGGAGCGGCATTTGATGATATTGTGCAGATCAATCTGTACCTTAAAAATATTGAGGACTTTAGCGCGGCGAAGGATGTATTTTATGAATATTTCAAGAGAGATCATTTTCCTGCGCGGATGACGACGACTACGGATTTCGTGAATCCGACCTGCTTATGCATGCTCGATGCCGTTGCTTATAGAAGCAGCTGATTTTACATATAAAAAGGCATTCAAAACCATTATCGGTTTCGAATGCCTAGACAAGCTGATGGAGGGTTATTTCATTGTAATGGCGATCCGCTCTTCCCCGGGCAGCCACTCTACCGTCGCGCCTAGCTTCTCGCTGATGAATCGGAGCGGAAGATAAACCGTGCCGCTGACATTGAAGGGACTGTTCGCCAGCTTTACCTCGGCGCCGTTAACGGATGTCGCTCCGGTCTTGGCGCTTACCTGGATGACCGTATTTTTATCGCCATCCTGGCGGGTGATGGTTACCATCTTTTGTCCCGAGGTTTCCTTATAGGCGACAACGGCGCCCAGCTTCTCGAATACCGAGCGGAGCGGGACGAAGTTCTGGCCGTCTTTGGTAATGACGCCGCCGCTGTTCATGGCGACTGCTTCACCGTTCAGCGTAACGCTAATCGGCTTTTGCATTTCAACCGGCTCACGATGCATGAACTCGTAATCACCGGTGCCCTGATCGGCGTTTTTGTTCACGCCCCAACCCCACAGACTGCCGTCCGTCTTCTGCATGATGAGATGGCGGCCGCCGTTTCTGATGGTCTTAACACCAGTGTCTAGCAGAGTAAACTCCGCGTTCGCGGGCATAGCTTCCCGGTCGATGGACGCCGCGTACAGCTTGCCGGAAAGGGTCAGCGCAATCAGGGACCGCTCTGTTATACAAGCTTCCTTAACATCGCTGATCCCTGTCAGCAATACGGGCTTATCCTGTTTGTGCAGCGTTGTTCCGTCGGAAAACCCGGTTACGGTCGAGCCCCAGAACCACAGACGGGATTGGCTGTCGATAGCTAAATTGGTCATCCAGCCGATCTCAATCGACCGGATATCGGCAAGTCCCGGGATCGCTACTGCTGTGGGGGGACTTACAGGCAGCAGGTCGCTGTCAAACTCGGTCGGCCAGGTCCATACCGTTCCGTCCTGCTTGAGGGCAGTGCTTCCCTCAATGCCGGTAACGCCGCTGAGGTTCGGCATTTGTTCAAAGGAGGAAAGATCTTTATTGGCCCGCCAGACCGTTCCGTCACTCTTCAAGAAAGTATAATGCCATTTGCTTTCTCTTCTTGTCTGTTCGTAGTACCCGTCTGCATCCGTTACCTGACCGATGCCGGAGACGGGAGAGAAGCTTGTCAGATCGGCATAGCCGTTACCGTCCTTGGCGGCACGGTAAACAGAGCCGTCCGCATCTACAGCGACAGCCTCGTAAGAGGTGCCTTTAAAGATTTTAACAGGATGGCTCAAGCCCTCAACCTGCCGGATTTCGAGCGCCATAGTTCGGGTATTTCTGCTAAACAGCCAAAATGAACCGTCCGTCTTCTGCACGATGCCGCTGCCTAGATCGGCTTTTATTTTCCCTAGTCCGACCAGCGGGGTGGGGACGGATTGGTTAACCCCCCATATCCAGTAGCTGCCGTCGCTTTTGATCAGCGAGCTTGGCCCAAATTCGGCGATGCTTGTACCCGCTTCAGCCGCCAAGGCTACTCCTTGTACGGATAGTGCAATTCCAAGGGCCAGTCCTAGCCCGGCCAGCCATTTTTTCATGTCGAATCTCCCCTTTATGGAAATGGAAAATAGTTGAAAAAGATCAATGGTTAGACGCGGGGTAGGGCAAAAGGTTTCGAACCAAATTAATTTCTATACGCCGATCCGGCGGCCGTGATACAATGGTCTGGTTGTTTTTTCACCCAAGTAAAGGAGCTTATGCAATGAATCCATATCATATCCCGGAAAATGCGCTGATTACGGTAGCGGGCACCGTTGGCGTCGGCAAATCCACCCTAACGGCCGCCTTGGCCGATCGTCTCGGCTTTCGGACGTCGCTTGAGCAGGTCGAACACAACCCGTATCTTGAGAAATTTTACGACGATTTTGAACGATGGAGCTTTCATCTGCAAATTTACTTTCTCGGCGAGCGCTTCAAGGAGCAGAAGAGGATGTTCGAGCTGGGCGGAGGTTTTGTTCAGGACCGTTCCATCTACGAGGACACCGGTATTTTTGCCAAAATGCATGCGGATCAGGGGACGATGTCGGCCACGGATTATGCCACGTACACCAGTCTTTATGAAGCGATGGTGATGACGCCGTACTTCCCCCATCCGAACGTGTTGATTTATCTAGAGGGCAAGCTTCCGTCTATTCTGGCGCGGATTAAGGAGCGGGGACGCGAAATGGAAGTTCAGACCGACCGCTCCTATTGGGGGAAAATGTATGAACGGTATTCGGCTTGGATCGACGAATTTGACGCTTGTCCGGTGCTCCGGCTCAATATTGATGACTATGACGTGAATGATCACTCTTCCGTGGATGGCATTTTGAGTCAGGTGGGTGAAGTGGTCCGGGGTGTGGAGCCTGCCGCTGGAAGGTGACGAAGAGTGATGATCGTCTGCAACAGTTCATTTACAAGGGACGTATTTCTGGAGCACAAGCCTGCCTAACAGGAGTCAAGCCAAGCGGTAATCAGCTGCCGTTTGGTTTTTTGCGTTGTCTCGGCAGAACTATGATCACTGGAACAAACTATCAATTATTGGTAAAATAATAGAGTTGCCGCTGATTAGAGCAACCTATTGCCTGGCGGCAGCGTTAAAAGAGTCGAGCATTCATAGACGTAAATCATATTTTTGAGAGAACAGGAGACATTGTAAATGAAGCATTGGGGAAGACTTCTGCTCTGCGGGGCGCTGCTGCTGGGAAGCGTGCCTGCTGCTGCGCCTAAGACCGTATCGGCCGCCGGCGGCGTAAGCATTATACTCGACGGTTATCCGCTGCCTTTTCCGGTGGAGCCGGTAGTAATGAACGGTACGACGATGGTAGCTTTCCGGGCCATTTCGGAAGCGCTTGGCATTACGGTGAAGTGGAATCAGAGCGCGAAGAAAATCACTGCCGTAGGCGATGAAGAATTAGCGAGTAAGCAGGTTATTCTGACGCTCGGCAGCAAGACCGCCCTGGTAGACGGAAAGGCGGTGAAGCTGGCGGTAGCGCCGCAGACGGTGCGCGGCACGACGATGATTCCGCTAAGCTTCTTCAGCCAGCAGTTCGGCGCGGCGGTGTCGTGGACCCAGTCTGCGAAGACGGTAGCGATCACTTCACCGAAGAAGGATATGTATACGCTTGGCTTCTATGCGATTTCTTCCTACAGCGAATACGCGCTGCTGCCGGGATTTGATGATGTTGCTTTTGGCTGGAGTCGGATTGACAAGGATGGGCAATTTACCACTGCGGGCGCGGACTATTATTTGCCGCAGGCTGCCGGGGACGTAACGCCTGAATCCATCGTCCAGAATACCGCCGCTGCCGGGAAGACGCCATACCTCATGGTTTATTCGGGCGATGATAAGCTGGAGCTGACGAAGAACTTGGAGGATAAGAGCCTTCAAGATCAGACGATAGGAAAGATTGTCGATACCGCCGTTCAAAAAGGCTTCAAAGGCATTATGCTGGATCTGGAAGGTCTCGGATTGACTGGAGACAAAGCGAAGGTGCGCTCGGATTATAACGCATTCGTCAAAAACGTATCGGGCAAAGCCCGCGCCCAGGGACTTAAAATAGGCATTGCCCTGCATCCAATGAACAGTTCATATGCAGGCTATGACTACAAGACGCTGGCTTCTTTGGCGGATGAGCTTGTCATTATGGCTTATGCATACGAGGATCAGAAGCGTCCCGAGCCAACGGATAAAGTGGATGAAGCGATCCGGCTGGCCCTGAAGCAGACGACGAAGGATAAGCTGGTGCTCGGCATCTCGCTTGCAAGCGAGAATGAAGGCTCCGTTAACACGAAGATTGGCCTTGCCAAGCGCTACGACCTGAAGGGCATCGCTATTTGGCGGCTCGGACTGATCGGCCAGGCGGCGTGGAGCGAGATGAATAAGTCGGTGGAATTGGGCGGATAGGTTGGACAAAGCAAAAAGGAGCTGTTCCGAGTCTGCTTAAAGGGACTTAGGGATAGCTCCTTGCTTTTGCCGCAGCCGGTTGCCGCCTAGTGTGTTCGATTAAGCATCGCCCGATCACGAATCGCTTACAAACATGCGGAAGCTACAAAAATCACATATTCCGGCGGCGTAAACCGCTATAATCACTAGGTTCAAAGTATCGGGCCGCAGCCCGCAATTACTTCTCGGGAGGACATAAGAGCATGACTTACAAATCACTGGAGCTTACCAAACCGCAAACCTGGGATCTGGAGGGGCTGGAAATTGGCGTTACCTCAAACTGCAACTTTGGCTGCGACTATTGCTGCGCATACAACCGGAATGACGGGCAGAGCCTTGAGGGTAAAGAAATTATCCGCATTCTTGAAGAACTTCCTTCTCTGAAAAGAGTCCGCCTGTCCGGCGGCGAGGTTACGCTGAAATTTGACGATTGTCTGGAGGTTGTCGCTTACTGCGCATCGAGAGGCATTCAGACGCAGCTTAATTCCAACGCCAGCCTGCTGAGCGGAACGCGGATCGACAAGCTGGCCCTTGCGGGATTGACGACGATACATATCTCGTTTAATTTTACTTCGGCGGACAACTTCTCACGGTATTACAACATCCATCCTGATGTGTACAAGAAAATTCGCGAGAATATCGCTCTGTTCGCCCAGACGGAAGTGGACACGGTGCTGGAAACGCTGCTGTTCAGCGAGACTGAGCACCATATGCGGGAGATCAGCGAGCATGTCTATTCCCTGGGCGTTCGCACGCATGAAATTCAGAACAGCATCATTATGGATCACAGCGGCTGGAAAGCGATTGCGGCCCGGGAGGCGCTGAAGCAGGCGGTCAACGATCTGATTGCCAATAAAAAAGAAGACACCGTGCTGTACTTCACCTGTATGGACCGTTTCATGGAGGAACTCGGCTTCCGGGAGCAGCCGGGCGTTTATTTTTCACACTGCATTGAGGGCAAGACTCAGCTGCATCTGCACGGCAACGGCGATATCCTGATCTCTGAGCTGTGCCATCCGGTCATTATCGGCAATATTTACAATGGCACTTCGCTGAAGGATATTTATAATCCGATGCCGGCACAGCTGGAGCAGTTTCTGGATCGCCAGCCTTGTCCCGCCCGGGATGCGCTGTTTCCGCAGGGAGTTTAGCGCGCAAGCCGCTCCCGGATTCAAATCGCTCAGAAAATCGAAGTGTTCTCTCAGCCATTCATATTTTGCGGTAAACGAGCTTGGGAACTCCATCGCAGCAGTGGTAATATAGATTTCGAACCGTTCACTGAGCGACCGGATGACTTCCTGACTGTCTTTCATAACGTCTAGATCGCGGAAGAAAGAAGGATCACGCAGGTAATCGATAATCTCAGCCGCCAGATGGGGACGAAGCTCCGGCAGCCTCCTTGTTATATGAATCTTCGCCTGCCATTATAGCAACAAGTCAATAACGGGGTACCCAGGTTCACGCTTCATTCCTGAATATTTTAGAAACGCGTAACAGAAAATAATGAATTTTATGGCGAAGAGGGTCTGCTATGATTGCAATGTAAGGGTATTCAATAACAGAAAGGGGAGGACAGAATTGAAAAAGAAAACAAAATTGGCTTTAAGCACACTGCTTATCGCCGGCCTGCTGGCCGGATGCGGAAATAGCGGCGGAGGCAACAGCTCGGCGGAGGGGGATTCTTCCGGGACAAAGAGTGAGAAGGTAACGCTGACCTTCTGGAGAAACTCCGGTAACGACGCCGAGAACTCGGCGTATGATAAATTGGTGGCTTCCTTCAATGAGAGCCATCCCGACATTAAAGTGGAGATGAGCCCGATCCCGTATGCGGATTACGATACCAAGCTCAGAACGTCCATCGCTTCAGGTAACCCGCCGGATATTCTGGCCATCGACGCGCCGAACATGGCTTCGTACGCGCAGGCAGGCGCTCTGCAACCGCTGACGGAATACTTTAAAAAGGACGGCAATCTGGAAGATATTCCGGAGTCTACCATCAAGACGTATACTTACAAGAACGAGATTTACATGGCGCCGCTGACCGAATCATCGATCGCCTTGTTCTACAACAAGAAGATGTTCGAGGCAAAAGGTATTCCGCTTCCTTCCAAAAATCCGGATGAGCCGATCACCTGGGATCAAGTGCTTGACGCTGCCAAGAAGCTGAATGATCCGGGCAAAGGCGTCTACGGCATCGACCCTGCCATGGGCTTCGGCAACGCGGGCGGAACGGCTTACTTCAAATACCCGATCATCTGGCAATTCGGCGGTGATATCATGAGCCCGGACGGAACGACCTCCAAAGGCTATCTGGATAAACCGGAAACGAAGAAGGCGCTGCAATTCTTCTCGGATCTGTATAACAAGTCTAAGGTATCCTCGCTGGAATATCCGCCGGACCCGTTCCCTAACAATCAACTGGCTATGACAATCGACGGTTCGTGGTCGCTGGGCAACTATGCCGAGAAGTTCCCGAACTTCAAGCTGGGCGTCGATTACGACATCGCTCCGCTGCCTAAAGAAACGCAGCAGGCCGTTGCGAACGGAAGCTGGGCGCTGGCCGTCTCCGCGAAGAGCAAGAACCCTGAGGCCGCTTGGCAGTTCGTCAACTACGTTACAGGAGCGGAAGGCTCGAAGACTTATTGCTCGATCACCAAAGATATTCCTGCCCGCTACTCGGTAGCCAAGCAATTCCCGGAACTCAATGAATATCCGAAGAACGTCTTTGTCGTACAGAACCAAAAATTTGGCAGACCGCGTCCGATTACGCCGATCTTCCCGCAAATGTCCGAAGCGGTTAACAAGATGATTGAAGAAGTGACGATCAGCGGACGGAACATTGATGCCGCCGTCGCCGATGCCATCACTAAAATCGACAAGGCTTATGCCGATCTGCCGCAAAAATAAGCGTTGCCATCGGTGCTAGATAAGAATAGTTACGAGAAAGAGGCGGCCGAGTTTTCGGCCGTCTCTTTGGCGGAATGGAGAATGTAAGAGATCCCATTCCTTTTTCATCAATAAAAGACTATACTGATTAATGTTTATCGGCAAGAAAGCGAAGATGGGAGTCTTCGGGAGGAGTTGGAATGGTATGTTGTACTCGCTGCGCAGCCGATTAATGCTGTCCTTTTCCATATTGCTGATTATTCCCTTTACTGCGGTAGTGTTCATTTTTAGCAGGGAGTCCGCCAATGTGATCCAATCTTCCATCGAGACCTCTACGATGCAGACGATTGGCCAGTTTGCCTCTCATGCCGATACGCTGCTCATGCAGATTGAGGATACCGGGAAACAGGTGCTCAGCAGTCCGTTTACCCAGCAGTGGATTACGACCGTATTAAACGGCGGGAGCACAGCCGGAGAGAGATACCTGGCGACGCAGCAATTGAGGAATTTCTTCTCTTCTTATACCGTCAACAACTCCAATATTCTCTCCGTCTCGGTCTTCAAGGAATTCGGCGGGGGAATCTGGACGCAGGATAAAAACTACCTGGACAGTGATTGGTACAAGCAGTATAGACGCAACAATATCCGATGGACCGGAGCCCACAGAGACCCCGATCAGAGCGATGAAAGCATGCGCCAGAGTGAAGTGAACAGCCTCATCGTTCCTCTCGTTCAGCTTCAGTCACTGAATAATATCGGGGTTCTCAAGATCAACTACCCAACCAACCTGCTGCGGGGAGATATTGACAAGATCCGGTTCGGCGATAGCGGAAGAGCCTTTTTGCTGACCGGGGAGGGAGCCAGCGTGCTTGACCAGAATCTTGGGGACAGCAAGCAGGTGCTCAGCGAGGGATTGGCTTATGTGAAGGCGCATTCCGCCGGACGAATCAGCGGAATCATTCCGCTGCGGCAGAAGGATACGGATTATCTGCTGTTCTACCGCAAGCTTCCTGCACAGAACTGGATTATTATCGGCGAAGTGCCCGAAGCCGAGCTGTACGCGAAGATCACTCAAATCAAGCAGACGCTTCTGCTGGGAAGCCTTGGCCTGCTGGTTCTTGTCATCGCCGTCGCCCTATGGCTGTCGATCGGGATTACGAAGCCGCTGAGTGCTATGGCGCGGGCGATGAGGCACGTCAAGCACGGGCGGTTCGACCTTGCCTTGGAGCATATGCCCAAAGTCCGCACACGGCGGAGTGAAGTGCATTATGTGGCCAGCGTCTTTGAGCAGATGACTCATCAGCTGAAATATTTGATCGAGACGGAATTCGAGACGGATCTGAGGCGCAAGAATGCCGAATACAAAGCGCTGCTGCTGCAGATCAATCCGCATTTTTTTAACAACACACTGGAAATTATCGGCGGTCTGGCAGCGATGAAACGGGAAGACCTGGTCATGGATGCGACGGAAGCTCTGGCCAAAATGATGAGATATTCGCTTGATCTGAACAGCGATTTGGTGAAGGTGAGCGAAGAAATAGGCTACATCCGCGACTATTTGCTCATTCAGAAGCTTCGGCACCAGGATCAATTGATATTCTCCATCCACAGTGATCCTGAGGCGGAATCCCTTCATATCGCAAAATTTATTCTTCAGCCGATTGTTGAGAATGCGGTGAAATACAGCCTCGAAAAAGGTGAAGCCGCCGAAGTGGTCGTATCCTCGGAACTGCGTGATGACCGCCTATGGCTGACGGTCAAGGATAACGGAATCGGCATGCCGCAGGATATGATCTCAGGCATACTTGCGGATACGGAGCTGAGGAGCGGAGTTGGTATATTAAACGATAAAGGAAATAGCATCGGCCTCAGGAACACGCTATCACGCTGCCGTCTTTATTACGGAGACTTATTCGAGATTTCGATTGAATCGGAGGAAGGCGGGGGCACGTCCATTACACTCAAGCTGCCGCTGGTAAGGAGTTGAAAGCAATGTATACCATTATGCTGGTAGATGACGAAAAGGGCATCCGTGACAGCATCAAAGCCAAGATTAACTGGGAAGAAGCCGGTTTTCAAATTATGTATGAAGCATCCAGCGGCGGCGAAGCGCTTGAACTGCTGGAAAAGGGGCCGATTCCCCAGGTCCTGCTCTCCGATATTCGTATGCCGAAGATGAACGGTATTGAGCTGATCTCGATATGTAAGGAACGCTACCCGGGACTGCGAACGGCCGTACTGTCAGGCTATTCGGATTTCGAATATTTGAAAGCGGCCATTCAGCTTGGCGTCAAAGACTACCTGCTGAAGCCCGTCGCCCGGGGAGAGCTGACCGAGATGCTCCGCAGACTCGCCGAGGACATTCGCTCGGAGCAGGAGCGGCTCCGCGCTTCGGAACGGGAGCGGCATCAGAAGAATGAACAGCTGATTATGCTGCAGGAGCACTATTTGCTGCAGCTTGTTAAAGACGAATGGTACAGTCTTTCGGCCGTCAAGGAACGGCTGCAGCAGCTTCAGCTTGCTCCTCTGGCTGCGGACGGCTTTAAAGCCCGTTTCGCTGCGGTGGAGATGCGGATTCCTCCGGACAGACTCGGTGTGAGCCGGGAACGCAGGGACCTGATGAACCTCGCCTTCCAGATGCTGTGCAGGGAGACGGCTTCGCGGCGGGAAGGCATCTACCCGTTTCCGGAGATTGCGCACTCCTCCATGATGTATTTTCTGATCGTGATGGAGGACGGCAGGCCGGAGAATAGCGCGGAGAAATTCGTCGCCGAGCTGAAGCGGAATATTTCAGAATATCTGAATGTGGATAGTGTGGCGGGAATCGGAGAAAAGGCGGAGGGATGGAACGCCCTGAAGAACGGCTACGCCTCCTGTATGCTGGCTTGGAGCCGGAGCACTGTGCATGAGCACAAGGAGAGCGGACAGACCGGGCTGCTGGAGTTGACGAATGCTTTTACGCCCGAAATGGAGCGCAGGCTGGTTCAGGCCATCGAAAATCTCGATATGCCGGCGTTCCGCCGTCAGCTGCAAACCGTTTTTTCCACGGAACGGGATACGCCGGTCTTTGCTTTTACATTTCTGGCCCTTCGGATGCTGCTGCTGTTCAGCTCGGTGGCTAAGAAGTTCGAGCTTGGCGACTCCTCGCTGCAGAAGTATTTATGGAACTGCCAAATGACCATATCGGATTACCAATCCAGGGAAGGCATTATGGCGCAGATCGACGAACTGGCCGGGCTTGTTATGGAAGAGGTTAAGAAGACACGCTTCTCCAGCGGCCAGCATATCGTGGAGGCCGTCCGCCAATATGTGGAGGAGAACTTCTGCTACGAGTTGAATCTGTCCTCTCTGGCGGATATGTTCCACTTGAACGAAACGTATTTGTCGGGCCTGTTCAAGCAGCATGTGGGAGTGACCTTCAGCGACTATGTCACGGGACTGCGCATCGCAAAAGCCCAGCAGCTCCTGCAGGAGAACGAACTGAAGCTGACCGATATCGCGATGCTTGTCGGCTATTCCAGCTCCAGTTATTTCAGCACTGTCTTCAAGAAGGCATGCGGTAACAGCCCGAAGGAATACAGGGAAGATTATTTATTGAATAGTCGGTGAGATCAACAGAGCCGTACCCTAAGCGGATGAACCGCCGGGGTGCGGTTTTTTTGTTGCCTGAAACGGCTTTTTGCCGTCTGCTCCGGCTTGACGTAAGCTGGACAACAAGTCCTGAAAGCGGGTCAAAAAATTGCAAGTCATTACCCGATGATATTGAAATTTTTAAATCCGCCGGTCGTCTACAATGAAATCGTAGAAGGAGAAGCTTATATTTTGAACCCAAGATAGGAGAAGACGGCATGAGCGGAAAAACAAATAAGCTGTTATGCCTGATGGCTCTGGCTCTGGTTATGGCGGTGTCGGGCTGCGAAAAGGGAGGATCATCTAAGGGCGGAGAGGCGGAACGTGAAAGCACGCCAAATGAAGTGACGCCAGCGCCTTTCAAATTCAGCCAGGACCCGAAGTATTACACCGAGCTGTATCGGCCGCAGTATCATTTGTCCCCGGAAACGGGCAATTTGAGCGATCCGAACGGAATGGTCTTTTTCGAGGGGGAGTATCACCAGTTCTATCAGAATACTGGACAGTGGGGGCATGCGGTCAGCACGGATCTCATTCATTGGCAGCATCTGTCGGCAGCGCTGCTGCGCGATTCGCTCGGAGAGATTTGGTCGGGCAGCGCGGTGGTGGATTGGAAGGATACAAGCGGTTTTTTTGACGGAAAGCCAGGCCTGGTTGCAATATTCACCCATTTCAAGGGCGGATTACAGTCGCAGAGCATCGCCTACAGCTCCGACAAAGGCCGGACGTGGACCAAGTATGAAGGAAATCCCGTCATCCCGAACCCTGGCCTCAAGGATTTCAGAGACCCGAAGGTGTTCTGGTATGAACCTTCCAAATCATGGACGATGGTCGTATCTGTGGATAACAAAGTTAGGTTCTATTCCTCGCCTGATCTGAAAAAGTGGGAGATGACCGGCGAGTTCGGAGCGGATCAGGGTTCGCATGCTGCGGTATGGGAATGCCCGGACCTGTTCAAGCTTCCGGTTGAAGGCACGAAGGAGAAGAAATGGGTGCTGGCCGTGAGCATCGGCAACAACGCGGCGACCAAAGGCTCAACCTATCAGTATTTCGTCGGTTCATTTGACGGCAAGAACTTCACGAATGAGAATGATCCCTCCAAAGTGCTCTGGACCGATTACGGGAAGGATTTCTACGCCGCTGTCTCTTACTCCGACATTCCCGAGAGCGACGGCCGGAGGATTTATGCAGGCTGGATGTCCAACTGGCGCTATCCCTTCAATATGCCGACAGATCCATGGAAAGGCAACATGTCCGTGCCGCGCGTCCTGACGCTCAAGGAAGTTCCGGGAGAAGGCTTAAGGCTTGCGCAGCAGCCGGCCAAGGAGCTGGACGCGCTTCGCGGCAAGCCTGTGGAGATACCGGCGCAGGAGCTGAAGAAGGGCTCCAATCCCTTCTCCTCGCTGCTCGGCACATCCTATGAGCTGGATGCGGCTGTTGATGTCGGAGCCGATGCGGAATTCGGTATCAAGGTAAGAAAAGGTGGCGGCCAGGAGACGGTCATTTCCTATAACGCCGCTTCCACCACCCTGACGGTCGACCGAAGCAAATCGGGAGACAGCTCGTTTGAACCGGGCTTTGCCGAGAAGATGAAAGCTCCGCTGAAGCCGGAGAGCGGGACCGTCAAGCTGCGTATCTATGTGGACGAATCCACGCTGGAGGTGTTCTCGGGAGACGGCACCACGGTAATCTCCAGCATGATCTTCCCGAGCGCCACGAGCAGCGCCCTGGAGCTGTATCTCTCCAAAGGCAGCGCCAAACTGGAAAGCGCAACGCTGTATCCGATGAAGCCCGTATGGCGGGACGAAGCGCCGGA
>NZ_ASSD01000686.1 GCF_000520715.1 Paenibacillus zanthoxyli JH29
CGCCGTTGCTCCGCCGATGCCTTGGAAATCGGCAGCGTCTCCAGGCGCGGCATGCCCGTTCTCGGCGAGAACCGCTGTGTTCGCCGCAGCCCGGAATCGATCACGGTCCGGACCCCCTCGATCGTCAGGCTTGTCTCCGCGATCGAGGTCGCCAGCACGACCTTCCGCTGGCCTGGCGAAGCTGGAGCAACGGCGCTGTCCTGCTCAGCCTGCGGCAGCTGGCCGTAGAGCGGACGAAGCGTCACGTTCCCGGGCAGCGTGCCGGACCTTAGCTCCGACTCCGTCCGGCGGATTTCTCTCTCGCCCGGGAGGAACAGCAGGATGTCGCCGGGCTGC
>NZ_ASSD01000687.1 GCF_000520715.1 Paenibacillus zanthoxyli JH29
CTTGGTCCGGCCGGTGAACGCCCGGGCGACCCGGATCGTCGACATGACGGCTTCGGTGCCGGAATTGACGAACCGGACTTTGTCGAGTGAAGGAATGGCTTCCTTGATCATTTTGGCGAGGGTAATCTCGAGCGCCGTCGGGGTTCCGTACAGCACACCGTTCTCCGCAGCCTTTATAATCGCAGCGGTAATATGCGGATGGGCGAACCCAGTAATAACGGGACCGAAGGCCGCGAGATAATCGATGTAGCGATTACCGTCCTCGTCCCATAAATGGGCGCCGGCAGCGCGCTTCATGAAAACGGGCGCTCCGCCGCCCACCGCCTTGAAGGATCTGGAGGGGCTGTTTACGCCTCCGACGATATGCTGGAGCGCTTCCTGGTACAGCTGTTCTGAAGTGGAACGATTCATAAATGGGTCATCCTCTCGGCTCAGTGTTCTTGCTGAGCGCATATTTGGGTGAACGTGCGTCAACGGGCGGAAGGCGCCAATTCGCCGTCCGCCCGTAAGGGGCAATGCCTATTATGCTGTCTGCCGTATGACGACTCATGCGTTCTTTCCGAAGCTGTGCCGCCATAGCGGAGGAGACTGCAGCTCCGAAGGTAAATCTATTGTCCGGCTGCGGCTGCGGATGAAGCGGATGGGGAAG
>NZ_ASSD01000688.1 GCF_000520715.1 Paenibacillus zanthoxyli JH29
GCAGACATCAGGCATCCACTATAGCGACGAAGCTCTTTAAGTAATAATTTTTTGATTGTATAATTAATAATATTTGATGTTCGATCCCCAATCCCATATACACCAGGTAAAGTGCACCACGTGTAGGGAATGTTATGGTTATAACAATATATGTCTAACAAGGAGTGATAAAAGTTCTTACTAACAGCATAAGTGAAATGCTCTGAAATTATATTATTTTTTAGTGCTAGCTCTGCCATGAACTCTCCAATAGTACCTATTGCAATGAATCTTTTACATCCCATAAGCTTTGATTGCTTAGCACACTCCATAGAATTGGATACATTATCTATTTGAAGCTTATAGTCTGCCCTTCCTGGTCCAGACGCACCATTCCAAGCAAGATGATAAAACACATCAATATCTCTATCATCTATTAAATATTCTAACTGCTCCGCATGATTAAGATCACAATAGATGATATTAATGTTTTCATGTTTCAGTATTGGTTCAACATTAGAGGATTTGTTTCTGACTACAGCAAATATGGTTACTCCTTTTTTCGCAAGAAAATTCGTTAATGAACTCCCAATAAATCCATTTGCTCCGGTGATTATTACTTTATGCATTTCATTCACCCCCTAACATGTACGAATAAATTTGTCACTCCATTAACGCATCCATATTGTCACCACTATTTAGACCAGGCACACTCGAAGCATAATCCAGAATCTCTGCCATTAGTCTTTCACCCCTTCATTGAGAGATACTATATTTTATGAACAAGTGAGCTAATGGCTTGTGCAGATGGACAGCTTCATCCGCTGATAGAGTTATATGGTGGATTCCCTCACAACTCCGCTCGACTTGCATGTATTAGGCACACCGCCAGCGTTCGTCCTGAGCCAGGACAATCTCTCGTATATACCTTCCTTATAATCATTCATTCAACCTGAAAATTTTACCAGCAACCAAAAAGAGACCTTCCATCTGGAAAGTCTCCTTAAATTCTTCTAACTCTTCGCCTTATAAAACTCATGATGCAGCTTCATGAGCGCCCGCTTCTCGATCCGCGAGACATAGCTGCGGCTGATGCCAAGCTCCTTGGCGATCTCCCGCTGCGACCGCTCCTCGCCCCCCCGTGTCGAGCCCGAGACGGCCGACCACGACCTCTTTTTCCTGGTCCTCCAAAATATTTAGCTGCTGGTTCTTCATTTCTGAGCTATCGGTCTCGGAGTAGGTTTAAGCTTTTGTCACGGTCAACATCTTACATGCTTGCGTTTAAAACCAACCTGCCCTTTGTCGACTGCCTTTTGAATATTTTCGTAAGCGTGAAGAAACTTGCTTTTTGCCTTATCCTTATTGACTTCTACTGGGCCTACAGTCCTTGCGGTCTCACACGCTTTATCATGAAGAGGCACATAGGATACCGCCACGGTGTATAAAAAGTTGTTCATTGCGTATTTCGTGCGTTCTGGAGAATCATGAATCGTATTTTTCACCATCTCAAGCATACCGGCAAGTTTGCTTTCGGAAAATTCATCGTCCGGTCGGTTGCCGAGCAGCCAGCAGTAACAGCTCCAGCCCGCTGACATTCTCAGCTCTTCACCGCTCGCGATCCATTTATCGGCAACTTCTTGTGCAATATCCGCTTCTGCCAAGGTTACTGCAACTACATAATCAGACAGCATATAAAAATAAGCCGCATCCATCCATCGGTCAAAATCGGCTTCCGTCATGGCATTGGGGTCGGCTATAATGCCGGCAAAATACATGGCGTCGTAATTCCCCGTGGCGTAAAGCTGCTCAGCCAGAGGCTGATTTATTTTAGTTTTCTTGAAGATAGGCTTCATTGCACCGGTAGCCACGCCAAAAAGCGGTTCCTGCGCACCATTCGAGCTGTATATTTTCTTCGTTCGTTCCTTGCCGAGCGCTTCAAGCTCCCGCATGACCATTTCTACATTCATTTTTTACACTTCCTTTTTTCGAAGTACTCTCGTCAAAGTTATCATTAGTACTACTGGATAAAGAAAGTGTAATGTACGGATTTCCCTGTCGTAAGCTCAGTGTCCCTTCGGACTACCGGATCTTATTACAGAAGTGCCTCTAGCGGAAAGCAATAGTGTCCGGTAGGCTCAATGCCAAATACGATGTTCATCTTGCCATTCGCTTGCCCGAGCTCCTTCATCCACGTCGCGAGCTTCGTCAGCCCTTCAGCGTCGTTATGACGAGCCACATGAATCTTCTTGGCAATATAGGCACGACAACCAGCGTCGGTTCGGTAATTCGGGTAATCCGTTAATTCTGTTTTTGTTCTCTTCAATCCCTCGACCCTAGGTGCTCGCCAATCAAAAATCCACTTGCATTCATTTCGTTCACGATGACGATTCGATCGCGAATGTTTTTAAATAATCGTTCAGATCGAAGTTCTTCATCGTTTTTGCACAACAGAACTTGTATTTCGCATCGCTGCCGCACGGACACGGATCATATATATTCGCGGGCGCAAACCGTTCTTTTAGCGCTTTTTTTAAATCGCTTAAATCCTCCGTAAACTCCATGCCCATGATATAGTGCCAATTAAAATGATCGCATACTCGCGCGACCTGCGCAGCCCGCTCTTCCGTTCTCACTTTAACGATAATGGGTTGCCGCTCGGATCCCCAGCCTTTATCCGGATAACAGACTTTATCTTTTCTCATAACCGTCTCCTCACCTTCTTCCAACTGTTGCATGGTTTGATGCTTGCGAAGCTTACGCTCATGTTCAGGAATATCATCCGTCAATGTCCCCATATACATTTCCGCCACCGGCAGGAATGACTCCCGATCCCCTGATTGCAAGTCAAATTCATACAAATGTATTTCATGCGTTGCAGCTGCAGCCGTTTCAGTTAACTGCTTCATTACTGCAAGCTCCTCCTCCGTCGGCAGAAAAGGAACTTTTTCTTTCGTTTCACGATGAATATCCAGCAGCTTGCATAAGCTGTCCGCCAAAAAATCCCGCAGCTTCAAACCATCCAGCTTCGTGTATGCGCGAGCATGTACCAGAGTCTGCCGAAAATGCCTCGCGGCAAGCTCCAGTTCTCCAATCTGCAGCAGCAAATCGGCCAGCGAATAATGGGACTCCACATGTGAAGGATCGACTCCGACCGCATGTTCAAAAACAGCCGCTGCCAACTCCGGTCGACCACCCTTGTGATACAAATTCCCCAGCCTGTTCCACAGATGACTATCTATTGGATCATTCCTGAGCCGTTCCAGAAACCGTTCTTCCCCATCGCTTACCCATTGCGGACTGGTACCATCGTATAACTGCATTTTTCCAAGCATAAAGCTTACATCCGGATCCTCCTTCGCTCTCATTACACGCCCCATCAGACCCAGCGTAAAAAGAGACGAGGTGAACTCCCATGCCCCTGCTCCATTGCACCTGACGCAACGAATATAACCGGTAAATTGTGCGTGATCAATCAAATTCTGCCGCATATCAAAATCCGTATTCGTATTGGAAAGGTAATCGCTATTTTCAACCGCTTTCGTCCAGTCTGTCCCGTTAAAAACAGTCATGCCAATATCGTATACCGCAGCGTGACCGCATCGCATGCACCGCAGCCGCTGCTTGTTCGATTTATAGCCGGGCGCAACTTTCTTGATTCGCTTGGCAACCATTCGTGCTGCGCTTCCCGGCAACATCTCTGCAGTCGGTGCTTCATCTGTCGGCAGTTCCGCTCCGGTCATCACGGCAATCAGCTTGGGATTGATTCCTTTTTCTTTTCGGCTCATACTTTCCCTCATTTCGTTCAATTCATTAGATCTAAGCAGGGACCGATCTGCTCCCATGAAGCCTGCAGAAATTCGGTTGTTTCAATAATTTGAACCTCTCATGACTAAAGTCACGAGATTCTTG
>NZ_ASSD01000689.1 GCF_000520715.1 Paenibacillus zanthoxyli JH29
GAGGACACGGGCGCAGCCATTGACCGATGGCTTAGAGAGACGGCCGGAATGCCGGACAAGCTGCTTGCCCGGCTTCACCGTGAGGGCGGTATCCAGTGGAGGGGCGACCGGCTGCGGCTGGCGCTTTTTCCGTCCAGAGCACCAGGGATTGAACCGGTCTGGCATGAGATTGAGGTGCTGCATGAGGATGATTTCTGCCTTGTCGTCCATAAGCCTGCAGGCATGGCGGTTCATCCGGACGGAAGCGGAAATGGCGTGACGCTGGACCATGCGGTCGCTGCCCATTACGCCGCCTCCGGCGAGAACTGCGCCGTGCGGCATATCCACCGGCTGGACAAGGAAACGACCGGTCCGGTGCTGTTTGCGAAGAATGAATTTGCGCAAACGGTTCTGGACGAGGCGATGCGCGCCAAGGCCATTTCCCGCCGGTATGCCGCCATTGTCCAGGGCGAGGTGCCGGGTTCGCTGACCGTGATCGATCTGCCGATCGGCCGCGACCGCCACCATGCCTCGCGCCGGAGGGTATCTCCCGGCGGACAGCATGCCGTAACCCGGATTGTCGGCAGCGAGGTGTGGACGGGTGCGTCTCTGGTAAAGATCGAGCTGGAGACAGGCAGAACGCACCAGATCCGGGTGCATTTAAGCCATGTGGGGCATCCCTTATACGGGGATGTGCTGTATGGCGGGCCGATGGCGCCGGAAGTGAATGGAACCCGTCCGCTGCTGCGGCAGGCGCTGCACGGGGAAACCTTGCGCTTTGCGCATCCGTGGAGCGGGGAGGCGCTTGAAGTTGCCGATCCCTGGCCGGAGGATATGCTCCTGCTGCGGAACGCCCTTGGCGGCCGCATCGGGTAAACAAGCAAAAAGGATCAGAAGCGCGTCAGCCAAGCTGCCGATCGCTTCTGATCCTTTTTTTATTTCTATGAGAAACGGTACCTAAAGGGATACTCGTATCGCCACTTCGGAAGCTTAAGCTGGTAAAAGGACGGCGAAGCCGTTTCTTCTCGTAGGGCTTATGTTATACGAGCCGGATTTCAAGCAGCTCATACTCGATCACGCCTGCAGGCGCATCCACCTTGATGAAGCTGCCGGCTTTTTTGCCGATAAGCTCTTTGCCCAGGGGGCTTTCATACGAAATTTTATTCTGAGCCACATCGGCCTCGGCGGGGCTGACAATCCGGTATTCAACTTTCTCCGAGAACTCAATATCATTCAGCACGACGATCGAACCGACGCCTACGGAGGTAACGTCCAAACTGTCTGCACTAACGACACGGGCGTACTTCAGCATGTTCTCCAACTGCTTGATTCGTGTCTCCATAAATGCCTGATCGTCCTTGGCGGAATGATACTCGCTGTTTTCCTTGAGGTCGCCATAGCTGATTGCTACCTTCAGGCGTTCTGCCAGTTCTTTGCGTTTGACTGTTTTAAGCTCTTTAAGTTCTTCCTCCAGCTGGGCAAAGCCCTCCGGTGTCAGAATGATTTCATCTTCCTTATTGGCCATTTTGATCACTACTCCCAATTTGTCGCTTTTAACTCTATTGTACCCTATATGTGGGTGTATGTGATAATGGGCTATTCCATTCCGGCGTTTTCGGGCAGATTGTCATGTGTCCTTTTTAGAAGCATATACATGGGGAGAGTAACATTTAGGGCTTATGCTCCGGGTCTGTTCCGGGGTTAGATTATGCCAAAAAGGAGGACATTTCCCGTGTTTGACCAGTCCCACGGCCTGCGGTTTGATATTTACGAACGCATTCACCTGCCTCAAGACCTTCCGGGGATCGCCGCACTGGAAGAGGTTGAGCTGCTGCCGGATATTCAGGTCATTCAACGCGAGGACCGGGCGGAGCTGCATGGACAGCTGCTGCTGACGGGCCTTTACCGGAGCGAAGACGACAGAACGAACCATTTGGAGCATTCCATTCCAGTTGAAATTACAGTGCCCCTAGCCCGGGTAAACTCACTTGAAGAGATCGGGGTGGAAATTGAAAATTTCGACATTGACCTGCTGACAATGCGCAGCGTTAATATTACCGGTGTGCTGTCGCTGCGCGGAATCGGGGGGGCGGAGCCGGTTCCTGCCTGGCAGCGAGAAGAGTTTACCGTTGCCTATTCCCCGGATGAAGAAGATAGAGGGCCTGCCGCAAAGACCGCGATTCCGGCAGAAGGAGGCGAAGGATCGTATGAAAATCCGCCTTGGACATTCGGAGAAGGGATAACAGATGTGGCTGCCCATGAACGGGAGCAGACGGGAGCATTCAGTGGCGCTCATGTGTTTTCGGGCATCACGCAGAGTGAAGACGGCGATGCATCGCCCATCTTGAATCTGGAGGAGAACCAGGATGCCAAGATTCATACGGAGAGCGGCCAGCCGTTTACCGCAGAGCAAGAGACGGAGCTTAGCGGCCAGCGGAAGACTGCGGATAGCTGGAGCCATTTTGCCTCGGACGGCACAGAAGCAGGCGGCAGCCCGTTTGCCCGCGAACGGACGCCCGCTGCGGAAACGGCGGATATTGCGGCGGCAGACGGCGCGGAGAGTACAAATATTGCGGATCCTTCAGACGGCGTCTCCCTTGAGTCTCTCGCCCAGATCGGCAGCAATGAGACGGAGGAACTTCTTACACAGGATACCGGCAATCTCTCGGCGCCTGCCCTTTCCCCGGAGGAGAAGCCTGATCTAAAGGTCGCCCTTGGCAGCAAAAAGGACAGCGGAGAACAGGCGAAAGAGAATCTGACCTTCTCATCCCTGCTGCCCTCGGGCCGCACGCGCAACGAACAGGAGGAGGACCCGGCGGAAAAAGCGCCTT
>NZ_ASSD01000690.1 GCF_000520715.1 Paenibacillus zanthoxyli JH29
GGCTTCGGTGCGCCGCGCGGAGCGAGCAAGCCGGGCCGCGCAGCCTGCGGCCCGGGCAAGCGCGCCTCCCACTCCCTTCGCTCTCACCAATTGCCGCATACTCAGTCCGTGCACCTCATGGCCCGCTCCCTTCGCTCTCAACATTTGCCGCGTACTCGCTCTTTGCGCCTCACCGCTCGCCCCCTTCCTTCCTACGATCCGCCGCCAACCTGCACCATGCGCCTCGCTTCCCGCTTCTCTATGCGGAAGCTGGCCGACAGCCGCCTCCAAGTGAAGCCGTCCCTGCAAATGCGCCAGCTGGGCTGCGCTTCTCCAGTGGCCCAATAGCCCGGGATAGCGCTCGGCAAGCAGCGCCTCCATCTCAGATTCAAGCAGGGAGCGGCCCGGCAGCGTCTTAGCGATCCAATCTGCATCCTCCAGCAGTTTCTGCGGAGAAGGGAGATCCTGAAGGTCCGCACCAGGCAGCTTGGACTCTTTTTCCATGGCACCCACACTTCCAACGCCAGCCCGCAAAATACCCTTCTCATTTTCCAGCTCCGGTTCAAGAATTGTCCGCGCATAGCGCTTCCAATCCGTTTCCTTCCACCGCTCCATTTCTTCTGCGTAATAGAAGCTTGTCCGAAGCTTAATCGCTAGACCCAGAGGCAGGGAAGTCCCGAGGAGAATCCATTTTTCCGCCTCACTCGGTTCCCGGTTTTCCCCGCCGTATAAATGTCCCTCCCACCACAAAGCATCGACCCTTAGATCGATAGATATGCGCAGGCTCCAGTCTCCTCTTTGTTTTACCGCGTATACTGCTGCCTTCATGACTACACCTCTTTTTTAAATAAATCGTTCTATTGCTTCCACTTCACTCTAAGACGTTCTTGAACTTATACCATTACATCCGGCCCATCTTTCATTCTCCCTAAAGCTATAATCCATGTTCCTTCCCCCTTCAACGCGCACAAAAAAACACACTCTCCTTATTCGGAAAGTGTGCTTCACCTATAACCCTCATATTGAATTGTATCCAAAACCGGATATACTACTATAAACCGCCGCCTCTTGATTGACATCCCCTGCTTCCTACGGCCCGCATGAACGGCAGGGGAATTGGCTGCTCCGGGAACCGCAAGTCAATCACAGTTTCTTTATCCTGCTCCGCTGACTTCGCTTTCCTATCTGCTTGAGAATAACTGTCCTTGTACTCCGTCATCCGCAAATCCAGAGAACAACCGCCATCCCGCAGTCCGGAAACGATCCAATTCGTCCTGTCACTCGAGCCATCATCCATAAAGGTTACCCGCAGCCGTTTTCCCGTTAGGAAGGATTGGAGCACCATCGCGCGGATTACCCCCTCCACCACAGATTCATGATTGCGGGCGATCAAAATATAGTGGATCCATTTTCCCGACTCACGGGCGGTTTCTCTCATTCCCCGGGACTTAAGCGCATGCACACACACTACCGCAGATGCATATACAGCTCCGATCCAAATCAACTGGGCTATCATGGGGATGCACCTCCTCTTATACCAACACTATATGCCGGTAAAAAAAAGAGGTGACTGGCGCCGATTTTGAATACTCCATGGTATCCGGCTGGGATGGTGCAAACTGCTGCCCTTGGCAACCCAATTGCATCTGCTCTTTTTAAGAAGAATTTATAAGCCTCGGGGACCGCGAAAAGCCTGAGTTTACTACGCAGCAACCCCTTATTACAAGGTGCTATTTTACAGCGTTACCCAGCCATATTTGATCGAATTGATAACGGCCTGAGTCCGGTCGTCGACTTCCATTTTTTGCAGAATGCTGCTGACATGGTTCTTAACCGTCTTTTCACTAATAAATAAATATTCGCCAATCATCTTATTGCTCTTACCTTCGGCCATTAACCGCAGCACTTCGGCTTCACGGCGCGTCAGCGGATTGTTGTCCCCCGCCACAAACTTGACGCCTGCTTCCTTCGCCGAAGTCTCCGCCATCGCGCCCGCTTCATTCAAATAGGTCATGCGCCGCAGTTGATTAATCAGTTTGCCTGTCACTTTAGGATGAATAAACGCATGCCCTTCGAAGACCGAGCGGATGGCATTGATCAGCGACTCGGCTTCCATATCCTTGAGAAGATAACCGTTAGCGCCTTTGCGCAGCGTCTCAAATACGTAACTTTCATCATCATGGATGGACAAAATAATCACTTTGACGTCGGGGAACATTTCCCTCAGCTTTTCCGTTGCCTCCACACCATTCTCGACCGGCATGTTAATATCCATCAGCACGATATCCGGCTTGGTCTGGTTGCAGAACTCCAGCACCTGAATGCCGTCGCCGCACTCGCCAATGACCTCAATGTCTTCCTCCATGTTTAAAATTCGCTTGAGTCCTTCTCTAAACAACTGATGATCGTCCGCCAAAAGTACTTTAATGGGTGTCTTGCCGGGATTCTGGTTCTCCATTACTTTACTCCTTTCCCTTCTCCACATTCGTCGGAATATGGATAATGATGGTTGTGCCTTGATTCTCGGCAGATTGAATTTCCATTCTTCCTTCCAGCAGTTCTACGCGTTCGCGCATTCCAACCAGTCCGAAGCTCTCTCTGTTGACCTGTTCTGCTTTCATTTCTTGCACGTTAAAGCCTATTCCGTTGTCCTTGACGACAATCTTGATCAACTGTGCCTGATATGTAATTTCCACCAATACGTAACTGGCACAAGCATGCTTCGCGACATTGGACAGCGCCTCTTGAATCAGCCGGTAAACGGCTGCTTCCATCGCTGACGAAAGACGATGCTCCTTGCCTCTCGTTTCAAAAGAGGTCCGGATCTTGTTCTTCTCCTCATAATCATGAACATACTTGCGCAGCGTAGGGATAAGTCCTAAATCGTCCAGTGCCATCGGTCGCAAATTAAAAATGACCTTACGCATTTCTTCCAGGCTTGAACGTACTTGCCCTTTTAAATCTATTATTTCGTCCTGCACCAGTCCAAATTCCTGCTTTACGAGCATTCTTTCAACAATTTCTGTTCTGAGTACCAAATTTGCCAACATTTGAGCGGGTCCATCATGAATTTCACGGGCAATCCGTTTGCGTTCCTCTTCTTGAGCCAAAATAATTTTTAGCCCGATGATTTGACGGTTTTTTGCCGATTCAACAATCCGCGTTACTTGTCCGAGTTCGCCTGATAAATACTTTAGGACCACACTCATTTGCGAGCCGATCGATTCCGCCCGTTCGACCGAGTTCTCAACACTCCGTGCCCGCTTCTGCAGCTCGTCGCGTCTGTTCCGTAAATAGGCTTCTCTTTCCCTTGCCATCATAAGCTCGAGCTGCAGTTCCGTCGCCTTTTCGTATGCGATTCGGATATCCCGTTCTGTATAACGAACAAAATCGCGGCTGACTTCCGTCAAACGGATACGGGACCGGCGGTAATCCACCTCCAGCTTATCAACCTTTTGCAAGGTTTCATCCGTCTCCTCCCGGACCCGCTGCAGTTCACTGTTGAGATTTGCCAGTTCTTCACGGGCAGTCTGCAAAATCTCAAAAATCTGGTACTTGCTGTCTTCCATTACATTGATCGTATTCTTGATGACTCGGTCAATGGCATCGGTTTGGAATTCCACGGACAATTGCCCCATTTCTGTCGAATCATATAAAGGCGAGCCTTTATATTAACATATCATGATTCGATAAGAACGGTCTTCGTTTTTTGTTCCCATTTTACGGTTAATCCAAGCTGCTCCGAAACTAAACGAAGCGGGACTAAAGTCCTGCCTTGTAGGAGTAAAGGCGCTACTTCAGCGCTTTGCCGTTTTCCGTTTAGAATAAACTCCTTTTTATTTACTGTAAGGTCAAGCGCTTTGGAGCCTCGAAGCACCATGATCTTACGGGTTGCCGGATCCCAGGACGCGCTGCCTCCAAAAGCATCCAGCACATAACGGATCGGCACATAAGTCGTCCCATTCTTCACCAGTGGCGCCGAGTCAATAGCCTTCTTCGTCCCGTTTACCGTTAATGTCTTTTGTCCGATTACCATGACCGCCGTTCCTGACGGCAATCCCGCCTCACTGGAAAGCGAAGGCATCGTGAAGGCAATGTTATCGAATGCCACGGTTCCGGTTTTGGCCCGCTCATCCTGCCCTTCCTCGACATTAACAACATACAGCCGTTTTAGTGTTACCGGGAATTTCATGTTTGAGCCCGAAAAGTCAATGTTCAATGTCTTCCATCCGGTCCAATCGATGGTTTTAGCCAGGTCCACATAAATCGTCGCTCCACTATTGTCCGTAAATTCAGCCCGCAGCCAGTTCAGGCTCTTGTCCCCCATCACATCGAGCGTCATCGAGGTTGCCGCTGCCGGTACCGGTTTCCCCGTTGTGCCGTTGAACTGGGCGTAGGCATACATCTTGCCCGTACCCGCTGTCATGTCGTAACCAAGCGACAGCACTTTCGAGCCCGCGTGATTGTCGCTGCCATCCGTAATGGCCGCCGATCCTTGCACGCCCGAAGCATTTGTCGTGAAGGCAATCGGATAGGTAACATTTTCAAAATCCTCCCAAGGAACAGCCGCTGCCATCGTCAACACCATTACCGTGCTGAATCCGTCATAGCGCGCGATGGCATAACCGGTCGTCACTCCCGGGTTCACCGTATTCACCGTCAGTTTTCCATCCTGTACGCTGCCCTGGAAGCCGACAAACTCCCATTTCAAGGCAGAGCTCGGCACGCTAATCGAAGCGCCGCTGTTCGTGACTGCGGTTACCGGCACCGCAATGACGGTTCCCTCTTTCAGTGGAGCGCTTGCTGTTCCCGCCTTCAGACTGGACAGGTCGTCACTTCCCAGCACGGTAACGGTCGTAGAGGCACTTACTGATCCGCTAGCCGCTGTCAAAGTCGCCGTTCCCGGCTTCACCGCCGTCGCTTCGCCTCCGTTAACGCTCACGCTGCCGCTGTTTGACTTCCAGGAAGGATTGGCTGAAGCGACGTTGACCGGATTATAATACGTATCGTAGCCTTTCAACGTAAAAGCCGCCTTCTGCCCGATCAGCAGGACGCTGCTGCCGCTGATTTTAATCCCCTTTAATTCACCCTGCGGCGCGTTCGTATAGACGCCTAGACCGTTCACAATGCTGCGCTGCTCCGTGCCGTACTCGGTATCGAATGTAAGTGTGGTCTCCGTTTCAGCCAAAGGACGGTCAACCATTGTCGTCGAGCCGCCGCCGTCGAGGTTCAGCCCTTTATATACGCCAATAGTTGTCATAAACGATTGCAGCTCTGATAGCGACATGCCTGAGCTATCATCATTTTTCTCCGCCGCGATGATGTACACGTAACGTCCATCCTCGGAGTATCCAAGCGCGGTTCGTGCGCGATAACCGCCAATACTGCTGACTGAACGGGAAAACGCCGTCGCTTTGCCCTTATCGACCAGAATCGTATGCCCTCCGATCAGCATTTTGAGGCTGGCCGGATCAATGGTTTCTCCAGTCGCTTTCGATTGCAGCGAATAAGTCGCCGTTAATGGCTGGCCAATTGCCAAATGATCGGCTACGAACTTTGCTGCTGTCCCGTGTGTCCGTAAAATATAAGCCCCCGCCGGCACAGCCATTGGCAAAGCGGTATTTTTGTCTGAAATTTGTGTAATGATTCCATTTTCGACAAGCACCTCAGTTGGGGAAGTCGAACTGTTCTTCGGCCGATCCTGCGCCGTCCAAGCGTCCGTATAAATGTAGGCTGCGTTGGCATGGCTGTAAGTCGAAGTTCCGCCCTCTGGGCTGTAAGCACCCTTGTTAACCCCGGATAAAGCGAACTGTGTCCCATCTGCCGCCGTTATCGTTCCTGTAAACGCAAATTCGTCGATTACCGGCTTATTATCTGTGGTTAGGGCAAACGCATAGAGACCGTTCAGCTGCGATGGTGTCGATACCAGCGTTCCTCCGGACACTTCACCTCCAATCGGCGCTCCTTCGCCGCCAGTGTTGAAATAATCCCCATTGACTGCGGCTACC
>NZ_ASSD01000691.1 GCF_000520715.1 Paenibacillus zanthoxyli JH29
GCACCCGAGCCTCCCGAACCCGGACCCGTTGATGGAGCCGGGGTTGGGGATAGGGTCGGAGTAGGAGTCGGGGTTCCAGTCGGAGATGGCGCCAGTCCGTAGGTAAAGCTGGTTTTATAAGGAGTGCCGCTGTTCTCTGCGCCGATCTGCACCTCATACTTGCCCTCGGCGGAAATATTCCATTTAAAAGTGAACACCCCGCCGTCTCCGCTTTTTACGCTGTCCAGAAAAAATTGGCCGCCGGGTTCTACCACCTTCAGTGTCACCAGCTGTCCGGCTCCAGACACCACTTTCCCCGTAACCGTTGCCTGCTTAGTGGACGCGTCCGCGCCTGCCAAGACATCCGTAAACCAGACGGTTTCGGAAGCGGCAGCCAATGCTTGCCAGAACGTAGACAGGAGAAGAACCATGATTAGTACGGCTATGCTTTTCTTCATTGTTTGTCTCCTTCATTAATAGTTGTTCAAGGGGTCAGCTCGGTTACGTCGGCAAGCGGCATCATGGTGGTGTTCAGCAGATCCTCGCCTTCCCAGACCATCAGCTTGACTTTATAGCCTGCAACACTGGACGGAAGCTGGAAGCCCGCGTTAAGCTGCAGGGTCTGGCCCGCTTTAACAAGTGAAGAGCTGTAGGCGTGATTGACCATCTTCAGTCCGCCGTTCGTATCGTAAAATGCGGCGATAATCATCACTTGTTTATCTTCGGACAAGGCATTCGTTACTTTGACCTTGGCGTCCAGATATTTGCCGGCTTCAAGCTTATTCATGTTAAATGACGGTTCCATCTTGAAGCTGTCTTCCATTCGCTTCAGTACCGTGTAATCCAGCGTATACGATGCGCTTCCGGCTTCGACCCGGATCTGGTACGGTCCTGCGGGAAGCGTGGCCGGAAGCGGCAGGGTCAGGCTGGCCTTGCCCCCCGCAATGGAGCCGGAAGCAGCCGGAACTCCCTCATAGGGCAGGGCGTTTTTCAGCAGGACCGCTTTGACGGCCGTTCCGTCAGCAATGTTAGCCGTATTAACGGCGATCTGCACATCCTTGGCGCTGCCTGCGCGGTGCATAGCGGCGTCCAGCGTCACGTCTTTGATGTTCGCGGTTCCGTCCGTGGTAAGCGCGGCTGTAATTTGCTGAGCCTCCGAAGTCGCAACCTTCGCCGTTCGGACATACAGCTTGCGGGCGGCCATATCGTAGTACCATACATCCTGGCCTGCGTTCACGGCATTTTGGGAGCTAACCTCCGTCAGTTCTTTGCCGTTCCGTTTGACGGAATAGACCGTCTTGCCTTCGGCACCGACCTTCACTTCGGAGGACCACACCCGCTGGTTGACCTTGCCTGTGTAGCTGCCCTTCATCGCGGCGATATTCAGCGTCACTTTGTCATCCTGCGCATTTGCCTTGATCTCGGTTGCCGCCGATTGACCTTTCTCGTAAGCATACGTCTTGCCGTCATCCTCATAGAGCGTGAAGCCTGATGTCTCTCCGCTGCTTAACGGATACACTTTGAGCGTCAATTCGCTTGCCGGAGTCTGTTCGGAGAAATCCTGCGCTTCTCTAGTCGGAATAATGGCTCCTTCCTTCACCAGCATCGGAATGGTGTTCAGGTCCGCATTGTACGTAATTTCCTTGCCGCCGGTAAACTGCTGCTCGGAGTTCCAGTCATACCAGGTTCCGCTTGGCAGGTAGACCGTTCTTTCCGTTGCTTTCTCTTGATGAATAGGAGCGGCCAAAATGGAACCGCCGAACATCCACTCATCCTGAATGTTATAAACCTTGCTGTCGTTCGCGTAATCCATAACGAGCGGTCTCATCAGCGAAGTTTCGCCGTCCGCCGTCTGCTTGGCTGTTGAATAAATGTACGGCAGCAGTTGATAGCGCTGGTTGATCGCTTTCGTTACTGAAGCTTCCGCTGCGGCTCCGAACGCCCACGGCTCTCTGATATTGGTCGGATCCGAAGGGTTATCGCCCAGAGCCACATGGGACCGGAAAACCGGCATCAGCGAAGCCGCCTGCATCCAGCGGGTATACAGCTCGGGCGTAGGCTTGCCGACAAAGCCGCCGGTATCGTTAGTGAAATACGAAATGCCCGATGCCGCCGCGCTTAAGCCGAGCTGCAGCTGATGCGAGAAAGATTCCCAACTGGAATTGATGTCTCCGCTCCAGACGGTGGTGCCGTACTGCTGGATGCCGGTGAAGCCCGATCTTGCCAGCGTCCAGACACGGTCGCCGGTGTAGCCGCGCTGGCCGTCATAGAACGCTTTTGCCTCATTCAGTGCATACACGTTCGTAATTTCCGCCGCACTGCCCGCAGCAAACTGGTCTCTAACCGAATCGGTCGGCTGCTCCGGCTCGTTAAGGTCGATCCAATAGCCTTTTACACCGGCATCATGCAGCTTTTTCACCTGAGAGCTGTACCACTTGGCCGCTTCGGGATTAGTGAAATCGATCAGTCCCGCTTTGCCGTACCAAGCCGGATAAAGGACCGTTTTGCCGGAAGCGTCCTTGACAAAATAGCCTTTGCTGTCGCCCTCTTTAAAATTGGACGCCGTAACCTGGATGTAAGGATCGACGATGGTTACGATGCTGACGCCTTTTCCCTTCAGTTCATCCATGTTTGCCTTTGGATTCGTAAAGTCCTGCGCAGGATCGTCGTTCCAGGTCATATCGAAATAATGATTCTTCTTGGCCCAGTACACATCCAGCACCATAGAGTCGAGCGGAATATTCTTATCGCGGAAGGTGTCCACGATGCCGTCCACTTCGTTCCAGCTTCTGTAACCGTATCTGGACTGCATGTAGCCCAGCGTCCACATCGGAGGAATCGGAGCGGTGCCGGTCAGGCCCCCGAAACTCTTCATAATGCTGTTCAATGAACCGTTGTTCTCGCCAGCGATGAAATAATACAGCATTTCCCCGTTCGGCGCGCTGAAGCTGTATTTGCTCTCATCCGCCGCCCCTATATCGAAGGCCGCTTTTTCGTACGTATTGTCGAAGTACAAACCGTACCCCTTCGTGCTGGTAAAAAAGGTGCTGGAGACGTCGGATGTATTGCCGCCGTAGCCTCCGGTCATCGCATTGTCCATGACGACCTTCTTGCCTCTGCGGTCGAATGACTGCGCGTCCCGGTCCATACCAAGTCCAAAGATATGTTCGTCCGGCGCAAGGGACATCTCGCTGTATACGCCGGTGTCTCCGTCATACCCGAAGCCTTCGCCGCCAATTTGCTCGGACAAAAGCTTCGTGTTGGAAGCATCATAGTAGGCCAGGCGGAACGGCGACTTGTAGGCGCGCACGCTCATGGCATCGGTCTGAATCAGAATATAGCCCTCGTCTTCCATATTCTTAACGGTAGGCCTCACCGTTCCCTGCTCGCTGTCGACAACGAAGGTGTCCTTCTTCGCAAAGGTTCCGGTCGGCTCCATCCATACCTTGGCCGTATCGGCTTTTACAAATTCAAGCTTCACCTTCGCGCTGCCCTGCGAATTCAACACCACCGCCCGTCCATCGGCAGATACCTGATACGGATCGCTTTCCGATAGACTGCTAACGAACGTAACGTCCTTAAACTGCTGGTCATTGTCCTTCTGCAGCTTGAAGTCGTCGATATCGAGCAGGCTTCCCGCTTTACCCTCTGAAACCACGCCTACCTTAACCACTTCGTTCATGGACAGCTGAAGATTCGGCAGCTTCAGTTCCGTGAATTCCGCGCCGGCCGGAATATCAAGCTTCTTGATGCCCCCGGAATAGCTGACATACACCTCAGCCTTATCAAAGTCCCCGGTCTTACGGGTCTTCAGCGATAATTGATATACACCGTCTGCCGGCGCATTGCGGAACTGCCAGATGTCGGAGGAATAAGCGCTGGCTCCGCCGATTCTGGCGAAAGCGTTGTCCCCGTCTTTGGCAATCGCCTGATGCGTCATATTCGTGCGGCTCCAGCCGGTGAATCCTTCGTCAAAGCCCGGATTGTACAAGGCCACCGCCGGCGCTTCAGTTACCGCTTCCTCGGATGCAAATTTCACGTTGTCGATCTGCATGGAGGTATCCGCCTTGGGCGCTTCCAGGATGAATTTTACAGTCGCTTCCTGCTCCGTGATATCGGCTTCGGCCTTGAATTCCTTGTATTCAAAATCAGCCGCTTCCCATTTCGCCTTGCCTGTTGATGGAACTCCATCCTTGAGGCTTGGCGTAATATTAACGGCCACATCGTCTTTGCCCGGCTGTGAAATGATCATCTTTGCTGTTCCGCCCGCAAATGTCGGATCGGTATGCGGCATCAGCTTAACCATAGCGGACAGCGTATAATGCCCGTTCTTCAGACTGGTTATCTTCTGCTGGGATGTCGCTTTTCCTCCGGCATCCGGCGAATACAGGTACTGCTTGCGGCCTGCATAGGCATCATTGGTATCCACGCCATGCCATATCGTGGTGCCGTGCGTATCCACTGTCCATCCAGTTTCGTTGCCCATTTCGAAATCACCGTTAATCAATTGGCCGGTTCCGGAACTGAACGAAATGGAGTCGATATGAACGGAACCCGCACTGTCCTCCGTTTGCTTCAGGGTGATCAGATTCGTACCTTTTTTCAGCGTAACCGTCTTTTCCGCGCTGCTCCATTTATCCCAGCTGCCTTTGCCGAGACTCTTGAAAGCGACCGTATCCGAATCGACCGCGCTGCCAGCCTCATTTTCTACAGATACCGTAAGTGGGCTGTCCGCTTCATTGCCATTTGCGTAGCGGACATTCAGCGGGTAGTCACCGTCCTGCGGAACACTGACAGCAAAGGTCAGCTTGGCGTCTTTGTTATCCAGCCCGCCGATGTAGCCAAAGCCCTGATATCCCGCCGCCTCATTACCGAAGATCGCTCCGCCTTGATACGCAGCCACTTCCGCCTGATATGACTTGGAAGCTGTCTTCGGAATAAGCTTCAGCACGACACTGTCATGCGGTTCAAGGGTCTTCGAGTATGCCTTTTTATATCCAAGGTCCTGGTGCTCCCAGATATCGCGTACATACGCTCCGTCACTCAGCCCAAGCTCCTTCGTGAAATCCATGGACAGCGCTTTGGATTCGTCGCTGCGGTTGAACAGGGCAATGGCCCACGTTCCATCCGGCAGCTGTCCGGCCCACCGCTCGCTGTCGCGGCTGGCATTGTTCTTGTAATGTTCTTCGGAATAGTAAATCGGCTTCCCTACAAATCCCGATTTGTTCAGTTCGATCAGTTCGGGATTCTGATAAAATTTGGCGTTATCCCCGATGGTGTCGTACTGGTCGGCGATCGTAATCGGAGAGCCCGCGATCGTGAACAGAGACAAGGCCGTCTTCCGCTCGTTGTCGGCGTATTGGCCGGTGTAGGTGTTCAGGCGCAGGAAGTCACCGTCATTAATCATCGAGCCCCGGCCCGAAATATCGGAGAAGCCGGTAAAGCCCTGGAACGAATTGGCCCACTGCGACCAGCCGGGAGTCCAGTTCTGGCGGCGTCCGCTGGTATGATCCCAGCCGCCTGCGAATACGTCCTCGTCGATACGGATCATATCGCCGAACTGCTGCTCGTATTTGGCATGGCCCTTCAGGTCCGGCATAACCAGGCTGAGGAACACATGATTGTCGGCGGATGCTTCGTCCATCCACTGGAGCGCTTTGGCGTATTCCGTGTCCGAGTTATGGCCCGTTCCGATTTGGCCAAGGCCCTGATCGTAGCCCGATTCATACCAGGACAGGAAATCGACGCGCAGGAACGAGGCTCCCTGCTCGGCCAAGAATTTGATATAGCCTTGAAGGTATTCTTTGGCGCCTTTCTTGTTGACGTCCAGCCAGTACAGCGCCTGGTCGGCGCCCTGTCCGCCGTCAAACCGGTCGCCGTTCAGCTGCTTGCCGTTGCCGAGATTGTACGGCTCCGTCTTAACCAGGCTGGCTACCGGAATTTGCTCGGTGGTGCCGTCGTCATTTTTTACAGTGACATGGTATTTGTCCGGATGCTTCAGCACTTCGGGGGTGACCCACAGCGGGTTATAGTAAATCCCCAGTTTCATGCCTTTGCTCTTGATGTAATCTCCCCAATACTTCCAGGTGTGGCCGTCAGGATAAACCTCGGAAGGATAGCCCTGCCAGTCATTCGGTCCGATCCATTTGACCTCCACATCGTCCACGTCAATTCCCGTGCTGTCCGATTTACCCTTAGGGTCGGCGGCAAATTCCAAGTTCAGCGAACCCGAGGTTACATCGACCTCGATCGAGTAGTCCGTCCAGCTTTGGCTGGTCACCGTTTTGACCAGAGCCGCTTCCGGAACCGCGGAATTGTATCCATTGACACGGAAGACGGCGGTTGCCCCGTTTTTAATCATGTCGTCCTTGGTTTTCGCCTTCGCTTTTACCAGATATTTGCCACTGGGCAGAGTAATACTCTGCTTGATGGACTGAACCGTATTGGCGTCATTCGACCAGGTCCACAGGGATTGATCTCCCGGTCCGTCATTATTGGTTCCGTGCAGAAATCCTTCCCCGAATGTCCAGCCTACAGAATCGCCCTGCTCGAAATCGCCATTCACCGCATGGTTCGAGGTATCGACCTCATCCTCAACCTTCTCAAGCTTCACATCGTCAAGGTCCAGCCCGGCGCTTCTCTTCGATTTGGCTAACGCATCATAGGAAAATTCCAGATACACGTTCGGATTGGTAATATTCAGCTGGGCGCTGTAATCCGTCCAATCCTCATAAGTAATGGCGGTTACGGTTTCAGCCTCCGGATCGGCGGCATCATAGCCCTTGATCTTCATGAAGGCCGGGACGCCATCCGTGTACATTCCGTTCTTGGTCTTCGCCTTTGCGCTCAGCCGGTACACGCCCGTATCCTTCAGATAAACGTTCTGGCTGACGGTCTCCTTGTGGGGATCATCCAGCCATGTATACAAGGAATCATTGCCGTTATCGGTATTCCGCCCGTGGGAGGCCGGTCCGGTAAAGGTCCAGCCCTGGGTCTCGGGAGCGCTGAAATTACCGTTGACCACTCCGTATACGGGTCCCGTATCGTCATTGCCCGAGCCCAGCGGTTCGGTCATCCACTTATTGTTATGCGAAACGATATAACCGTTCTCATTTAATAGCGTGGCCCCTTCAATCCATCCGTCCGTGCTGACCATATCATAACCGTACGGCTGAAAATTTTCCGCCATCCAGTCGATGTTCGCTTTCCAGCGGTCTTCCGGCATGAAGGTGTTCTGGGTCCATTGATGCTCATACGTGATCCAGTACATCGGCCCCGAGCCCTTTCGCGTGAACTCGCTGTTCCTCGCCATTACCGAACCCGAGCCGAATGCAGGCAGGATCAGGCTTAGCGCCATAATCGAGGCCATTACACGATGTAGTCGCTTTCTATTCTTTTTTTGCATCCCCTAGTGTCCTCCCTTTTTGAATGGAGTGGATAACCATATCACCAAAGCATCACGCCCGGCTGCGGAATTCACCTCCTTACATATTCGCAGCCTTCACCAGCTTCACCCAAGCCTTCGTCAATTCGTCAAGCACCTGATCCTTTGTCTTAACCTGCGCTACGTATTCCTGAAACAGCGCCCCCAGCTCCGTATCAAAGCCATCCGGCCAATATCCTTGGACCCATGGGTAAGTCTCCCCCTTGTTCATATAGCGAATCGTCTCAGCCGCAAGCTGTCCGTCAGGCACCGCGCCGCCCTTCACGACCGGGACCTCGCCGTGCCAGCCGTATTGCTTGATATAATCGGTAACGATGTAATCGAGAAATTTTTTCGCTTCATCTATATGCTTGGAGCTGTTGCTGATACGAAGGAGCACGGAGGAATCGACCATCAGCCTCGCTTTGGAGGGATCGTCTCCGACCGGTTCCGGAAAAAAGCCGATCTCGGCAGACGGGTTCGCTTTCAGCATATCGCCTTCCGCCCAGTTCCCGTTATGGATCATAGCCGCCTTGCCCTCAGCCACCATAGCGAGTCCTGTGCCGTAATCCGTCTCCAGCGGCTTATCGCTGCCGTACTTGACCATGAGATCGGTCATATCGAAGGTCCGGCCAAACAGCGGCAAATCCTTAAAGGTCTTTGTTCCTTCCGAAATTTCCTGCGCCGTTTGCGCATAAACACCCTCTTCAGCCGCAAGAGTCTGGGATGCGATATGCTTGAACACCCACCATTCCTTGAATGAGTTGGCGAACGGCGTAACGCCTTTAGCCTTTAGGCGCTTGGCCGTCTCCTCCAGCCCGGTATAGGTTGTAGGCAGGGTGTCGATGCCGGCATCGTCGAACACCTTTTTGTTGTAAATGAAGCCATACGATTGGGTGCTGACGGGAACTCCGTATATTTTGCCATCCAATTCGGCGGCTTTCAGGGCGCTGGCTTTAATCTGATTCAGGAACGGTTCACCGGTGAGCTCCACCACGATATCCTTATATGTCTCGTTCGCCCAATAGCCCTGAGTCATGAAAATATCCGGCACATCGCCGGAATTCAGCTTTGTCTTGAGGACCGAATCGTATTCGTTGGAAATCAGCTCCGTTTCTACGGTAACTTCTGGATGCCGCGCGTGATATTTGTCCGCCATATCATGGAGCTGCTCCGACAATCCTTCGCCAAAGGTGAACATTTTTAAGGTGACCGGGTGGGCCTGTGTACTGACATCCTGGGTTTCCGCAGAATAACTGCCTCCGTCAATCGAACAGCTTGTGAATACAGCGGCCATAAAAATCCAACTTAGCACGTTGAATGCCGGTTTCTTTTTCATCCTGAGGCTCCTCTATGACAGAATAACGCGAAGCCGTTCCGATTGTAATGTACAAAAATGAAGCATTTATAGGAATATCCTGAACTCCGAACATGGCCCTCACAACGGATTTCCGGGCGCGGTACTTACAGCTATACAGCCGTCTCAGATGCTCTTGTTGGATTGCAGCGTCAGGTTACGGTAGTCGCTTGGCGACAGGCCGGTGTATTTCTTGAAGGCTTTGCTGAAATAAGCGTTGTCGTTAAAGCCGACTTTACTAGAGACGAGTTGGATTTTGATGGAAGGATCATCCAGCATTTCCTTGGCCCGGTCCATTCGCACCTTGAGCACATACTCGTAGATGCCGTAGCCGAATCTTTCTTTAAAGAGCCTGGATAGATACTCCTTGCTTAAATAGTACTGCTCCGAGAACATCGTCAAATGGATATCGGTAAAAAAATGGTCGTCGATATAGTTCTTAATGCGGATAATGTTGAAAGCTTCCGAATTCTTCAGACCGGCCTGAATTCTGTCGAACACGAGCGAAATGACGCGAAACACAAATTCGCTAAAATCCTCGAACGTAGGGTAGGCAGCGACGGTTCCGTAGGATAATGGCTTTCCCTGTGAGTCTTCGGCGATGCCAAGCTGAGCCGCAATATCCTCGATCATCAGGATAAATTCGGCGGCGGCTTTTCTCGCGTCGTCCATGCTGAAATAGCCGGTCTGCTTAATAAGCTCAAAATACCCGCCCACAATCCCCCGGGTAAACTCGATATTTCCGCTCTCGAAGGCACGGATCAGCAGCTCTCTTTTGTTCATAATAGAAGACCATTCTGCCCTGCGTCCGGTCTGGATTTCCGTGAACACCCGGTTCTCGCATTTAAGGATGTTGATGCTGGACTTGATGGCATGGGCTTCGCTGTAGGACTCTCCGAGCTTTTCAAAGGAAGCCGAAAAACCGCCAATCCCGGCGATGGAAGCAAAGCCGAACAAGGTCTGCAAAGCGTGGATAACTTCTGTCATTTTAGCGGCGCTGTACACCTTGGGTTCCGGACGAGTGCCGATTTCGAGTACGACAATAATCTCATGATCGGTCTTGTAGCTTCGGAAGCTGAAGCCCTGGCTCCAGGGAGCGCAGCATTCGTCAATCATATTCGTTAATGCAAAATAAGAAGAGAACGAGTCTCCCTTAAATTTGGAAGCGCACACCTCATCAAAATTAAGCACCTGAATGATGGCGCAGCCGTAAAGTACATGCTGCTTCGTCATAGAGGTCAGCTTCTTGTAATCCTCAAGAATCGGGGGATGGATGCGGTCGCCGTCGATAATCATGGTCAGCAGTTTCTCCTTGAACAGGGGCAGCGACAAATTGTTCATCATGCTTTGACGCTGCTGCATCTCCCGGTCCTTTCTTTCTTCGTCCAGCTGCCGGACCGCCTCGCCCAAAGACCGGTTCAGCTCCACCTTGTCAACCGGCTTCAGCAAATAATCCAATACCCGGTACTGGATGGCCTGCCTTGCGTATTCAAATTCGTCAAAGCCACTGATGATGATATATTTGACTTCCGGGTGCCGGGCACTCGCTCTGCGCAGCATTTCCATGCCGTCCATGACGGGCATCTTGATATCAACCAGAACGATATCCGGCTGCCACTCCTCCAGCAGCCGCAGTCCCGTATGCGCCTCAGGGGCCTCCGCGATCACGGACACCGCAAGCTTCTCCCACTCTCCGGCGAGCCGGATCGCCGTCCGGACAGGACGCTCATCATCGATAATCAACACCTTATACATGCCAAGATCCCTCCCGATTGTTTGCTCATGGGTATATCCCTCCAGCCTCCACAGGAATGATGATTTGTACGGATGTCCCTCCCTCCGGAAGGTTGCGGATTTCCAGCCTGGCGTCACTATGGATTAACAGCTTTAATCTCTCGGATAAATTCTTCAGCCCGATGCTCCCCTGCTGCCCGCTCATCCAGTTCTCCTTCTGCAGCAGCTCCTGCAGTTCCTTGAGCCGGGCTTCCGGAATGCCAGGACCGTTGTCGCTGACCTCGATAATGGCCCGGCCTTCCCTGAAACAACCCCGAATTCTGATCAATACGGGGTCCAGCGTCTGCTCCAGAACATGCTTGATCGAATTCTCCACCAGAAGCTGAACGGCCATTTTGGGGATGGGGATATCAGCGATTATTTCATCCAGCTCGATCTTGACGGATAACCTCTCGCCATACCGGGCCTGCTGGAGCATCACATAGCTTTCGACGTTTTTCATTTCCTGGGACAGATTCACGTTATCGCCGGTCCGGATCGAATACCGCAAAATATAAGCCAGCGCCTGCACCATCCGGTCAATATGATCAACCCTGTGAACAAGCGCCTCCGTGGAAATCGTCTGCAGGGCGTTATATAAAAAATGCGGATTAATCTGCGCTTCAAGCGCCTTCATGCGCGCGGTCTTCTCGCCCAGCTTGGCTTTATATTCTTCATTAATCAGATCGTTGATCTTGGCAACCATTGCGTTGAATTTTTTCGAAAGATAGGCGATCTCATCATTACCGTTAATTTCAATCATCACATCAAAGTTCGCGCCGCCGACCTTTTCCATCTGCTTCGACAGCCGTTTCAGCGGACGTGTAATCGTTTTCGTTGCAAACGTGACGAGGAGTGTGCCGATCAGCAAAAAGACCAATCCAATTAAAAACTCCAGATTCCTCGTATTCATGGCCCGCTCGTTCAAGGCATTAGTGGAGATCAGCTTAACCAGCTTCCAGCCGTCGCCCGGCGAAACGTCGTACATGACGAGAAAATCCTGCTTGCCGCTATTCCAGTTCAGATAGCCTTCCGGCTTCGTCCAGTCAATGGATTGAACCAAATCGGCTTCATTGCTTAAAGTCTTAGGATTGCTGTTATAAAAGGAAGTATTATTCCGGTCAAAAATCGCGATTGTCTCGGCGTTCTGCTCCAGAATATCGTTAATCATCTTATCTCTGTAAGCGGAGTTGATCGTGATGGACACCATACCCAAGGGCCTCTGGCTCGGAATATTTATGAGTGCCCTATGAAAAGTGAAAAACAGCGGCTTGTTATCCGTATTATACGCCCAGGATGATTGCAGCGGCGGTTTGATGCTGCGGAACGTATTGGCTCTGGAGCTGGCCTCCTTGAACCACGGGTTCGACATGATATATTCAGGGTAATCGACTTCCAGCTTCGGCGAATCCGTCAGCCGCGATATGGTGTACTCGGCCCCGGTCCGCGGAATATACAAGGAGACAGCAGCGATATCTCTGCTGGAGGAAAAGAACAGGTTCCTTAGCTGGTTCTCGATATAGAGACGGCTTGAAAAATCCTCTTCGTCGTTAATCAGCGCCTCCATAAAGTTGTCATCCCGCCTGAACGACAGCGACAGCGCATCAATCTGCGCCACATAGCCTTCCAGACTTTCGTTCATATGCTTCAGCTCTTTAGCCGTATTGGAAATGTAATTGTCCCTGATAATCCAGGTTGTTCGGTAATAAGACACGGTGGCAAGCACCAGAATCAGCACACAGACAATGAGCGAAAAAGCCAATCCCAGCTTATTCCCCAGCTTGCGGGTGTATCTCCTTGACAGATTCAAAAGAAAGCGCTTCACCCCATCACCGCCGTTGCCATGTAATAATGAAGACGATTTCAAGATAAATTAATAGTATCATACCTGATTTGAGGGCTCCATCATAAAAAAGGTGCGAAAAAAACTCCGGCGGCTGTTCACGAAACGCCCGGCAGCTCCAGGACTCTGAAATCCCCGGAAGGATTATCCATCAACTTAGCGAATAGGTACCTATATTATAGAAGAAAGTATTTTGGAAGAAAGGCGGAATTGCACGAATTATGGGTTGTTTAGATACAGACATTGAACTGTTCACCGCCGCTCTCTTGCAGGCTCGCATCATCATCCGCAAAAAAGACGGAGCCGTGGTGAATTGCGGTGGCTCCATCCAACGCTTTACGCCGTTTACCGTCAAAATTGGCGGCTTATCCTACATAAGAAACGAGTTTGATTTCGTGGTGTATTCACCGAGAGGTTGAGCTGCCCGATCCGCCTGATCCAATAACCAATATTCGATTCATACTGCCTCCAACTCCTTGTATTTGCGGGGCACTTTAATTTAGATCCATATTCACCTGTTCAGGTTATTTTTTAATATGTTTGTGACAAATATTCAATGACAGGATAAGAAATCAAATTCCTATCCCGGTAGGTTGAAGTTATCACATCACTATTATTACTTAAAATTCCATTTTGTAATAGTACAGGTTTAAATCCTCTTTCAATGGCTCCGTTATAGGTAAATAAGACGCAATGCTCTGCGGCAAATCCTGAAATGATTATTAACTCTACACTTTGCTTTAATAAAATTTGTTCTAATTCTGTCTTCCAAAATGCATTCGAGTTTTCTTTGGTTAGTATCAGGTCTTTTTCTTCGATTTGAATTTCTGGAACACTATTATATAAATCTCTATTTGATTCTTTAAGACCTTCAATGTCTTGAACATGTATGACAACATGATCATTCGAACGAAGCAAATCTGACACATAATTGATATACTCGCAAGCTCGATCTATTATTTTCTTTTCTAGATTCTCTAGATGGATTGATTGCATATCAATAATTAAAAAACCTATTTTCATCGAGAACACTCCCTTAAATCTAATGAAAAAATACTTACCCCAATTGCATACGCCTTCCTGACTACGCCATAAATTCAAACTTATACTTCATCAATTTATTTAACTTCTTATACTGATCTAAAGTGCAGAAACTTATAATGCAGTCTTGTTCTAGGTTCAAAAATATATAACGTTCTTCTAACTGCAATTCACTACATAAATCAGAAAACTTCTCAACAAAGCCAATATCAAACCAATCATAATTATATTCTAATTCCCAGTTATATTCCTTATTAGAAAGTTCAGCATAAATATCTTCATCTTCAACACATTCCATATCGAAATGCCATACATCATTAGAAATGATAACTAATTCATCTTTTTCGTTGCAAAATTCTCCACCCATGACTGTCAACAATGTGTAGTACGGATCCTGTTCATACTCTTCTCGATCGAAGTATTCAAACAAATAATCAATAGAAATAGTAGTTTCTAAACGGATTCCGAGCTCATTAAGAGTGTTAATTTGATCTTCTAATGTAATCCTCTTCTTGAAGAATCCAAACATATTTTCTCCTCATTTTTTCGCGATTTCTTATAACGTTGTTGTGTTCACGAACCCGTAGGCATGGCTGCCAGCTTTCACTTCTCACCATAGCATTACTGGACCGATTGCGAAAGCCCGGTGCGTGAACCTGCGTTAGCTGATGCGAAACCTTTCAAGTAATCTTAAGTTACTGACGTGTCACTATCCCGTTAATATATTGGCGTCTTTCAGTGGTTGATTCATTTATCCATTTCTGCAAATCATTTTTACTGATATAGATTTTTTCATTAATTTTCATGTATGGAAACATTCCCCCCGAAAAAGACCCCATTGTTTGTAATGTTTTTTCTTCGGATTGTATTATATCAACCACCTGTTCTTCACTCAAATTCAAGTAATTTGCAGCTTGCTTTATATCCATTAATACGGTTTCTTTAGGTTCCGATACATCTAATTTTTCATTGGTTTTTTGTTGTTCAATAGCATTAGCTAACACTATACATCCTATTACTAAAGACACTCCGATAATAATACTCGAGAAAATAATTGAGAGTTGATAGCTTTTCATTGATTTTCATTCCCTTCTATACAGGCGAAAGTTTAGGTGAAGTTGAACCTTCCTTGAGTTATTACCACTTCATTTCTTCCTCCATAGAGCAGCCCATAAAAAAGGTACACCGAATTTCATGTCTAGATCGTTACATTCATTCATCGCTCTGAGTTCGATTAAATCAAAATAATCCCCTAAAATATCTATCAGTTTTTCTTTACTATAGGCTTGCCCGCCTTTCATACTTCTTTCCCGATAAATTTCCCAATCAGAGAGTTCAAATGCTCCACCTATCTCAGTAAATCCTGGAGTGAAGCAAGTTAATCCGAAATACCCCTTAGATTTGAGAGCATTATATATCATCTGAATATATCCAACTCTCCTATGCGGCCACAAATGATGCATACAGCCCGAATCATAAACGAAATCAAACTCTTCCATATATTGTAGGTTGAACACAGATTTACATTCGAAATTGATAATAATATTCTTTTCTTTCGCTCGTTCCATAGCCCAGGTTATTGCTTCTTCCGATATATCTATGGCGTCTACGGCATATCCATTGAGCGTTGCGTAAATTGCATTTCTTCCAGGCCCACATCCCAATTCTAACATTCGTCCTTTGTTTAACATTCCAGATTCAATATAAGAAACCAAATTCTCATCAGGATATTCTACAAAAAAAGGGATTCTCTTCGTCCTATCACTATAAAATTGATTCCAAAATGGTGCTGGCTCTCTCATTAATGAATCCAACATTGTAAGAACATCTTCTGGTTTTTTTATGATTTCTGTTGGCATCTCTGAAACCTCCCATAAAATAATAGCTTGTTTCAATTTCACTTTACGTTCCCGCATTCACAAGCCCGAGGCTTATGGCACGTAAGCGCCGGATGCCTTTTTCCTCGCTCTTTATGTGTCTTAACGCGCAGCGCCGGATTAATGACTTATCCAGTACAGGGTTGCCTGTTTTTGCTGAATCATCTTCTCCAAAATGCCTCTCAATCTGAGGACAAATCAAGCCCTGCAGCGTGAAAGTAGCAATATATGGGACTTTATTAAAAGGTACCTGCAAATTATCTTTATAAGGACTTATGTCTTTTGCCGTAAACAGATGGTTAAGATGCCATGATACATCATTATTTTCATATCCGATCAGTGCCCATCTAATTGAAGAGACGTTGGCATAAAACCTGGATCTATCAATAAATGATTCAGTGCCTTTATAATACTTACTAAATTTCTTGATGAATCCCTCTCCCAATGTATCAAGAATAACACTAACATCATGAGCAGGATCGCCATAGCCTGACACACCAAAATCAATAATCCCCACAACTTCATTTGATTCCTCAATGATATGGTAAGGGGCTAAATCTCCATGTATTAAGGTTGGGGTGTAATCAAGGAAATTCGTATGATTAAAAATAGGATTAAAGATGTCTCGAACGCACTCCATAACATAACTCTTCATATGGGGGAATAATTTTGTTTCAATTCTTGAATACAAGTCCATATTTCGATAAATAGGCTTGCCTTTAATATAGGTATATTTTGAAACTCCTTCATCAATTATGTCTAAATCCGGCACAGTCATATCAACGAATGGTTTAACCATTTGAAGCACCTTGTATTCGTTATGTAGGGGCTTTTACTAAAATCGTGTTTGGCAAAACGAAAAACATCCCTATCATTGATTATGATCACATCGTTGTGGAGACCATCCGTCAGGTTAGAGTTGATTTGTTGTATTTCGATATCAGGGTATTTTTCCTTAATATTTTATATATTTTAACTTTATCTCTTCCATGAATACCTCCTGAGTTATTTATATAATTTCTCTATCTCATGAAGTTCTGTAACCGTTACATCTTGTCCCCAATCTATATCTAATCGTTCCCGGTTGATGAGTACCCCTTTCATCCCTATTAGCTTTGCCCCCACAATATCCTTTCTTTCGTTACCCACGTAACTCATCTGTTCAGGATGACATCCCAATTGATGGGCCAGTTGAATAAATCCTTCGCTCCGCGGCTTTCTGTATCCTACCTCCACCGATGTAATCAGAACGTCCACGTATTGCTCAAATCCTGCAAGATCATTCATCACCAATTCTCTAGACATGCCATAAGGTACATCGGTAAGAATTCCGATTTTTATGTTTCGTTCTTTTAGATATTTTAAAATAGGTATCGTGTCGTCAAACATGTCTGACCCTGCTTGAAAAAAACTAAAGAACGTATGGATCGTTTGCTTTATATCCTTATTTATTCCCCATTCTTGGAGTATTTCCTGAAAAATATCAGTATCCTTTACTTCATATTCTCTAGGATTAATTCTCGTATTGAACTTCTTTAAAACTTGGACTGCAGCTTCTATTAATTCGCAGTTATGATCCATACCCATATCCTGCAAGAGCTTTGTGAGCGACTTTTCATAGAGGTCTGTCCAACTGGCCTGAACATTGCGATAATAAATTAACGTATCCCCTAAGTCGAAGCCAATTGCTTTCATGCAGAGTTACCTCCATACTCACATTTTTTCATTGCTTTTGTTAATTTCTCTCCACAACAAATCAAGTCGGTTAATAATCCTCTCATCATTCTTCAATTTTTTCCTAAGAGATTGATCTATACTGACTAGCCCTAAAATGACTAATATCATGAAAAAAATAGATAACATAATGATCTCACCTTCCAAAAATACATCAATTTTTATGAATATCCGAACTATATATCATTTCGCCTTTTTCATTAAATACTTCTACTATAGCCTTTGAGGAATTGGTCTGTTTTCCAAGGGGATGATCGACAATATAAGCTTTTTCATGGTGCATAATCTCTTCAACTGAATTTCCGTCCGCAAAGATTATTTTCATTTTGTTGCCGTTCTCCAGTACATCATTTCGATGAATGATAACCCCAATAAAAGGTGTTTCCTGTGCAACAGCCGTTACATCTATCCGGTCAGGCCCGCCACTCCATGAGCTTCCTACATACTGAAATTCGTTATCTGCTGTTATGGACAAGGTGTAAACAGAGTGATCGCCTAGAATAATTGCATGATCCTTGTAGTTTTTTACTGCTAATGCTTTAACTCCTTCTGTACTTAAAAAACGTTCCAATTCCTGCTCCGTAGGTGTTCTAACCCGAACTTGCTGATTCCCATGAGCTGCACAACTGGTTAAAATCACTAATCCAAGTAAGAATAAAATGATCTTTGTTTTCATGTTTTTCCTTTCCCTTTGGGTTCATAAGAAGGCTTTTCTTATCTGGATAATTCTTTAAGTAATAATGTTTTAAATACATCTCTTGCATGTCGTTCTTTCCAAGGCGTATGTCCGCATCGATCAATTAATTCATATCTAAAATGGCTCAATCTAAAAATCAGTGGTTGATATTTTCAGCCAGATAAGCGATGCCGATTGCATTCGACTAAAATGCCAGCTTTGTAGCAAATGCGATTGCGTGTGAAGTAGTGGCGGCGCTGGTACGCTTTGATGCGATTGTGCCGTCCTTCGACGGTT
>NZ_ASSD01000692.1 GCF_000520715.1 Paenibacillus zanthoxyli JH29
GCCGTTTTTAGCCGTAATGGCTTCGTCGGTGATGAGAGTCGCAGTGATGGGGGACGATTGAATGACTTCCAGCTCTGCAAGCAGCTTGTCCCGCTCAGCCATAATGTGTCCGCGCTGCATCTGCGCCACCGTCAGCGCGCCCTTGACTTCAGACAGCCGCTCCTCAAGTTCGTTGCGCTCGTCGCTAACCTGTGCCAGCTCATTCTCCGCAGCGTCTCGAGTAGCGGCGGCATCGGCGGCGCGCGCCTTCCAGCGTTCAAGCTCAGCAGCCATCGCGTCGCGCTCGGCACTGATTCGCTCCAGTTCTTCCGTCAGCCGGGTAGCCTCTCCAATTGCCAGGTCGCGCTCATCAGCAACATCGTCCCGGTCGGTAATAATACGGCCTACCTCAGATTGAACGGCATCTCTCTCCGACTCCAAATTGGCCACTCTCAAAGTCAGCCGCTCGATCTCCTTCTCCGCTTTGTCCAGCAGCTCCAGCTCTGTCGCCGGGCGTGGCTTTGGCGGCTGTTCGCCGGCAGGATCAGGGCTCTTGCCCTCCTTCGCCCACTTGCTGATGTGGTAATCGATCGCCTGCACCGTAACGCCGCACTCTTTGGCGATCTGCTCCTTGGTCTTGCCGTCTGCGATCGCCTTTTTATATTCTTCTTCGGTCATCGTGAATTTGGCCATATCACTCAGTTCCTCCTTAGGTCTGGTCTTTATCTCAATCGGCGGTTTGAATTTCTTATCCCGTTTGGTTGCCGGGTACTTGGCCCGGATCTCCGCCAGCTCCTCCGGCGATAGTTTATATTCGCAGCATTTGCTCGGTCCCTTGGCCGCTCCCTGCTCAATATCTCGGCGCGGAATCGGCGTCCGCTTCCGATCTCCGTTGCTCATGGCTGCCTCCTCGGCAACCACTCCGTTGCCTCCGTCTCGTTAATCGTCACGGTAGCCATGCCGTCCCAGTCCTCACGGATCTGCTGTGCTTTGGCGATGACGGCTTTCGCCTGCTTCGGCTGCAGCTCGATAGCCATCGCCTCTTGATAATGCTGCTCGGCTTTGTAATAAGCCTGGCTATGCATGGCGTTCATCCACTTCCAAAACGAATCATTACTCATCGACTTCACACGCTGGAACGCGCGTCGCTTCTCGATCTCGTTCATAATTTCACCCTCTCAATCCGTGCTTTGACCGCGTCCATCAAGGCATCCTGCCCCGCAGCCTTGCGCTCCAGCGCATCGACGGCGTCCTCGTCCATCGTCCCCTCAGCTACCAACCGGATTATGACGATATTGTGTTTCACTCCCTGTCGGTACACTCTCGCATTAGCCTGCTGATCCTCCTCCAGGCTCCAAATCTGATCGAACCAGACAACCATCCGGCAGCTCGACTCCTGCAGGTTCAACCCATGACCGGCACTCTTCGGGTGAAGCAGCAGCAGGGGGATCTCGTCGTTGTTCCAGGCCCTGATATCCTTGATGCCATCCTTGCCCTTTCGCAGGATACGCGCTTGCGGGAAACGCTGCTGTATGCGGCTCAGGCTGTGCTGGAAGTTATAAAACACCATGACCGGCTTACCCTGCGCTGCCTCGACTACATCCTCCAGTGCGTCCAGTTTGGCATCGTGGATCAGCTTCACGCCCCGATCTTCGTCGTACACGGCGCCGCTCGCCATCTGCAGCAGCTTGTTACTCAGCACAGCTGCTGTCTGCGCCACGACATCAGCGTCAGCATATTCGATCAGCAGCTCCTTCTCCAGCTTTTTGTACAGTTCGGCAGCTCTTCCGGTGAGCCGGACAGGTATCGTGCGGTCGATCCGCTCCGGTAGCTCCAGCCAATCCTCAGCCTTCATGCTGACAGCGATATCGCCAATCGCCTCGTATACCCGTTCTTCCGCCTCCTGCTTGGCCTTCCAGCTGTATACCACGTGGCCGTTACGCTCACCTGGGTTAAAGTATCGGTCCCGATACGCCCCGATGGTCTTTCCGAGGCGCTCACCCTGATCCAGCAAGTACACCGGCGCCCACAGGTCCATGAGACTATTCGGTGCCGGAGTGCCGGTCAATCCAATCAGCCGTTTGATAAAAGGCCGGACCCGCCGAAGCGCTTTGAAGCGTTTGGACTGGTGATTTTTAAAGCTCGACAGCTCGTCGATTATCACTGTATCGAACGGCCACTGACTGCCGTACTCCCCGACAACCCACTCCACATTTTCGCGATTGATTATCCAGATATCAGCGTCAGCCTTCAGCGCTCGGCGCCGCTGATCAGCGCTGCCCAAAACTTTACTGATTCTCAGGTGCCCCAGGTGATCCCACTTGTGAATCTCGCGGGCCCAAGTATCGTCTGCCACCCGTAGCGGCGCAATCACCAGCACACGCTCTGCCGCAAAGTAGTCATTCAGCAGCTGGTCAACGGCCGTCAGCGTGGATACCGTCTTGCCTAAGCCCATCTCAAGTAGCAGGGCAATAAACGGTGTGTCCAGAACGCGCTCCGTGGCGTAGGCTTGATACTGGTGAGGGATATACTTCATTCCGTCGTCACCTCCTGTATGAACCGCTCAATATCAGCTTCACTGTCTATTTTGTAATGCCGATGTCCAAGCTCCAGCAGATCCTTAAGCCATTTCCGCTGCAGCGGCTCCAGTTGTTTACCCGGGGCCTTCAGTTCGACATATACGGTCAAGCCGTTCGGCAAAATTGCAATTCGATCTGGGACGCCCCGGTTACCAGGGCTGACCCACTTCGGCATCTTCCCGCCAATGCGCTCCACGGCGAGGCGGGCTTTACGTTCCAGTTGTGACTCACGCATCAGCTCCACCCTCAAGCTCTGGTACTTCCCACAACCAGGTCTTGCCTGTGTTTATCGTCTTGACCTTAAGCTCTGCTCTCGCAGCCTTGAGGTCGAATCGGCTAACGCCCAAATTTGAAAAATGCGCTTTTACTTCGTCAAAGGGCTTCGGTCCATCGGCAAGATAACAAGCCAGGATAGAAGCCGTGTACTTAACCCGATCTTCTTTGGATAATCTCTTTTCTGTCAAGATCTCCGCCTCCTGTTCAGTTGAATCACCTTATGTGTGTATGTGGGTAGTATCGCTATTTAACCTATATTACGTAGGGTTACGTATAGGTTAATTTTAATTATTACTATAGTAGAGAAATTACTGCTTCAACTGCATCAACGTGGCATGAATCCTTGGTGTGACTGGGTTTATCCTGATGCAGTACCTTCAACTTTACTGCTTCACTCACTGCATCACTGCATCAGCGGGTGAAGCAATTGAAGCAGTGATGAATCAGTAATTTTCGGGGTCACTGGTACGCTCAAAAACGGTCTGTTGGCCATATCCAGGGACTCGCAAACGGGACTTTCCTTCCTTCCATCCAGGCATTTTGCGCAGGATGTCGCATATCTCCTTGGCTTCCCATGGCTTCATGTCGCCTTTCCGCTTCCCGAGACATTCCACCCATATCTGGGCTGCACAGACACGTTGCCGCGATTGGCCTGAAGGCCGGTCCAGTTCGTCCGGTTCTTCCGAGTCAAGCCACTCCTGAATAAGCCCTTCGCGCGGGTCCATCTCCATGTGAGCCGCTTGCCGCCGCTCCGCCTCCATGCGGGCTTCGTCATCCAGCTGCAAGGTTTCCCCCGCCTTAAACCAGCCCAGAACCTCAGCCCATATCTGGCTTACCTCCGGCTCCCCCAAATGGTCCCAGTGATTCAGCTCCGCCCGATCCGGGAACACCTCAACGGGCCAAAAGCGGCGATTTCCGGTCATATCCCGCAGGAACCCCTTCGTATTCGTCGTGCCGAAAAAGACGCATTTACGTGGGAATTCGGTCACCTGACGATCATATGCCACCCGGTAGCGGTCTTCAGTCTTGGACAAAAATGCCTTAACCTCCTCGACCTCCGTCTTCTTCATGGCTGACAGTTCGCCGATCTCGAAGATCCAGCCGCTCTGTAGGTGTTCCCCGGCCTCCTTGTTTTCGAACGTCCGTAAGCTGTCAGAGAACCATTCCCGGCCAAGCTTCGCCAGAATAGAACTTTTGCCTGCCCCCTGCGGGCCGACAAGTACAAGCATTTGGTCAAACTTGCAACCGGGCATATACAACCGGGATACTGCCGCCAGCAGCATTTTGCGCGTGGTCTGCCGGACATAATGCGTGTCCGCCGCACCTAAGTAGACCGGGAACAGCCGCTCTGCCCGTGGGATGCCGTCCCATTTGGCGGATTCAAGATATGCCTTGATAGGGTGAAACGTATTTTTATGAACCACTTCCGTAAAAGCGTTCTGAATGGTCTTGGCTCCGTTGATGCCATGGGCCTTGCTGAACCAATGTTGCAGACGCTTGTCGTCTGCCCCCAGCCAAGGCTCATATGAGCGTCCAGTACGCTCCCTGCCGCGCCAGGGCAGCGGGTTCCGGATGACCTCTGTATTCCCGAACGCGTCGTAGGCCAGAATATCCCGCCAGGTGCCGTGAGACAGAATCAGCTCCACGTTTCCCGCCGTTGGCAGCAGCTTCCCGGTCTTGTGGTGCCGCTCTAATTCTTCGAGCCATCGGTCCTCCTCCGGGTCTTCGTCATCGTCGAAATCTACGTCCGCAAAGTCTGCCTGCAACTCGGAGCCGGCTGTCCGGTTTACCTCCGGCAGCCTAATCGCCCAATGCTCCATAGCAACATGACTTGGCTTTTTGGCGTCCGGCGTGAACTCCTTGACACGCTCATCCAGATGCCCGAATTTATGAACCCGCACCAAGTCGAATAGGTTGTATGTCCGGCCGTCGCTGACTGGATCACTGTCCTGGTGCGAATAGGCCAGATCCTGTTCGGGATATATCTCCAGCCCGTTTGCCGAGCTGCCCTGCAAGTAGGTATACCTGTGCGGCATCGTACCGGTTGTGTAGATGTCCGACAGAAAGGTCTCGATCCCCTCTGCGATACCGTAAGCCCGGCAGAACAGCCCAATTGTCCCAATCTTCTCGCGCGGGTCCTGAGCCTTTGTCGTGACGTTGCGTAGTGCCCGGGTCTCCTCCGGATGACGCGGCCAGACGGCCACGTCCTGCCAGTCCTCATATTGTGACAGCACATTGTCCACGGGCAGAGCGTCTCCATCTGCGACCTCCAGCACCGGCTCCGCGTCCTTGGAGCAACTGGGCCAGTACATGAGCCGGTGAACGTCGAATGTGGTCTTATCAAAATAGGTAATGCCGATCTGCTCTGCGAGCTTACGGCTGACGGCGGCGTATTCGTCCGGGCTCATAGACCGATCCGTTGGTACGATTAGCCGGTATTTGGGCTTCTTTGGCCGGTGACTATGCGTTGAATAGATCGCATACGCCCGGCCGCCCAGGATGAGCTCCACCGCGAACAGGAACCCGTCGTCAGCGAAATCGGCATCCAAGGTAATCAGGCTGCGGGTATCGACGCTCTCCTTCTTCCGTCGGCCGCCCAGGATCAGTCCACCGACAAACGACGGGCCATCCTTTGCCTTGCCCTTAGCTGGTACGCTCATCTTGTCATATTGCGCCATAGTCTCTGCTGTCCGCCGTACCTTCCGCAGCCGCTCGATAAATTCATCCCAGGTCCAGTATTCCGGCTTCCAGCTCATATCTGCACGATGTTTGCCGAGCGATATGTCCAATTCGTGCATGTATGTCACCTCATAAATTTTCTTGTACTTACTCAACTTTATTTTCTTTGCATACACTACTAAAAAAGCCCAAAGGAGGTTAAACTCATGAATAATTACTACGCACTTCCTGCATGTCCTGAATATTACGGGGTTCATCGAAATTACTTCTATTCTCAACCCTATCTGAACGTAAACTCCTCCACTTATAATCTACCTACTAATGAGCTATTAACAGAAAACTCGATAAGAGTAGAGTCCCATAAATCAGGAGACTTAACAGTAAAATCATTCTCCGTATTAGCTGGATCGGCAATGGAAAATTCCTTAATAGAGCACTCCCAAGCAAAAACTTTTCAAGTTGGGTCGATTAAATATGTCACCTATGTCTACCCGTCATTCCAAAAGTTTAATTTTGACGCAGTACTAAATCCCCAATTTTATGCAGGCTTAGGTATGGGAAGATGTTCCTGTAAGAAATGGGGAAACTGGAAATGCCATTCCACTCGATATGATCGGGACTGTGTTGATATGAATGCATATTTAAATCGTGCAAACGAACATTGTGACCTTACTTGTGGATCCTACACCGCATACTGGTACATGGAATGTGGAAAGTGCGGCCAACCAGAGGATTGCTAGTGTTAAATGAGGCAGGCCTATATACTCCTGTTATCCTCTCTAATCCTTCTGATAGAAATCACATTCAAAGCCGGCTGCCTTCAGGGGCAGCCCTGGCGCCCAGGAGATCTCCTTGCCCATAATCTCCGTCACTTCCTCCACCGACGCTATCCCCATGGGTACATCCAAGATAACTTCGTCATGAACATGAAGCGGAATGGCAAATCCGGCTTCGTCCAGCCTGAGCAGATTCTCGGCCAGGCAGTCCCGGGCGATCGCCTGGACCAGATTTTCGACGAGTGTCCCGCCCCACGTCCGCTGGGAGACCATTCGTCCGGTCTTGTCCGGGGCCTTGAACACCAAGCCGTCTTTGCTGAACTTCGGATCCAGCTTAATCTCCGCCGAGGGATATGTCAGGCTGTGCCCGCTAGGCAGATCAGCGAACAGGACGCCGCCGGCATATCGGTACTGAACACCATGGGCCAGCTTAACGGTTCCCTTCGTTTGTACTGCCTCCAAGGCAGCTTCCTCCGTCCGGTACCATAGCCGCTTAATCTTCGGGTTGGCTTCTCGCCACTGCCTCACCAGCGGATCATATTGCTCGGCTGCAATCTCCTTCTTCTTGTCCATCTTTTCCATCGCTGCTGCGCCGCCGCCGAAGCCGCAGGCAAGCGTCGCTACCTTGCCGGAAGCGCGGTACTTGTAATTCTCATGCCCCTTGACGATGGTATCCATCGGAATGCCGAACATGCGGGATGCTGTCGCCTCATAAATCTTCCCGTGACCCTGGAACACATCCAGTACCCATTGCTCATCTGCCAGCCAAGCGATCACCCGAGCCTCTATCGCCGAGAAGTCGGCAACGATGAAGCGATTGTCAGGCGAGGGGATCAGCGCGGTGCGAATCAGCTCCGATAGCACAAACGGCGGAGCACCGTACAGCATTTCAAGCAGTTCATAATCTCCGGAAGCCAGCACGCTGCGTGCGGCTACCAGATCATCCAGATGATTTTGGGGCAAATTGTGCATCTGCACCCGCCGACCGGCCCACCGCCAGGTCCGACTCGCACCGCAGTACTGAAGAATCCCCCGGACACGGCCGTCATCACAGGTACCGAGCTGCATAGTATCGTATTTACCGACGGATGTCTTGCCCATCTCCTGCCGGAGCTCCAGCATCCGCTTGGTCTCCTCGTTCGGTGCCGCATCCAATAACTCTGGCATAGCATCCTTGTTGAGACTTTCTACCGGCAGTCCCTGATCTGCGAACCACTCCTTGAGCTGCGGCAGGCTGTTCGGATTATCGACGCCTGTCAGCTCCTTAGCTTCAACGAGCAGCCGCTCGGTGTACTGCTGCGAGCAAGCAATAGCGTGCCGGACAAGGTTTTCGTCAACGCCGATCCCGTAATCGTTGATCTTCTGGTCAAGCGCCCATACCCGCCATTCCCGGTCAGGGACAGGGTGACGCTCCAGCTTCTGCCGGACCGCACGCTCTACGACCACGTCCTGTCGGTTATAATCGATGTACTGCTGCCAGCGCTCAGGGTCATGGTGCGGATAGTTCCGGAGCCTGCCACCGTTGACCTTTGTCGGCTTGCAGGGAACGCTGAAGTATTTAATCAGAGCTTTGCCCTTAGCGTCTTTCTGCGACTCTTCGCCGAACCCCAGCGCCTTCGCTGCCTTGTCCAGAGACCCCGGCAGCCCCAGTGTATAGGAATGAGCCATTGAGCAGCGCCAGTACTGCGGCAGGCAGTCGACACCGAACTGCCGGGCAATCGCCGTGCGTTCGAATCCGGCGTTCCATGCCGTCTTGACGACGTCGCCGCGCAGGGCGTCGATCACATCTCTCGGTATATCCTGATAATCGGTCAGATCGATAACCTGAACGGGATCGTTGTCGAAGGCGAATGCGAACAGTAAAATCTCAAAATCCGGCGCTTCCACGTAACGATGAACGCCGCAGTCAGCTAGGTCAATACTGGAAAAAGTTTCTATATCAATTTGGAGAATGGTCATCGTCTCGCCGCCCTTTCTTTAAGAATTCGGGCTCCTGTCCGGCAGCTGATCGTCGGCGGAATCTTCGGAGTCAAGGCTGCCCGCTCGTAGCTCCAACCGTACTGCTTGACGCGAGCCCGGAACAGCCGTGCTGATATACCGTTCGCGGCCGCTTTGTCGATCCACTCCTGCGGATATTTCCGGCGCTTCTCCCGGATCGCGGACAGCCGTTCAGCCAAAGGGATGGGCGGCGTGGTCGCCGCCGCTTCCTCGGTCCAGCCGTCAGACAACCGATTATAAAATGTATCAGGGCGTATGCCATTACTGTCTGCCACCGCCCGCCACTCAGAGCGGTCCTGCTGCTGTCTTGGCACTTCTGTGACGGCCCGATCGACGTCCCACCCGTCAACGTAAACCCGCCTCCTCAGCATTTCGGCGTGAATGCCATTGGCTTTACCGGTTTCAATGTCTTCCGGCGTGAGATAGTACCCCATTTGCGTTGTCTCCTCCTTGGCGGCGGTATCGGGAGAGTCAGAAAGACCTCTCCGATCACCCGGCCGCTGTCGTCCTTGATAATGTCCCAAGGTATCTGCTGGAAAAACGGATCCGTGGTCATCGCATGCTCCTTTCATGCCTTGCGCCGATATATTCACCTGTTCCCCACACATCCAGCCGGCTAAGACGTCTTTCTACCGAATCCCCACTTCTTCCAAGAACACCTCCAATTTTTTGATAGGTATATCCTCCAGCTTTGAACATAGCAATAGCCCTCCTGTCTTCTTCGCGAGTCCACTTCCGCCCTTCGGCTCGTGGCCGCAACCGATCGGTAGCTCTTTTCGAGGTCATCCACTCGGGTTCTTGTATCCAAAGCGATCCTTTCAATTTGCGGCTATCCCATAATTCAAAGTTGTCACGAAGGAATTGTTCGAGGTCTTCCAGTGTAATCATGGTTATGGTGCGTCGACCATCTGTACGATTAGAAAATGGCGCATTCTTATATTTCAATAGTCCATTGTCCATCCACCGTAATACCGAATGGATATCGATTCCTAAAATATTGGCAACGCTTTGACCAGAAAGATACTCAGATCCTTTAACGATTCCTCCTAAGCCAAGACGCTTCGCCTTTAACTTGACTGCAATCTCTGTCCGTTTAAGTCGCTTGGCGCAATAGGATAAACCTTTCTCGCTCCAGTTTTGTATTAGATATTGGACCTCTTTCTCGCTCCAGTCAGGCTCCTTTTTTCTAGCGAGACCAGCGATCTTCGCATATCTTGTAACGATATGTCTCGGCACATTAAATTCGTTCATCAGAGAAGTAATAACATCTGAATCGCCTGTATAGCGCTCTTTAATTGCGGCCATAAGCTCCTCGCTGTACCATTTCCGTGCACTCATCGGGATAGCTCCTTAATATAGAGGGCTCGAAACCGGAGAAAAGAATGCCGAATGCGTTTCGCTATAGTTTGACTGGACAGGTCCTTTGCTTCAGCCAATTCTCGCATTTTGTACCCATCCACATAGGCAAACAAATCATCCCGTTGCTGCTTCGGTATGCGGTTAAGGAGTTTATCTAAGATGACTCGATCAGTAGTCTCCTGGGTGAATGTTTCTTCTTCGCCTATCAGATCCTGCAGCTCGGTTCCTTCGCCATTTTTGTCATAAACCAAATCATGAAGGCTGCAGAGGGATCGGATCTGAGATGTTTTCCGATTATGCTTGGATTTATATTTTTGATGATGAGCGAGAAGGGAATACTTGATATAAGTAGCGGCTACTGCGGCAAAGGGAATTGGTTTATTGGCACAATCGTATCGATCGTAAGCTTTCCAAAGCGCTATTCCGGCAACTTGCAGAAGCTCATCGTATTCATAGGATCCACTCCACGAATATGCCTTCTTCCGGAGCATACGCTGGAATTGCTTATATACTTCGGTAAATGTCATCATTTCTGGATCTGACCCACTCAGTAAAATGGGCTTTTCTGTTCTTTCCTCCCAATCTTCCATTTAGGTACACCCCTTTAATCCTTTATAGAAGTCAGCCCAATCGGCATTACAGCACCTTACCCCCGTGCCGCTGCGACCGCGTCGCATTGTAGGCCATCTTTTCAGTAATTGCCCGCTCCAAATCGATGCCATACCGCCCGCAGGCGTCGAATACGCGGATAACGATGTCGGCCAGCTCGGACGGAATACCGCAGGGTTTATCCGTGTCATGCTTCATTTCCAAAACGGTTTGAAGTCCCCCCTCGGGAAGTCTTCGATCATACCAAACATTCCTTGGGTGATTACCTTTTCGATAATCCTCTAATGCCTCTGATGCCTCACTGTGAATCAACGCGATGATCTCCCCGAAACTCCGGTCCTCGTCCCACCATCCTTTAGCTACAGCATTGTCGTGAGCTGCCTTGACCAGTTCGGTAATTAATTGGCCGCGCTTCAGGAAAACCGGATTGTTGTCATCCCAATGACCGTTTTTCTTCATGATTTCGACTATATCTCCGGCATACGGTTCATCCAGGTTAACGACGATATATGAGTTAAGCGGTTTGCCCTGAGCCTCGCGGGCATCATTAATCATATTCAGCAGTCCGTACATTTTTTGAATCTGATCCTTCGGCAGCAGGTTATCGATATCTTCAATTTTCACGACCGCAAATTTATACTCCATCTGCTTCAATCCTCCATAATTTAGGGATTAGAAAGGGGACCCTTGCGGTATCCCCTCTTCACTGCTTAGTTCAAGAATTCTTCGTCGTCGCTGATATCGACAATATCGTCGAAGTCCTCACTTGCAAAATCATCATTGACGCTGCTGCGGCCGCCCAGGAAATCTCCGTCCTGTATTTTGACCACATTGTTCAATCCGGCTGCAACCCCACGGTTCCCTTTCGCATCGAATGGATAGAAGTTGAGCGATACCCGGGCATAGCATCCGGAATACACTTCCGTGCTGTCCGTAATCTCTTGGAACTTCGTTTTGCCGGTCCCGTCCTTCCCAACCGGCTTCGCTATCCCCGGCTTGTTCTTGCTCGTCGCATTCAGAAAGTAATGCCCAGCGTAGGCTTCATCATCCGGCCGTTCCTCATCTCCGTCGCGCAGCGGCGTCTTGCAGTTCGCCGGAATCTTCCCGCCCCATTTGCTTTTACCGAGCTCTTTGGCTGCGTCTGTGGCCGCCTTGATCTTCCGCAATGTCTCCTTGTCCGGCTTCGGGATCAGGATTGCCGTGCTGAATTTCTCATCTCCGCCGTCAATGGATTGAGGCTCGAAGATGTGAGTATAAGAAAGCCGTACTTTACCTGTGATTACTTTTGTGGATTGATTGTCGATTGCCATGAGTGCATATCTCCTTTATTATGAATTGTTCAGGTATTTACGTTTTAGAACTCTTCGCCAGAGAAGTCGTTTTCCACACTGTTAATCTCCGGTCTTCGGTCGGTCTCTACGACGAGAACAGGTTTACCTGGTGGCTTAACGATCAGGTCACCGATCAGCGCGGACAGCTCTTTCTTTCCGATTCGCTTCTCCAGTTCCCCGATGCCCAGCAACTCGCGGGGCTTCAGATACTTGTCAAACTCCAGCGTCGCCTTTTCGAACGACGTCCAGGCAGCGTCCTTGTCAGCTATGGCCCGATTGCTCCGGCCCTCGACCAACTTCCACCCGGGCACACTATTACCAGTCATCGCTTGATTGAAGGCATAACCCTGAACATCCTTCGCCCAGGACTGAAGCTGCTCAGCGATAGTTAAGATAGCCCCAATTTCGTCCATGCTGAGTAAAGCGGGGTCCTGGAACTCGTAGGATACGGCAGGCC
>NZ_ASSD01000693.1 GCF_000520715.1 Paenibacillus zanthoxyli JH29
GACTGAAGTCACGAGTTTGCGAAAACTATGCATCAATGCTATAATCGCTTCTCCAATTCCCATGTAGAATTGAAATATAACAAAGTCAAGACCCCATTCGGAAAATGGTGACGCATTTACTACAACCTCTTGCATACCTAATAAAAAAATTAATCCAAAGCAAATCCCAAAGCGTATCCCTAATTGTATATTAGATAATTTTGCATTTTTTCCAAATAACTGTGTAATGGAAGCACTGTGTGTGTAAATCAAAATAAAGTAAAGGGAAGCAACAACCGGAAAACCAAGTAATTTGACAAATATACTGTTAAAGTCCTTGATATTCACAGCACTAGGAAGCAAATTCTTAGAAAATATTGCTAACGTCATTGAGCCTTGCACAGGCAGGGAGCGCTACGTTCCGCTGACGCCGATCATGCTTATCCGAGAAGTGTACGTAACTTGATTCGTAAGGAGGCGTCAGGACTGGTTTCCATCGCGATTCCCGGCATCTACATGAAACAACCTTATATCGTAACGAACCGCAAAGGAAAGCAAGTCACAAAGCAACGTTACGTGCAGATTGCAGCTGTGGCTGCCATCGACTGAAGGAGGACGAATCCGTGCCTACCTAGACGGAGGAAGAAGCGCCGGCGACTTATAAGAATCCTTTTTCTACTAATAACTTTTGTCTCCATAACCCCTCAAATAATCCTAATTTCAAATTCTTGTTTGCCTGTTACGTTCTAATAAGCAGCAGCATTCTGTATGCCTTCAGTGGGTAAAAAAGATGTCGTACCCATCTGGTATCCCCTTGGCGGAGCAACCACAGGCTATTGCCGGTGGTCCTAAGTATGTTTCATGAACCGGCAATAATGTATTCTTCCGATCTATTGCCAAGGATTCTTATACCAAGGATGACTAACCATGCCGAGAAAAACAACTGAGTAACAAATGACATAACAGCTCCAATCAACCACGGATATGCGCCGATGAAGTCTAATATTCCTGCCGTAAATCCCAAATAGGCGACAAATTTGCCAATTGCACTTTTTCTTATTGCGAAACACAATGAGATGGAAGCCGCACAGAATATAAGATTTACAAGGTGCATGCCTCCATAGTACAAACTGACCACTAGTTTGTAAATATCCGGTGAAAGTTCAATATGATACACCGGATAGACCAATCGCCCCAGGATAATGTCCAGGATTAAGTTGATTGGAATAGTGACAGCCAAAAGTCCGCATCCAAGCAATGCTTTGATTTTAGCCGCCTTCACCAATATTTTGTACAACGCTGCAATAGAAGGAATCAAGAGTAATGAGGCGAAAAATAACAATTCATCCGCCATTGAGATATTGAATTGCCATTTTTTAAGCCATGTCATTAAATCAATATCCACTGACGGAGGACTGGACATAGGAAGAAGAAAAAGGTATTGGGCTAAAAAGAGGATACCTGAAAGAATCAATGTAATCCCACCAAATTTAATAACGCCGATTTTCCGGCTCATAATGCTAATACCTCCTCAGCATATATAACCAGCGAGATAACTATTTTATAGGAAAACTGAACCGGAGTGATACGTTCACGGCTGAGAGCGGCAAACTTCCGAAAATAACGGCGGCAACTGTCATTGGCTATTCACTTAATATCAGAACCACCGTCTCCACATGACTCGTCTGCGGGAACATATCGACGGGCTGGACCCACTGGATGGCATAGCCGCCCTCCAGCAGCACCTTGCAATCCTTCGCCAGGGTGGAAGGGTTGCAAGAGACATAGACGAACCGGTTCGGCTTGGTGCGGAGCACCGCCTCCAGGAACCGGGGGTCAAGCCCCGTCCGGGGCGGGTCGGCGACGATGACGTCCGGGGTCAGGCCGGACTTGGCCCAGCGGGGCAGCAGCTCCTCCGCCGCTCCGGTATGGAAGCTGATATTGCTGCGGCCGTTGCGGGCCGCGTTCTGCTTCGCGTCCTCCACCGCTTCCGGAATCGCCTCGATGCCGCGCACTTCCTTGGCGTAAGGCGCAAGCCACAGCCCGATTGTGCCGGTGCCGCAGTAAGCGTCCACGACGGTCTCCCTGCCGGTCAGGCCGGCGGCTGCACGCACCGATTCGTACAGCTTGACCGTCGCCTGCGGATTAAGCTGGAAGAAGGCGCGCGGCGACAGCGAGAACTGCAAGTCGCCCAGCGACTCCTCCATTGTGTCTTCACCCCATAGGGTAATCGTCCGGTCTCCGAAGATAAGCGGGGTCTTCTTCGGATTGACATTTAGGGCGATTCCAATCACGTCCGGCAGCGTTAAGCGAAGAAGGCGGACCAGGTCGTTCTGGCGGGGCAGCCTCGGGCTCGCGGCAACAAGCGTCACCTGCAG
>NZ_ASSD01000694.1 GCF_000520715.1 Paenibacillus zanthoxyli JH29
CGAACACGCCGTAACGGCCCTTCAGCTTGCCCAGCTGCTCGCTCATCCAGTGGCGGACGAACGGCTCCACGCTGTCATCTAGAACATCCCCCGCAAGCAAAACGATGTCCGGCTGCATCGCATTCATCCGGTCAACCATTTTCTTCAGATGCCGGTTGCCGACAATGTCGCCGAGATGAAGGTCGGATGCGACGGCGATCGTGAGATCTCTCTCAAACTGCTTGGGAAGCCCAAGCGTATGAACGCGCAGAACCGTGCTCCACGCATTCCGGGAGCCCCACACGATAAATAACGCCAGCAGCGCCACAATTGCCGCGCCCGCTTCGGACACATAACCGGAAACATCGACGCCAGCAAGGGATAAAATCCAGTAGAGCAAATCAGCCACGGGCAATAGAATGATAGCAAACTGCATCAGAGCCAGATAATACGAGCCGATGACCTTAAGAAATCTGGCGAGCGGCTTGAGGACAGGCGGCAGGGGAGCTCTGCAAAGAATATATGCTAGAGCGATGACCCAGAAGACCGGCCAGAACACTGCCTGACTCATCCCGGGAAGCCAATTCCGTAAAAGCAGCCACGCATGATAGCCGATATAGAAATTGACCAGGATGAGCAGCAGTACGCCTCCAGCAATGGAAAGGATCATTCTTATTCTCTTCATTCCTATGTCTCCTTTGCTTATATTTCTCTGTGCGGGTATATAGAATATCATCCTTTATTATAATACTAAATGCATTTATGCCCAATATTACGTGTGACTTCACGGTTTGTAAACATCCAAAATAAAGGAAGCCGCTCCTCTTTCCCGTAGGAGAGAAGAACGGCTTCCCTGTTCTTGCTGCCAAGCACTTAAATTAAAATATGTCCGCCTTCCGTGTGAAGGACAGTTCCGGTCACAAAACCATTTTGCAGCAGGTAGAGTACGCTTTGTGCGACATCCTCCACTTTGCCCACCCGCTTAACCGGGAGTTTGCCTGCTACCGCAGCGTAGAAATCATTGCGTGCGTCTTCAGCCATTTTGCTTCGTGACGGCGTATCGATAATACCCGGCGAGACGATATTCACACGGATTGGAGCAAGTTCCAAAGCCAAGGTTTGGCCAAGACTCGACACCGCCGCGTTGACTGCGCCCAGTACAGACGATCCAACCATCGATTTATAGGCGACTACGCCGGAGAACAACGTAATTGAACCATTCGCTGCAATATTCGGCGCCCCGTATTTTGCGGCATAGTATTGACCCCAAAATTTGTTCTCGAATAACTGACGGGCTTGCGCGGTATCCGTGTGCAGGAAGGACCCGCCGGATGTTTCCGCAGCGCTGACGACAAGATGATCGAACGTGCCGATTTTTTCAAAAAAAGCTTGCACCTGCTGTTCATCCGTCGTATCCAGCGTATAAGCCGCCGCCTTGGCTCCCAGTTGTTCTTTCGCCTTCTGCAGTTTGTCTTCCGAGCGGCTGGCAATGATCACTTCTGCTCCAAGAGCAATTGCTTGTCTAGCGGTTTCCAGGCCAATGCCGGAGCTTCCGCCGATAATTACGATTTTTTGATTTTGCAGCATAAGAATTCCTCCTATTTTATGAGATATATTAGTAATTCAGCACTTCATTTAAATGCGTACCCAGTTCGGATACGAATTTGTCCAGCTTCGGATTTTTGATGACATCGTAGCAAGCGAAGCTCTTCAAAGGCTGCATGCCGAGAAATTCCTGCACACGGTGCAAATGAGCGAGCGCTCCTTCCAAGCTGTCCCCTTTAAAGAACTGCGTCGGATCGTTAAATGCTTTTTCCGGGGCATTCCAAGTTGCCGAGAACATATATTTCTTGCCGGTTAATAGTCCCCCTCTTCCATACTCTTCCGCACCCTTGAAAAATACGCCGTATTCATACACTTCATCCATATACGTCTTGAGCAGTCCGGGAACACTGAACCAATAAATCGGTGTTTGGTAAATGACTACATCCGCCCAAAGAAATTTCTTATGCTCTTCTGGGATGTTGTATCCGTCTTGAATCGTTGTGGTTTGCACTTGATTCTTTTCACTTAAATAACTCACCATGCTATCCACCAATGTCTGATTCAATTTCCCCTCTGCTGAACCATATTTTTGGTGACCGTTAATGATAAGTATATTTTTCATTTTCTCCATCTCCTTATTGGTATATCTTGACCACAACGATATTATATATGCAGTAAATTCATTTATGGAAGTAGTGATATTTAATTCATATAGTTTCCGAAAGTATATTATTGTGATATGATAAGCTATATCAAGTCAAAAATAGGTTTGGGAGGATGCTTGGATGAGTAATGTCGAACCGATCGTTCTGACCAAAGGAACACCGGGTGAGCCTTGCCCCATTGCCAAAACGCTGGACGTCATTGGGACGAAATGGACTTTTTTAATTATTCGGGATCTGCTTATCGAAGGAACGATGCGTTTCAGCGACCTGCTGAGATCCATGGATGGGATTAGTCCGAAGACCCTGTCGCTTCGTCTTAAAGAATTGGAGGACCATGGGGTATTGGAAAGAACGGTATATCCGGAGGTTCCTCCGCGTGTAGAATATACATTAACGGAGAAAGGGAAACGGCTTGAGGGAATATTTATTGAATTAAAGAGATTTGGGTTGCATTTGTAAAAAAACAAGCCAACCGGAAGGTTCCCGCTGACCTCAGTATAAAAAAAACGGCAGTTCAGGACGCAATCGCCGCCCCGGCTGCCGCTTCTTGCTATGTTGCTATGTACCAGATGCTACGCTTTCGCACGCTGTTCGGCCATGTAATCCCCAATCAGCTTGTCGCATTTGTTAATATGAGTAATCAGCCAGTCCGTCAAAGTGCGGTTCAGCTTGATGGTAGTCAGAACAGAGACACCTTTGGTCTGGATTGCTTCTTCCAGCTCAAGAACCGTCTTGACGAAATCGGCATGCTCTTTCTGGTGCTCAGCTAATTCCGGAAAGTGGATGTCATTCATCAATTCTTCTTCACTGCCAAAATGCTCAATCGTATAGTCCTTTAAAAACTTGAGTGTCTCTTCGATCTTCTCGCGCCCTTGCTGATTCGAGCAGGCATCAAAGAACTCGTTCAGCTTGACCAGCAGCTGTCTGTGCTGACAATCGATTTTCTCAACGCCAATTTCGTATGATTCCCGCCAGGCTATCATGTCCGCATCGCTTCCTTCTGCCATAAAATTCGACTATTCTTCTCTTTATTCTCTCTCTTTCGACTGGAAAAAACAGTTAACCACATCACACGACAAAAAAAGCCTGATTTCTCAGGATTCAATGGCAGTAGATGATTTACGCATATTTATCACTCTAATAGCCAGCAACGAGGCGAACAGGCACAGAAAGCCTGCGGTCATGAAAGGAACCGTGTAACTGCCGAGCCATTGTCTCATCACGCCTGCGCCGTAAGCGGCTGCTGAAGCGCCGAGCTGGTGAGCGACCAAAATCCAGCCGAATACCATCCCCGCTTTCTCTCTGCCAAAATGATCGGCGGTTATTTTGACGGTCGGCGGCACGGTTGCGATCCAATCCAGCCCGTAGAATACGGCAAATACCAGCAGAAGCGTATAACCCCCGTTCAATGCGTAGGGCAGGAAGATAAGCGACAATCCCCGAAGGCCATAATACCAGAACAGCAGCCATCTGCTGTCAAACCGATCGGACAGCCAGCCCGACAGCGTCGTACCGACCATATCGAACATTCCCATCAGGGCGAGCAGCCCCGCAGCCGTCACAACCGGGATGCCAAAGTCGCCGCAGGCCGGAATCAGATGCGTGCCGATAAGACCGTTGGTCGAGAATCCGCAGAAGAAAAAAGTGCCTGCCAGCAGCCAAAAAGTGCCGCTCTTCACCGCATCCTTCAGCGCAAGCAGCGGAGCAAGAAACAGATTGCCGTAGAGCGGTGCAGGCGGAACGATCTCCGTCTCTCCAAGCGGAGGAGCACCGGCATTGTAAGGATGATCTTTCATCCAAACCGCCACGATGGGAATCAGCACGATCAACACCGCGATGGTTGTGTAAATGGAAAAACGCCAGCCGAGCCCAACCGAGATCTTCGCCAGAAGAGGCAGGAACAGCAGCTGCCCCGTCGCCGCGCTGGCCGTAAGAATGCCAACAACAAGCCCTCTGTGCTTCACGAACCAACGCCCTGCCACCGTAACGCCCAGCACGTTAGCCAATGCCCCTGTGGCCAGGCCTATGACAACACCCCAAAGCGCGATGAACTGCCAGAGCTCCGTCATGAACGACGTTAACGCTAAGCTGGCCGTCAGCAAGCTAAGTGTCAGCAGCATGATGCGGCGAACGCCAAAGCGGGCCATCAGCGAAGCGGAGAAAGGTCCCATCAACCCGTACAAAAATATACGGATGGACAACGCGCCGGACACCGCGGAGCGGCTCCAGCCGAATTCTTTTTCAAACTGCAGCATCAATACGCTAGGAATCGAACTAATGCCCGCCGATACCAGCAATACGAAAAAAACGATCGACACCACAGTCCACCCATAATACCACCGGGGAGCTTTATCTAAAAAGCCGAGAAGACTCCTTCCTCTACA
>NZ_ASSD01000695.1 GCF_000520715.1 Paenibacillus zanthoxyli JH29
TGAAGATTACGGCGCTGCGGGGCAATGTGGCCGAGGTTGCCAATGTTATCGGTGAGAAATGGTCCATTAAAGGCGTGGACGCGGGCGCAGGCGACGGCGATCATGTCGAAGTCGCCCAAAAAGCGGCGAAAAAGCTCGGATGCATCGCCATTGTTACCGGTAAAGAGGATATTATCACCGACGGTAATAAAACGTATATCGCGGCGAACGGTCACCCCATTCTGACCAAAGTAACCGGAACCGGCTGCCTGCTCAGCTCTGTCGTTGCCGCTTTCCTCGCGGTCGCCGGGGATTCCCCGCTGGAAGCGGCGGCCGAAGCCCTCTCCTTCTACGGAGTCGCCGCCGAAATCGCCGCCGCCAAGACGGCTGAACAGGGTCCAGGCAGCTTCCAGCTCGAACTCCTGAACCAACTGGCGCTTCTTACGCCAGAGGAATACGGGAAGTTGTCGAAAATCCGGGAGGCTTAAACAGGAATTTTCCAACAAGGGAGACGTAAAAATATGAACGTATACAAGGCGTTAACGATCGCCGGCTCGGACAGCGGCGGAGGCGCGGGCATACAGGCCGACCTTAAGACGTTTCAGGAGCTGGGCGTTTACGGCATGTCGGCGCTGACCGCGGTAACGGCGCAGAATACGCTCGGCGTTCAGGGCGTGTATCCGCTTGATCCGGAAGCCGTGGCGCAGCAGCTTGATTCCATTGGCGAGGATCTGACCCCAGATGCGGTCAAGACCGGCATGCTGTTCAGCGGGGAAATTATCCGGACCGCCGCCGAGAAAATCCGGCAATATGGATGGAATAACCTGGTGGTAGATCCGGTGATGGTAGCCAAAGGAGGGTCCTCCCTTCTTCAGCGGGAAGCGGTGCAGTCTCTGATCCGGCATCTGCTTCCGCTCGCCCTTGTAACGACGCCGAACATTCCGGAAGCGGAAATCATTGCCGATATGACAATCGCCAGCCTGACAGACTGCGAGGAAGCGGCAAAAAGGATCGCGCAGATGGGTTCGCGTCATGTTGTCGTTAAGGGAGGCCACGGCAGCGGGAACGGCGTCGTCACGGATGTGATGTATGACGGCGACCATTTCATATACATGGAGAGTCCCCGCATTGATACCCGGCATACGCACGGAACGGGCTGCACCTATTCAGCCGCGCTGACGGCGGAGTTGGCGAAGGGCCATTCGGCAGAGGAAGCCGCCCGAACGGCCAAGGCATTTATCCGGGCGGCGATCGAGGACGGCCTCGGCATCGGGTCGGGACATGGACCGACCAATCATTTTGCGTACGGCCGCAGGCTGCGCGCGGAAGGGAGTGAGAAGCGATGAGCGAACGGGAAGCCATCTCAAATGACGGCAGGCTGGACAGCGAAGCGGTGCGGGAACATCTTCGGGTATACTTCATCATGGGCAGCGTCAACAGCCGCAGACCGGCAGGCGAAG
>NZ_ASSD01000696.1 GCF_000520715.1 Paenibacillus zanthoxyli JH29
TCCCGCACGCCAGCCAAGCGGTAGGGGCCAGTCCCCCTTCATCATACAGACTGCCCATGAAGAAAGGCCCCAGCACTCTGCCGACCGCTCCGATTCCGCCGGTCAGCCCCAGATAGAACGGAGCGCCCCGGTCGGCATGCTCCGAGATGAACGCCGGCATCGCCGGAGAAATGAGCATCTCTCCAAGCGTCGTCAGCAGCATCGCCAGCAGCATGCCGCTGTAGCTTGGCAGCGTCAGAATGACGGCATAGCCGCTAAGGTAGAAAAAAGCGCTCGCCGTCATTTGCGCCGCCGCTTCGGCTGCGAACCAGCGCCTGATCAGGCTCACCAGCGGCTGCGCCGCGAAGATCAGGATGCCGTTAAGCGTCCACAGGAAGCCGTAATATTTCTTCGGCAGATCTTCCGAAATAATGAACGGCGACACGCCCGTATTCCAGATGGAGTTGCCGATCAGCAGAAACAGCGACCCGAGAGCCATGAACAGATAAATCCGGGTGTTGCCCAGCAGCTTCCAATTAGATACCGGCCGTGACTGCGCCTTCTTGGACTCAGCAGGAACGGTTCCTTGCACGCCGCTTGCTTTTCTCAGGTAAACAAAGAAAAAAGCGGCAAATAGAGCGGAAGTCGCGCCATTCATCACGAAGCTCAGCATATAGGAAATATCGGCCAGAAATCCGCTCAGCGCCGTTCCGACCGCGACTCCGATATTGTTCGCGACATAGACGATATTGAACAGCTCGGCCCGCCGCCCGGCGAACCGGAAGCCGATAAACGCCTGAATGGCCGGCATGGACAGCGAATTGAACAGACCGACGAGGCCCATTGCAATCATGAACGCCGTCCAATTGGCGCTGGCTGCAGGGAGAGCGAACAGAGTCAGCGCATTTAGAGCAAGTGCGCCGACAATAAGCTTGCTCACCCCGACCTTATGATACAGAGAGCCTCCGAGCAGCTGCCCGGCAATGCCGCCAAGCGATTGAATCAGGATGACGAGTCCGGCGTCCTTCATGCTCCGTCCGAGCTCGTCAAATACATACATCGTAACAAGCGGCCACATCAGCGCGCTGCCGGTCGCGTTAATCAAGCTTGCAATTAAGAATACCTTGACTTCTCTAGGATAGTTGTCCAAAAACCTCATCTGCCTATACATCCCCTGTAATCTACATGTCAGTTAATGCTATCTAGTATTACGCCTAACTGACGCTTAGGGCAAGCCTGTGCATTGACGCTTTAACGCAGCTCAACTTGGACCGTTGCGGAGAAAAAGGTCGCTCCCTTCCCCATATCGCTCAGCCGGTCCGGGGTAAGCACATTGCTCCGCTGCGGGCGATCCTTTCCTTCCCACCATAGCCCCTGGCTGATGACGGTGCCGGGCAGCATCCGGTCGGTTACCGCCGCCCAAATCTGTATCATGCCGCGATCATTATACACTTTGACCTCATCCCCGTCGGCAATTCCCCGCTCCGCCGCATCCGTGGGATGAATTTGCAGCGTGGGCCTCTTCTCCAGACTTTGATGCTTACTGATGTTGGAGAAGGTGGAGTTAAGGAAATTATGGTTCGGCGGCGATATGAACATAAGCGGGTATTTATCCCCTTCATCCGGACGCCGGATGCCGTCAAAGCCTTCGACAAGTGGAGTATAGGTTGGCAGCGGCGGCAGTCCCGCATTCTCCATCGCCCGGGAGTACAGTTCAATTTTGCCGGATGGCGTGGGCAGGTTATCCAGATACCGTTCTTTAGGCGTCATATCCAGTTTGACATGCCGCTCGGCCTTCAGCCGCTCCAGTGTCACTCCGTTCAGATACGGATTGCGCGGATAGTCCAGCGCCTCGCGGATCATGTCCTTCTCGCTTTGCCCGAAGGCTTCCTCGTCAAAGCCCATGGCCTTTCCCAGCAGCGAAAACAGCTCGACGTTGCTCTTGCATTCTCCCGGGGCTTGTAACACCGGCTCCTGAAGCTGGATATAATGATGCCAGTAAGAACTGTACAAATCGGTATTCTCAAAAGTCGACGTTGCGGGCAGCACAATGTCAGCGTATTTGGCCGTATCGGTCAGAAAAAGATCATGCACGACCGTGAACAGGTCTTCGCGTGCGAATCCGCGCCGCACCCGATCCGCGTCCGGCGCGACGACGAGCGGATTGCTGCAGTAGACGAACAGCGCCTTTATCGGCTGCTCCGTCATTTCCAGCGCTTCGCCGATCTGGTTCATATTAATGCTGCGCGCCCGAGGGTTCGGGCGAAGGTCAGGACGCTCCAGCGCCCGGGAATTCATCCCGGCATACCCGCCGTTGCCCTTGGTCGCGCCTCCCCCCGTCTTCAGCCACTGACCGGTCAGCGCCGGCAGACAGGCGATGCTGCGCACCGCCATGCCTCCGTTGTCGTGATGCTGAAGCCCATTGCCGATGCGGATAAAAGACACCGCCGCCTCTCCGTAAAGTTTACCCAACCGTTCAATATCTTCAGCTGGGATGCCCGTAATGGCCGCCACGGCCTCCGGCGTATACTCTTCCGCCTGCTTCCGCAGTTCTTCATGCCCCACCGTGTAAGTCTTGAGGAAATTCGCGTCCGTCATCCCGTCGCGGAACAAAATATGCATGATGCCGAGCACCAGCGCCGCATCCGTCCCCGGATAGAGCGGCAGGAACCAGTCGGCCCACTGCGCCGTGCGGTTATTATGAACATCGATGACGATGATCTTGGCGCCCTTCTTCCGGGCCTGCTCGGCCAGCACAACCTGATGCATATTCGTACTGACGATATTTCCGCCCCAGACGATGATCAGATCGGCGTTCACTGTATCCTCCGGGCTTGTCCCGCCGTTGAAGCCCATTGTATATTTCCAGCCCGCACTTCCGGCTGAATTGCAGATCGTCTGCTCCAGACGGCTTGCTCCAAGCGCGTTGAAGAACCGGCGATCCATGCCCTCTACACTGAGAACGCCCATATTGCCGTAGAAGCTGTAAGGCAGAATGCTCTCCGGCCCGTATTCTTCCGACAGATTGCGGAATTTGCCGGTAATCTCGGCAATCGCCTCGTCCCAGCCGATCGGTTCGAACGCCCCCTCCCCTTTGCGCCCCGTGCGCCGAAGCGGGGTTGTCAGCCGATCGGGATGATGGACGCGCTGCGCCATATTCCTGACCTTGTTGCAGATGGCTCCCCTCGTAACCGGATGCTCGGGATTTCCTTCGACTTTTACAATTTTTCCATCTTTCTTATGCACAAGAAGCCCGCAAGTGTCGGGACAATCCAGCGGGCATACCGCCGAAAATACACCGTTCTCCAATTTCTCCATACCCGCAGCCCTCCTTATTTTCACTGTTGTTATTGTATAATCTAACGTTCTCTTGCGCAAAGGCGAATTGTGCAGGGAAACTGATTCATTCCGGCAATTGCCGGGTAATAGAAAGCATGAAATACTCCCTATTGACTTCGCCGTAAGCATCGGTTTCGTTCCCCCGGACCGTTGGCTGTTACGGCGAACTTTGTTTTGTCGTAATTGTCTGCCGTATACCAAGAAGAAACGGCTGCGCCGTCCTGTTAGGGACGGTATCGTTTCTCGTAGAAATATAAGGCAAATGATAAGCGCGTAGCTTATACTTTCTTATATTTGGACATAAAAAGGCACCGTTCCACTGGGGACGGTACCTTTATTTAGTCGGATATTCTTAAAATTTAAAGTCGATTATTGCCGTAAAATCTCAGGAATTATGCGTGTTTCTTCACGCCGGCGGCAGCCACGCTGTCCAGCGGTTGAACCGCTGCAGGGGATTTGCGCAGGTAGGCGTTCCAGTAGGCTCCCGCAACAAAGAGGGCTCCGCCTGTCAGGTTGCCCAACCAGACCGGCACGAAATTGCCAAGGTACTGTCCCCAAGAAAAATGGCCTTCGAAAATGGCCGCCGGAATCAGGAACATGTTGGCGACAACGTGCTGGAATCCAATGGCGACGAACGCCATGGTCGGGAACCAGATACCGAAAATTTTGCCGCTGAAATTGTCGGCGCCGTAGGACAGCCAGACCGCCAGCGCGACGAGCCAGTTACAACCGATACCCGAGATGAAAGCCTGGAGGAATGTAGCGTCCAGTTTGTGTTCCGCCAGATCAACCAGCTTGTCAAGATAGACACCGTCGGCGGTCAGACCCACGACATGGCCGAAGAAATAAGCCACAAACAGTGCTCCCACAAAATTGCTCAACGTAATCAGAATCAGATTCTTAATTGTCTCTCCGAACGTAATCTTCTTGGAAAACCATGCGAGCGGCACTGCCATCATATTGCCGGTCAGCAGTTCGCCCCCTGCCAGAAGTACGAGAATGAGCCCGACCGGGAACACCGACGCCCCGATAAAGCTGGCGATGGACCCCCATTCCTTCGGTGCGCTGGCAATGACGCGAATATCAAGCAAATACCCTAGAGCGATGAACGCTCCTCCCAAAAAGCCAAGGATAAGCACGGTGAGCAGAGGGTTATGAGCCTTCTTGATTCCGTTCTCCACCGTCACTTCGGCTATTTGCTGCGGTTTGTTATAAGCCATTGTTCCTGTCCCCTTCTAATATTTACTTTAAATTTTTCCTTTAGGTCTCATTGTAGCGTTTCGCCCCTCACATTTACGTGATAATTATCACTTGAGAAAAATAACAAGTGAAATTTTTCACTTCTCGTGTCAAACTTTAAATCGCTTCCGTTAAGTTGGAAAATTTAGGTGTGCGGATACGAGTTTATTCCTGCGCATAAGCAAAAAACCGGGGCCGTCGGCCTCCGGTTTTCAAGCGATATTTTCGGTAACATGTATTTAAATGCGGGAAATTTATCCGTTTATACTCTGACCGGCTGTCTGCTCTCTACAGTCTTCGGCAGCGCCTGAAGGCCGACGGTGTTAAGGAAGTTCCACGGCTTGTTATAATGCGGCTGGAAGAAGAAATCGATGAAGGCAAGCTGGTCGACCGTCATGCCGTTCTGAATGCAGACCGAAATCGTATTGATCGACTGTGTCAGATCCGCCTTAGACATGATCTGCGCTCCCAGAATACGGCGCGTGCAGCGTTCAAAGACTACCTTGAGCTGAACCGCCTCGAAGGTAGGCATGAATTCCGGACGGTAGTTGTCCGTAATCATCACTGCTTCGGCGTCGATTCCCTCGTTCTTCGCGGCGGTTTCGGTTAAGCCGGTTCCGGCAATGTTGTCCTCGTAAATTTTGATGCCCGAAGTACCTTGGGTGCCCATATATGGAATCGTGTTGCTCACCAGATTGCGGGCAACCAGCGTACCCATCCGTACGGCGTTGGTCGCCAGCGGGATATAGGCTTTTTTACCGGTTGGATTGTAGTGAATCGCGCAGCTGTCTCCTGCTGCAAACACGTCCGGAGCGCTGGTGCGCATATACTCGTTCACGATAATCGCTCCGTTGCCGAGCATTTCGACCTGCCCCTTCAGCAGTTCCGTATTCGGACGGAAACCGATGCAGAGGATGACCAGATCGGCCTTGTATTCGCCTTTGTCGGTAACGATTGTCGTGACTTTACCGTTCTCGCCTTTGAAGGAGCTGACCTTTTCACCCAGCGCCAATTCAATGCCGTGATCCTTTAGAGACTGTTCAATCGGATTCGTAAACTCGGGGTCAAGATATTTGCTCAGAATGCGCGTCTCGGCGTCGATCAGTGTAACCTTTTTACCATTAAGCTGGAATGCCTCGACCAGTTCGACGCCGATGTAGCCTGCTCCAACAACTGCGATGTGCTTGGCGTGCTGCGCTTTTTCGATAATCGTGTTGGAATGTTGGAAGTTTTTCGAAAGTACAATGTTATCCAGTTCAATTCCCTCAAGCTTCGGCATAATCGGCCAAGACCCTGTCGTTACGATCAGCTTGTCGTAGGTATCGTCGAATTCCTTGCCTGTGCTTAGATCCCGGGCGTGCAGCGTTTTGTTCTTCGTATCAACGGAGACTACCTCATGGCGCATTTTGGTTTTGACTCCAAGCTCGGCCAGCTTCTCCGGGGAGGAATAGAACAGCCCCTGCGGGTCCTTCACCACGCCTCCGACATAAAGAGCAATGCCGCAAGACAAGAACGAAATGTTGTCGTTTCGCTCATACACGGTAATCTCGGCCTCCGGGTACAGCTGGGCTGTGTTGACAATCGCGGCGGTTCCTGCGTGGGTACAACCGATAACGGCTACTTTCATGATTTCTTCCTCCTCCAATTTTGAAAATTCTCTTTTTTATGGGATATTAAGTGAGTGTGACTTATTTCACTTAATGCCATCATTATATTGTGATGATTATCACGTTTCAACCCTTTTTCTATTCTTTTAACAAATCGTTCACATTTAAACAATATTAGGCAGTTCCGAAAAAGTTTGTTTTAGTTTACCCGCTTGCCCGGACATTATGTCAGTAACAGGCTAAAGCAGCCGCTCTTTCGGTACACCGTCTCATCAAGCGATTTGCAGGCGGCATGGGGGGAATTCAATCTTTCCGTAAAAAAAGCCTCCGAATTCGCTGGCGAACCCGGAGGCTTAAATTTTATACAAAGTGTTAAAAAATTCACATTATAAAAGACCGATCAGTGTGCCTTCTCTGTCAATCTGTATACCCTCGGCGGCAGGCTTGGCCGGCAGTCCCGGCATCGTCACAATGCTGCCGGTGATCACAACGGCAAATCCCGCTCCCAGTGAAAGCGTTATGTCGCGAATCTGAACCGTGAAGCCCTCGGGCGCTCCAAGCAGGCGCGGCTGGTCGGAGAAAGAATACGGCGTCTTGGCCATGCACACCTGCAGATGGCTTAAACCGAGCCTTTCGATCAGCGCCAGACTGCGTTTGGCCGCCGGACTGAAGGCGACATCGGCGCCGTGGTATATTTCTTTGACGATTTTGCCAATCTTAGATGGGATGTCCAGATTGTCTTTGTACAGCGGCGCATAAGCGGAGGTATCCGATCCGGACAACAGCTTCTTGAGCGCGGTTGCCAATTCCAGCCCTCCAGCGCCGCCCTCGGCCCATGCCTTGGAAATGGCGACAGGCACATTTAGACGGCGGCAGGCCGCCAGCACTTCCTGAATCTCCGCTTGGCTGTCGCCTTCAAAATGATTGAGAGCCACCAGCACCGGAACGCCGAATTTCCGCAAATTCTTAATATGCCGCTGCATATTGGAAAGTCCGGCAATCAGCGCCGCCCGGTTCCCGGCATAAAGCTCACTTTTAGGGACACCGCCGTTATACTTCAGCGATTTTACCGTAACGACCAGTACGGCTGCAGAAGGCTTAAGGCCCGCCTGCCGGCATTTGATGTCCATGAATTTCTCCGCTCCAAGATCGGCGCCAAAGCCTGCTTCCGTCACGACAACTTCGCCCAGTTTCAGCGCGTAACGGGTGCCGATCACACTGCTGCAGCCGTGCGCGATATTGGCAAACGGTCCGCCATGCACGATGACCGGCGTTCCCTCCAGCGTCTGCACCAGATTCGGCTTAATCGCCTCTTTCAGCAGGGCGGTCATGGCGTCCACCGCTTTCAGACTGCCCGCCGTCACCGGCTGTCCTTCGCGGTCATAGCCGATCAGCATCCGGCCAAGGCGTTCCCGCAAATCGGCCAGATTATCGCATAAGCACAGCACGGCCATGATTTCGGAGGCGGTGGTGATCAGAAATCCGCTCTCCCGGACCGTCCCGTTGCCGTCGCCAAGCCCTGTCACGATGCTGCGCAGACTGCGGTCGTTCATATCCATAACCCGTTTCCATACGATCTTCTGCGGGTCCAGCCCGAGCTCATTGCCCTGGAATATATGATTGTCAATCATGGCCGACAGCAAATTATGGGCGGATGTCACCGCATGGATATCGCCCGTAAAATGCAGGTTGATCTCGTCCGCCGGAATAATCTGCGCTTTTCCGCCGCCTGTCGCCCCGCCCTTCATGCCAAGACAAGGACCAAGCGACGGTTCCCGCAGCGCAGCCACTGTCTTGACGCCTGCTCTGTTCATGGCCTGTGCCAGGCCGATCGTCGTCAGCGTCTTGCCTTCCCCCGCAGGGGTAGGGTTGATCGCGGTGACCAGCACCAGCTTGCCGTCCGGACGGCCCTTGATCTCATCCCATAGGGATGGAGCCAGCTTGGCCTTATATTTGCCGTACAATTCCAGATGATCTTCATGAATTCCCGTCTCTGCCGCAACTTCCGTAATTAATTTCATGCCCGTATACTAACCCCCTGAAACATAATTTCCTAAACCTGTCCGCCAGCTATCGTATTTCATCAGCATGCCGTACATTAAGCTTCTTATTACAGGATACAAGGTCTTCGAGAAGCGTCAAGCCTTATTTTCAGGCTTTATCCCGTTATCTAATTAACTCCATACGACAAGAAGAAACGGCTGCGCCGTCCTGTTAGGGACGGTATCGTTTCTCGTAGAAATATAAGGTAAATGATAAGCGCGAAGCTTATACTTTCTTATATTTTGAAAATAGCCTTCCGGAAAGGGAAAACTAGGGGTTCCGGAAGGCTTTGCCGCAGGTGCACAATTACCGGCCGCGATGCTTGTCCTTCGCTTTCTTGCGGGCAATCTCGCGTTTGCGTTCGGCAAGCTCCTCTTTGCGGGCTTTGTTCATCCGGGATGATTCCAGCTTGCGCTTCGTAAGTTCCAGCCTGACGGCTTCCTGACTTAACGTGCCGCTGCCCCGGCCCCGGGATTCTCTGCCCGCTTCCCTCGCCCGCCGCTTCGGGTTGCCGACGCGCAAGGCCGGCTTGGGGACGGCCACTCCGCAGGATAGACCGTCCGTTACCTCTTGAAGCCGGTAAAGGACGAATTCCCAAATTTCCTGCGGCGATGGCTCCGCGCCAAAGACGTACCTTCCGGCCTTGACGGCTCCGTTCTCTTCAATTTCAACAATTCCAACCCAAAACGGATCTTCGTAAAATACCGTTAATTTCACCGGTATTCCCCCTCTTTTCAAAAATACGAAACGAGGGACATCCCGAGGGGGAAGGTTACTGACATGGAGGTATTGGCGGCAGGCTACAACACGATATGCATATTTCTCGCTGCACCGCTTCCATGCGTCCGGACTACCGACCGGAGCCGTGTTTTTACGTTTCCTTCCCATCTTACCTTATATTTGGCGAATTTCAACAGTGGAAAGGCGGCAGGACGGCTGTCAGGACGGAAACATACGCGGGGTCAGCCCGCAGGCTTCCGCGATCAGCCGATACGACTTCAGCTTATCCGAAAAGCGGTGCATCACAGTGCCGATCATCACTTCCTCGCACCCGAACCGGTCGCCGAGGTCGTGCAGCTGATTTCTGATCTCTTCCGGCGAGCCGACCAGCATGGACCTGCGGTTCTCCTGAACGATATGCTTTTCGTAAGGGGTGTACGGATGAGACAGGGCGTGCTCCACGGAGGGGGTCGGCGCAGATACATGCGTCTTGTCCAGCAGAACCGCTGAGAGGTCCATACTGGAGGCCAGCCGGTCGGCCTCTTCCGCCGTCTCCGCGCAAGCCGCGAACACGGCGATCATTCCTTGGGGCTTAAGCGACAACGGCGATGGGCAAAAACGGCTGCGGTAGGCTGCCATCGCCTCTCCCCTATCATGCGCGTTAATAAAACGGGCAAAAGCGAATCCCGGTCCAAGCCCGGCTGCCAATAATGCGCTGTCCTTGCTTGAACCGAGCAGCCAAATTTCCGGCACCGAGCTGCCGGTTGGCATCGCTTGAAGCCCTGCGAAGCGGTGATGCAGATCCGCCCCGTCATGCAGATAGGCTATCAGATCCTTGACCTGCACGGAAAAATTGTCCGGGTCCGCCTTTCCATATTCCTGCAAGGCCCGAACAGCAAGAGCGCCTCCGCCGGCGGCCCGGCCAATCCCCAAATCGATCCGCCCGGGATATAGAGCCTCCAGCACGCGAAAATTCTCCGCGACCTTATATGCGCTGTAGTGCAGCAGCAGGATACCGCCCGAGCCGATCCGGATAGAGGAGGTAACGGCTGCCAAATGCGCGATAAGCACCTCCGGACTTGACCCGGCAAGACCGGGCGCAAAATGATGCTCGGCCACCCAGAAACGGGAATAGCCGAGCTTTTCGGCCTCCTGAGCCAGGATGGCGGTCTGCGCAAGCGCCTCGGCCGGCGTGCTGCCCTCCGATACCGGCGACTGGTCAAGCACACTGAGCTTAATCATAGGCAGACACCCTTTCCGTGAAACAGACGACGGACCCCTTGCAAAAGGCTGCTGTCATCTTTTTCTTTAAATTCGCTTGTTTATGTATTATAGCTGCCGGTCCATGACCTCAAAAAACCCTCTCGGCAAGCCGGAGAGGGTTGAACGCTTGATTCTCTCTTTTCTTAGACCCGTTCGGACAACGCCAGCTTAACCAGCATGGAGGCCAGCTTGCTGCGCTCCTCTTTGCTTCCGACCCTCCACAGCTCCAGAAGCAGCATCTCCTCACTGTTGCGCGGTTCCTCATGAGCCGCCAGGTAATCCGCCACTTTCTCCGCCGCCTGAGCTAACTGTGCCTCGCCGAAGCCGATTTTTCTAGCCAATTGAATCCGCTTGCTTAAGTAAGTACGGAATGCGTCGAAATTGCTCAATATTTCTTCCCTTTGCCCGGGTTCGATCCGATTGAGTGTTTCCTTCACCAGTCCGATTGCCACGCCACCGTCTTTGCTCACAACATGGTTATGCTCGGACATGTCGCCAGCCTCCTTTAGCGCTAATAGCGGTTTTACCACTACTTAACCGGACCGGGTAAAGGTGAATCAAGGTCAAACCTTATTTGGATACCGGCACAACGTTATAATATTCCTCCAGCGTAATGCCTCGTTCCGCGATGGAACGGGCGGCCTCCTTGCCCACATACCGAACATGCCAAGGCTCGTACATATAACCCGTGACGGCTTCCTTGCCTTCCGGATAACGGATGATAAAACCATACTCCGGCGCATGCCGCGCCAGCCAGTCCGCTTCCTTCGTTCCGGCAAAACAGCTCTCCGCCGCGCATGTGCCGTCCTTGCCGGAAAGGTCGATCGCGAGGCCCGTCTGATGCTCGCTATGTCCGGGGACGGCGCTGTAGGTGAGCGCTTTATCCTCTCCGTCCCGCTCTGCATAGGCGTTGAACAGGCCCTGCTGCGTCTTCTCGGAGCGATAGGCGGAAACCCCCGCCAAATACACGCCGTCCCGCTTCGCGCCCGCGAACATCTCCTCAAGCGCATGAGCGGCTTCCTGGCGCATCATCCGCTTTTCGATCTTTTCCTTAAATATAAACGGAACGTCGGGATATACCAGATCGGCCGGCTTGTAGTTATCGGGCAGCCCGTACTGCTTGTTCACCATGACGCCGATGCTGTCCGGCTCCGTCGCTGCAAGCTGGGCCTCGCCGCCGCCCTGCGCAGCCGGGGAGGCTGACGGGGCCGGCGATTCGCCAGCAGACTGGGTCCCTCCACCGCTCTGCCCCTCCGGGGAAGCGGAAGGAGCGGGCGATACACCCGGGGGCTGGGCCGCCGCGCCATTCAGGTCCGGCTGATTCACGGATGCGGCCCCTCCGCCAATAGATCTTGCCGGTGATGTATATTTCCCTATTCCCCAGCCGACGGCGATAACAGCCAGGAACAGGAGGGGAATCCATAAGTTTCTGCGCATGATGCTGTTCCTCCTTCATAACCGGTAAAACTGAAGTCTATCTATATAGACAGGCCTAAGGCGGCAAATGTTGCAGCCGCCCCCCATGCAATTCCTACCAGGCCAGGTTGTCGTTATCCTGGCCCCGCTTATCGGCCGCGTCTGCCGCCTTTACGGCCCACTCCGCCGCTGCGCCCGCTCCCGCCCCGGCCGCCT
>NZ_ASSD01000697.1 GCF_000520715.1 Paenibacillus zanthoxyli JH29
TAGAGGAAGGAGTCTTCTCGGCTTTTTAGATAAAGGAAGTGCAGAAAATGTCCAATCCAGGAATCAACAACGACGCCAGGATTAATCCATTCAGCGCAGACTGCGAACAATGCTTTGGTTTATGCTGCGCAGCTTTGCCGTATGCCAAATCAGCCGATTTTGCCATGGATAAAGCCGGGGGTACTCCCTGCCTAAACTTGCAGACTGATTTTCGCTGCGGCATTCATAAAGACCTTCGAACAAGAGGCTTTCGGGGGTGTGCCGTATATGAATGCTTTGGCGCGGGTCAAAAGGTATCCCAAATGACCTATGCGGGAAACAACTGGCGGGATCATCCGGCGTTAGCACAGGAAATGTTTGAGGTATTCCCTATTATGCAGCAGCTGCATGAAATGCTAAATTACTTGGATGAGGCGCTCGGTTTGGAAGAGACTCGGCCGATTCATACAGATTTGCGGAATGTTCTTGAAAAAACGGAAGAGCTCACCCGTCTGAATCCACGCTCGATTCTGGAGCTTAACGTCCCCGCCCATCGGGCGATTGTCAATGACCTGCTTCTGCAAGCAAGTGAACGGGTACGGGCCAAAGTTGCGCCGAAGTCTAATAAAAATCAAAAATTACAGAACAAAATCCGCAAGGGCAGTGACCTCATAGGCGCAAATCTAAGAGGAGCCGACCTTAGAGGCGCTAACTTGAGAGGTGCTTTGCTCATTGCATCCGATTTGAGAGATTCAGACATGAGAATGACTGATCTAATCGGCGCCGACTTTAGAGATGCCGATTTAAGCGGCGCCGATCTCACAGGAAGCATTTTTCTCACGCAGGCGCAGGTCAATTCAGCTAAAGGCGATAGGAATACCAAGCTGCCGTCTTCGGTAAGCATTCCCGATCATTGGTGACTTCGAGTCCGCAAGACCCAAATGGTACATTGAGGGAACGGCCCGGAATATGATATAGTTAATAAGTTCATAACCGAATAAAGACCGCAATTTCACTAGGGGAGTCGTCCGACTGAGACGAAGCCGCGAGCTTCGGACCCTTGGAACCTGATCTGGATTATACCAGCGGAGGGAAGTGGAACCTAAAGCTTACCTATTACGCCGCGCAAGGCAGCGCATGTACGGCGGATATCTGGGAGGCCCGTTCATTTCTCTAACGGAAATGGACGGGTCTTTATTCATGTCAAGGAGGGTTGACCGACTATCGAAGAGCTTTTATCTCTCCGCCGTCTTTCTTTCTCATTCCCACGGCAAAAGCCCGTATTTGCGGATCTATCGCTTACGGTCCACAAGGGCGAATTCGTCAGCATTATCGGCGCCAGCGGCTGCGGCAAAAGCACACTGTTCAAAGCGATAGCCGGACTGCTTGCCGAGGCGCAGGGGGAAATCTCGCTGCAAGGCTGCGCCCCAGGTTCGAACCGGCTCGGCCAAATCGCCTACATGCCTCAACAGGATTTGCTGCTGCCCTGGCGTACGGTGCTGGACAACTGCCTGCTGCCGCTGGAGATCAAGGGCCGGGCCGGCAAGGGCGAAGCGGCTACGGCCCTAGACATGCTGGAGCGCTTCGGACTCGCCGGGTATGAGTTTGCCTATCCGCATGAGCTGTCCGGTGGGATGCGGCAGCGGGCAGCCTTTCTCCGCACACTGATGACCGGCGGACAGCTGATGCTGCTCGATGAGCCGTTCGGCGCGCTTGACGCCATGACGAAGCGGGAGATGCACCGCTGGCTGCTGGAGCTGTGGGGAGAGCTGGGGCGAACCGTTATGTTCATCACGCATGATCTGGAGGAAGCTATTCTGCTCAGCGACCGCATCTTTCTGATGCCGCCCGGCAGCACCGGCCCCCTTCAGGAGCTGAACGTGGGACTGCCAAGACCCCGGCGGCTGGAAATGAATTACGAGCCCGGCTTTGTCTCTTTGCGGGCCGAGCTAGAGCGGAGGCTGTATGAAACGCGCACCGTTTAAGGAAGGATCACGCCGCTATGGGGCCTTCCTCCTCCTGCTGCTGCTCATTCTCGCCGTGTGGGAAGCCTCCGTCCGCTTCGGATATGTTCCGTCCTTTATCCTCCCTGCGCCATCCTCGATCTGGACCGCACTGGTACAGAACGCCGGACTGCTGCTGGGTACGCATCTGCCGGCCACCTTAGAAGAAGTAGTGGTCGGCTGCCTGATGTCGCTGGTTGGCGGCATTTTGCTCGGGATCGGCATGCATCTGTCCAAGGCACTGGAAAAAACGCTCTATCCCTTTATCATCATCAGCCAGACGATTCCGCTCATTGCGCTCTCCCCCATTTTTATTATGTGGTTCGGTTATTCCTTGTGGAGCAAGGTCGCCGTCGTCTTTTTAACCGCGTTCTTTCCGGTCGTCGTCGGCGTCTACGACGGGCTCGCCAAAAGCGGCGGCGCGTATAAGGAGCTGCTGCTGACCATGGGCGCAA
>NZ_ASSD01000698.1 GCF_000520715.1 Paenibacillus zanthoxyli JH29
GGCTGCGGCTGCTGGACGAGGACGAGCTGCGCCAGCTGCCCGGGCTTGGCCCGAAGCTGGCCCGGGCGATCCGGAAGCTGGGCCTGTTCCCGTAAGGCCCGGGCCCCGGGATTGATACGCGAAACCTGAATGATTCAGGTTTGAAGATGATATAGCCGCCTCTTGCGAAGCGGCGGAGCAGAAATGACATCTGCTATCCGCCCCCTTGGGAATGTACCGGGTAATCTGACAGGCAAACTGCCCTATTCCCGGTTTTAAGTCATTCCCGTATAGAGAGCGGTAACAAGGAGAGGAAAGGCATGAGCGCAATATTAACGGTAGTCGGCCTCGGCTCCGGCAATCCGGACCGGCTGACGCTTGGCATAGTGAACAAGCTGCGGACGGCTTCCAAAGTATACGTGCGCACCAAGGAGCACCCCGTGATGCAGGCTTTGGAGGAGCTTGGCGTGGAGTCGCAGTCCTTCGATACACTGTACGAATCCTTCTCCTCTTTTCCCAAAGTCTATGAAGCGATCACCCAGAAGCTGCTTGAAGAAGTGCGTTCAGGCGATGAGAATACGGAAATTGTCTACGCCGTACCCGGACACCCGATGGTTGCGGAATCCGCTGTTTCCAAGCTTCGTCTGCTCTGCGCGGAGGAGGGAATCCGTTTAGACATTCTTGGAGGAGAGAGCTTTCTGGACGAGGCATTCGTGCGGCTTGGCTTCGATCCGATTGAGGGCTTTCAGCTGCTGGACGCCTCCGGGATCACACGCTCGCAGCTTCGTCCCGAGCTGCATACGCTGATCGGACAAGTGTATGACACCTTTACAGCCTCCGAGGCAAAGCTATGCCTGATGGAGCTGTATCCGCCTGAATACGAGGTGACGGTCGGCCATGCGCTCGGCGTGGAGGGCGAGGAGCGAATCGTCAAAGTTCCGCTGTACGAACTGGACCGCCAGGAGGGTTACGGCAACCTGTCGCTCATCTATATTCCGGCAGACCGCTCCGAAAGCTTGCGGAACCGCACCTTTGACCGTCTGCATGAAATTGTCGGCATCCTGCGCAGTCCGGAGGGCTGTCCGTGGGACCGCGAGCAGACCCATGATACGCTCCGCAAAAATCTGATCGAAGAAACCTACGAGGTGCTCGAAACGATTGACGAGGACGATCCCGAGCATATGAAGGAGGAGCTGGGCGACCTGCTGCTGCAAATTATGCTGCATTCCCAGATGGAGGAAGAGCTTGGCACGTTCACTGTGTTCGATGTCATTGAAGGGCTCAGCGGCAAGCTGATCTTCCGCCATCCGCATGTCTTCGGCAACAAGGACGCCCAGGATGCGGAGGCTGCGCTGCAGAACTGGGAAGGCATGAAGGCGGAAGAGAAGCGGCGCAAAGGCATCAAGCCGGAGGCGGAGTCTGCGCTCAGCGGCGTTCCCCGCGATTTGCCGGCGCTCATGAAGGCGTACAAGCTGCAGAAAAAAGCGTCCAAAGTAGGCTTCGATTGGGACAACATCCAGGATGTGCTCGGTAAGATCGGCGAGGAGCTGGACGAGCTGAAGGAAGCAATCGAGGCCGGCGCTCCGGCGGAGGAGCAGATGCTGGAGCTGGGCGACCTGTTGTTCGCGGCGACCAACGCCGCCCGGTTCATTGATGCCGATCCCGAGGAGGCGCTGACCCGCACCAACCGCAAATTTGTCGAACGGTTCCAGTACATCGAACGCCGTCTGCAGGACAAAGGAATCTCGCCAAAGGACAGCAGTCTGGAGGAAATGGAGGCTTTATGGCAGGAAGCCAAGCAAAGGGAGTATAAAAAATCAGCGAAAGACAATTAAGACTCAAATATGAATTATACACAATCAAGGCAGGGAAAGATTGAAGCAGTTCCATTTGGAGGGCAAGCGCGCTTTCTGAAATTGATTAGTATATAATAAAGATTGCTCTATCATCTTGTTTTTGTGATAGAGCAATCTTTATTTGTTTACTTTTTCAGTAAAATTTCTTGGTTCATCGGATAACTTCTACATTGTAACTAACTATAATCTGTGTTCAATCAACGGCACAGCTTTTTTTGTACTTTTATGTTAAAAATTAGTGATTTTTGTTATATATCTTTTTTTTACTGGAAGTAAAATGGGTTTTGGCAGGGTTTACCTAAAAATGAGGAATTTACTTAAAAAGGAGGGGTTACTTAAATATCAGTCTAAAAACAGGTTCTTGCATACTCCCTTGCCTTGACCGTGGAAAGTTACTGGCAAGGCAGTAATTAAGAACCCGTTCCCTTATTTTATATCCTGTCTTGAATTACTGTAAACTAAATTGTTTGAATTATGATAACCAAAAGTAGAGGAGACAAGAGATACAATGAAAAAAAATAAAATGATAAAAAATACTTTTATGGCTGTAGGGTTTGCTAGCATACTTACTGTTTCAGCAGGAGCGCCAGCTTGGGCGGCAAGCGAAACTGAAGCAACAAGCGGTTCGGTAAAATTAACCAATAATGATGTAACAGCCTTTGGCATTTCTCCGGCAAGCAGTGTTTCTGTAGGTGGTGGAACTTGGAACTATGGCACTCAAATTATTGGTAACCAGAAGCATGTATGGTCTGTTTATGAACATTCTACATTGTCGCATAAAGCTTCTACCATATTAGGACCTGCCTCACATACCAGTTATTGGAAATATGCTGGAACCCCAGCTAAGTCAGAACTCTTTGGAAACACAAGTTATACAGGTTATGCTTATTGGGATACTTACAAGTAACAGATAAATATTAATTACTTACTTTTATCTCTCTATAATAAGGCAATACGTTACTTATCAGAGTGGCGTATTGCCGTTTGTTATTTTAGCTTGATTAATATTTCCTTATTAAAGAAGGGATTTTTAAAAGTGAAAAAAATTGCTTTACTATTTTTGATTGGAGCTTATATGTTCTCCTTTTATCTCGCTTATTTGCAAACCGATAATGAACAACTTGATCGTATTAACGAAATAGAACAGAACATAGGACGAGAGTTTGTTATCCCTGATATAGGAGGATTACAGGGATCAGAAGAAGTATATCCCATACTGGTTGAAACGGCCAGACAATCCAAAGTCAATATTTTCCGCAAGAGCATTCAATTCCAGGAAGATGATCAAATTGATATTTTAAAATATGTATTATTGACAACGAACACCCGTTTTTTTACTGATTTTCACCTGAAACAGGGGCGTTTTCTGAGTGCTCAGGATATGGGAAAACGTGATTCTTATGTATCAACTATCGACTCAGACGAGGCTAATCAGGTCGGCACCATTGCAGAGTTTGGCGGTAATCAGGTGGTTAAAATTGAGTCACTTCAAGCTTCTTATAATTATCTCCCTGTACATGGTACATATTATGCTGAAGTGCCAAATCGCGATGAATTGGCAGCCTTTATTCATCTTTTTGTGCAAAAATTGAATCAATATTTTAAGGGATATAATTTGGCTTTTAGCGATGGAGATTTTTTGGAGAGCCAACATTCAACTGAATTACAAGCAGTGTCCTTTCGCGGGTTAACAATACTAACGTACTTGAGCTATGTCATTTATGCCATGACAATCCTTTTGTTGCAGTATGCCATTTTAAATGAATCGAAGAAACTCGGAATCTTAAAGCTGCATGGTGTATCACGAATTCGTTTATGGAGTATTGTAGCAGGTAAAAGGATCACCTATACTTTTATTAGCGCGATATTGTTATCTCTTGTTTTAGCCGCACTTATTCCAGATTCAACGTTGTCTTTTTTAACGAATTTTTTACTCTATCAGTTCAAGGCATATCTGATTTTAATTGTAATGTCGCTAGTCGTTTATGTATATATTTCCAGTATTAAAGTGGGGCGTATTCTTAAAAATGTCAAAGATACTACTGGTATATTCATATTAAATTTTTTGATGAAAATCGGCTGTTCAGTATTGATTGGTTTGACTGGCCTATCTATCTGGGTGCAATTTACCTCTATTCATGAACAGCGTGCGGAATTGAGAAATTGGGAGTCTGTTAAAGACTACGGTGTATTCTATCCTGTAAATAATGGATATGATGGCGACCGGATATTCAGCAGTGATTCTGATTTTGAACATGTTTCACATAATGAGCTTTACTTTTTACTTAATCAAACAGATTCTATCCTGATTGCTGCGCTTATGTATGAAGAACAGGAACTTATTGATAGTAAGAATTGGGATGGAATACGTTCAGTGAGAGTAAATCCCAATTACCTTAAAAAGTTTCCTTTGCTTGATAGTAATAACAACAAGGTGGAGATATCTGAGAAGGACAGTGACTGGATATTGCTGGTTCCCGAAAAATATCGTAATCGTGAGAAAGAAATTTTGAAATTTTTCCAATGGGGCAGAAAAGAATTCAGAGAAATTGACAAACAATTCTACAAAAAGAGTATCCCAGGAAAAATCAAAAATCAGAAATTGCGCATTGTATGGATGAAAAACAATCAGCAGGTATTCAGTTTTAATCCCAATGTGTTTCCTTCCGAGCATAACAATATTGTCGATCCGATTACTGAAGTGCTTACGGAAAACAACAGTTTGTATGCGGATCGAAGCGCCATTCTGGGCGGAGGAGCTAACGACCCGCTAAAGGTCAGGCTGATCAACCGCGATCCGCGGTTAACTTACGAGACGTTATTACCGGAACTAAAGAAACTGAGAGTAGACGATAACCTAAGACATCTGGTGACTATTGATCAGTATATGCTGGAGAAAATCAATGATCAGCAAAATGCTATACAAGAAAGCTGGCTCACTTTGATCGCATTGATGGCGGGACTGATTCTGCTGGCAGTGCAGAATCTGGTCCTGTTTTTCAATAAATATCAAAGCAAGTTTATCGTACGGCGGTTATTTGGAATTGGATTTTGGCGGACTTATATAGAATATTGGCGGTTATTTTTAATTGCGGGTGTGCTTCAAACTCTGCTCTGTTTTGTCCTTAATAAAGGAATCGACATACCATTGCTTATTGTAGCTGCTATTATACTGGTGATTGAGATGATCGCATCCGTTATTGCCCTGATTAAAATTGAAAAGAAAAATAAGATGAAAGTGCTTAAGGGAGGAAGTTAATTCCATGCAAACTGTATGCGAATTGATCAATGTCAGCAAAAAATATGGAAAACATATTGTGATTGATAAGCTGAATCTGACTATTCACCAGGGGGAAATGGTGGCCATTACCGGCAAAAGTGGCTCAGGGAAAACAACTGTGCTTAATATGATCGGACTCCTCGAAAAACCGGATCAGGGAAATATTAGATTGTTCGACAAGCCGGCACCGCGTCCGGGTTCCGGGCAGACGAATAAGCTGTTAAGAACCAAGATGTCGTATTTATTCCAGAATTATGCGTTGATTGATCAGGATACGATAGATGCCAATCTGGAAGTAGCATTGTTGTACTCTGGAAAAAGCAAAGAGCAAAAGCAGAAAGCCAAAATCGAAGCTTTGCAACGTGTAAAAATGAATGCTTCATTAAAACAAAAAATTCATGAGCTTTCTGGTGGAGAACAGCAGCGGGTAGCTATTGCCCGAATACTGCTAAAATCCAGTGAACTGATTTTAGCAGACGAGCCTACCGGTTCGCTGGATACCGATAACCGGGATGCAATTATTCAAATTTTAAAAGAATTGAATCAATCGGGGCAAACAATTATTATTGTAACCCATGACGAAGAAGTAGCCAGTCAGTGTAGCAGAGTGATTAATTTATAATTTTAATATTACCAAAGAAAGGTCTGGTCAGGTAGGGCAAAGCCCGGAATTAAAGCGGCTGGAAAGTTACGGACAACCAGTCTAAAATATATGATAGTAAAGATTGCTCTATCACATATCTTTATGAAAAGTATCTTTTTTATGCGATTAGAGACAAGAAAAGACACTATGTTCATAATTGTTCTCATTTGGAACCAAAAAGCTTATGTGTTTAATTAAGCCCGGGTCTGGCGGCAGGGATTTGACAACATATCCTGAATACCAGTAAGATGAAACGGCGGTTTCGCGGAAAATACTGTCTGCCGGAACGCGCCCATTACTTTTCTTATTCCTGGGAGGAACTACTGACAATGAACAAAACAGACCTGATCAACAACATATCCGAGAAGCACGGATTGGCGAAAAAGGACGTTGAGCTTGTGCTTAACGGATTCCTTGGCGAAATTACCGAGGCGCTGGCCAGCGGCGACAAAGTACAGCTGATTGGCTTCGGCACCTTCGAAACGCGCAAGCGCTCCGGACGCACCGGCCGCAATCCGCAAACGGGCACAACCATTGAAATTCCAGAATCGACTGTTCCGGCGTTCAAGGCGGGCAACAAGCTTAAAGAAGCTGTCAACTAATGCGTCTGGATAAATTTTTGAAAGTGTCCCGCCTAATCAAGCGCCGTACGGTGGCCAAGGATGTGTCCGAACAAGGCCGGGTGCTGATTAACGGGAAGGAATCGAAGCCGAGCAGCAGTGTGAAAATCGGCGACGAAATTACCGTTCAATTCGGCCAGAAGCTCGTAACGGTCCGCGTGGAGAAGCTGGTCGAAACGACCCGCAAGGACGAAGCGGCCGGTATGTATACGCTGCTTCGCGAGGAGCCGATTGCCAAGAGCAACGGTCTTGATTGGTAAGAGACGATTTAACTTTGTTATTAGAGCGTTCCCCTGCATCCTGCGGGGGGGCGCTTTTTTTGTTAAGCCATTTCCCGGTGGTGTTCTAAAGCTCCCGTTCCCGCCATAGATTAGGAACTAGAAGGAGGGGTACATGCCATGATCGAACCTGGAAAAAACGTAAAGCAGCATGATTTGCATATGCGCAGCCGTAAGGCGGTGGATTTAACGGGCGTGCAAAATGTGGAGAGCTTTGACAGCGAGGAGTTTAAGCTGCAGACGGAGCTTGGAATTCTGGTCATTCGCGGAACCCATTTACATATCAAGAACTTAAGTCTGGAGAACGGGCTGTTGTCGGTGGAGGGCAACGTCCATTCCTTGATTTATCTTGATCCGGGGGCGAAGGGGAATAATAAAGGGCTGCTCGGCAAGCTGTTCAAATGAATCCGGCCATCCAGTGGATTACGCTGCTGTACATGATCGTGGCCGGGGCGGCGATGGGACTGACCTTTGACGGCTACCGGGTACTTTCACTCAAGCTGCGGTTTCCCGGATGGCTGAACGCGGTTCTCGATCTCCTCTACTGGCTGGTGTCCGCTCTCATCGTGTTTCGTTTGCTGTACGCGGGTAACCAGGGGCAGCTGCGCTTTTATGCTTTTCTTGGATTATTCGTAGGCGTGTGGGCATATTTTTTAATCTTCAGTGTCACGGTGCAGAAATTTGTGGTAATGTTAATTCAGACGGTGGAATGGATATGGAAGCTGCTGATGAAGCTGCTGGGAATCCTGATTGGAATGCCGCTGCTGTGGTTATGGAAGCTGGCGCTCGGAATTCTGCGTCTGCTTGGCCGTATCTTGGGCTTTATGCTGAAGCTGCTGCTTTGGCTAACCAAGCCGCTCTGGATTTTTCCCGTCAGATGGTTGTCCCCGGCCTATCATCGGCTGCTGCGCAGCGCTCCATTTACCAAACTCGCCAATTTTATTGCCGCAAGAAGAAAACGCTGACCGTGAAACGGGAGGAACGCTTGCATGAACAGATTTTCCCCAGAAGAGAAGCAGGCTGGCGGAAGGTCCGCTGCCGCGGGCGCGAAGAGAAGAAAGCTGATCTGGGTCGCCCTAATGGCGATATTTTTCAGCTGGGCGGGATATATTTTCTTTGCTCAAAGCGCCTTGATTTCGGACAAGAGTCAGGAACTGGCCCGGAAGCAGGAGAGCAGCAAGCAAGTGAATAACTCGCTGAACCAGCTAAAGTATGAGGTGTCCCGTCTGAACGACAACGAATATATCGGACAGCTCGCCCGCAAATGGTTTAACATATACCCTAAAGGCGAAGTTCCGATCCGGACAGAGCAACCGAAGCAGTAAGCCGCCAAAAGAGGCTTTTCACTCTGTTGCCTTGCTTTGCTCTTTACTGTATAATCAAATCACCGCAGACTGGATCTTGACATCTTTGTCTGTATATTTTTAAGGGAGGATCATTTTATTCTATGGCAATTGAAGTGGGCACCAAGTTAGAGGGCAAGGTGACAGGCATTACGCATTTCGGAGCGTTTGTAGATCTGTCAGGAGGTGTCACAGGTCTCGTTCACATCTCGGAAATCGCCGATAATTACGTCAAGGATGTCAACGATCATCTGAAGATTAATGATGTGGTAACTGTTAAGGTGATCAATGTCGACAAGGACGGCAAGATCGGACTTTCCATCAAGCAGGCTGTCGACAAGCCCGCATCGGAAGTTCGTCCGCCAAGAGCCCCAAGACCGGATCGTCCAAGCGGTGGAGACCGTTTCGGCGGCGGTGGCGGAGGCTACAATCGTGAACGTGGAGGGCGTCCATTCAAGCCTGCAGCCGGTAAACCTTCATTTGAGGATAAAATGTCACGCTTCCTTAAAGACAGCGAAGAACGTATCTCTTCTCTCAAGAAGAATACGGAGGGCAAACGCGGCGGCCGTGGAGCCAAACGCGTATAACATCATACTACAACCGTTCGTATAACCGCAGGGGCCGAACCTTATGCGGTTTTTTTCTGTGTCTGCCCGGCCGCAGCCCTGGGTCAAACCGCCGCAGTATTCCTCCCGAAGGGATGTTTTTTGCAGATTATTGAAAGCGTATCCTTGGCTTACCCCGGTATACCTAATATTTTGTCGGGCTGATAGAAATTTGCGACAGCATCTTTGACATTTCCGCTAAAGCTTGGAGCATTCGCTGACGAATCGAAACGGACTAGTTGTGGAAAAATTTGGATGGTTAACCGGTTTACAGACCGCCGCGCAAGGGAATAAACGGTTTTGCGGCTGCTTGGGCAGGAGCCTTTTTTTGTCGGAAATTTCTTATGATCGGCCCTCTTGTTCTGACAAACTTTCCAAACTGGCCGCGCTTATAATGAGTACCACAAGAAGAAACGGCTTCACCTCTTTTTCAAAGCTTATGCTTTTGAGGCCGGCGATAGACGTATCGCTTTCAGGCAGCTGTTTCTTGCGGAAATATAAGGCCAATGATAAGAGCGCAGCTTATAAGGTCTTATGTTTTACATTTAAACGGGTGGTGTTGATCATTATGGGTAAAAGCAATGTGGTGAATTTTCCGGAGTGGACAAGAGTGGAAGATGGCGCTGAGGAAGAGAAGGCACCCTGGGGGGAGAGGTTCAAGGCTTGGGGAAAGCGTCAGCGTATTCTTCGTATGCTGGACACGAGAAAATGGTTACTGCTGCTGAGCTGCATGGGCTTTTTGCTGGGAAGAGCGATGATATTGGACGAGCTGTCCCCGTTTGCCGCCGCTTTTTTCGCCATTATTGTTTTTATGCGCAAAGATTGCACCCTTCCGGTCGGAGCGGCGATTCTTGCGGGCAGCCTATATACTCCGTTCCCTGGCGCACTGATTATTATGGCCGAACTCATCGTCTTTATTCTTCTCTATAAAGGGATGGAGGCCTTCCAGCGAGTTGATCTGGCCTATGCGCCGGTTATGGTGTTCGTCTCCTCTTTCATGGTCGGACTCTTTCAGACGATTATCGGTCCAACGCTCTCCTGGTATCCGCTAATGATGACGACACTGAACGCTCTGCTTTCTTTCGTGCTGACGCTCGTCTTCCTGCAGGCTCTGCCCGTGCTTGCCTATAAACAAAAAAGCCGCGTACTGCGAAATGAGGAGATCTTATGTCTTATCATTATGCTGGCTTCCATTATGACCGGTCTGGTAGGCTGGAAAGCGGGCGGCTTATCGCTGGAGCATATTCTCTCACGCTACCTGATCCTGCTGTTCGCCATGGCGGGCGGGGCCCCCCTGGGAGCGGCGGTCGGCGTCGTGTCGGGCCTGATTCTCAGTCTGGCCGATATCGGCGCGATCTATCAGATGAGTCTGCTCGCGTTCTCCGGCATGCTGGCGGGCATGCTGCAGGGCGGGCGCAAAGGCGCGGTTGCTCTGGGCATGCTGCTCGGCTCAAGCATCCTGTCCGTCTATTTCAGCGGTCCGGGCGATATGATGACCTCTACTTGGGAGACCTGCGCGGCAGTGGTGATGTTCCTCGCAACCCCTCGCGGCATCATTAAAGGGATCGCCAAATATGTGCCCGGCACGACGGATCACAGCCGTTCCCAGCATGAGTATGCGCGGAGGGTGCGCGACATTACCGCGGATCGGGTGACCCAGTTCTCCCAGGTATTCCGGCAGCTCTCCACCAGCTTCGGACAGATTCCGTCCGCAGGCGAAGCGGGCAAATCGAACCGGGAAATGGAGCATTTCATGAATGCGGTCACAGAGGAGACCTGCTCGAACTGCATCCGCCGCTCCCACTGCTGGGATTCAAAGTTCTATCAGACGTACAAGTATATGACCGACATGATGACCGCCGTTGAGGAGAATCCGGACATTCGGGCGTCGAGGCTGCCTGCGGAATGGGCCCGGATCTGCGGCAAGACAGACGAAGTGCTCGAAGTCATGCGCAGCCAATATTACCTTTACGAGCATGATATGCGTTGGAAGCGGCAAATATACGACAGCCGCAAATTTGTGGCTGAGCAGCTTTCCGGAGTATCGCAGGTCATGGAGGATCTGGCACGTGAAATCAAACGGGAAGGGCAAGCACTCTACCAGCAGGAAGCGCAAATTCGCGAAGCGCTGGAAAAGCTCGGCCTCTCCATCCACAGCATCGATATTGTCAGCCTCGATCCGGGCCGTGTGGAAATCGAAGTCGTTCACGCCTACAACCGTGGCTTTGACGAATCCCGCAAAATGATTGCCCCGCTGCTGTCCGACATATTGGAAGAAAATATTTCGGTGAAGAGCGAGACGGCAATGCACAGCCGCGAAGGACTGTCGACGGTTGTCTTCGGCTCGGCGAAGGCATTCGAAATCAGCACAGGCATATCCGGCGCGGCCAAGGGCGGGAATATGATGTCGGGAGACAGCTTCAGTACGGCAGAGCTGGGCAACGGAACGTTCGCGGTCTCAATCAGCGACGGAATGGGCAACGGGGAGCGGGCCCGGATGGAGAGCAGCGCGGCGCTTGGTATGCTGGAGAAACTGCTGCAATCCGGTATGGACGAAAAGCTGGCGGTGAAGTCCGTGAATTCGATTCTGCTGCTCCGCTCGCCTGAGGAATTTTACGCTACCGTGGACATGGCGCTGATTGATCAATATTCGGCGCAGACCACCTTTATGAAGATTGCTTCGGCGCCCAGCTTTATCAAGCGGGGAAGCGAGGTCATCCCGATTACGGCAAGCAATCTCCCAATCGGCATTATTCAGGATATCGAGGTCGAATTCGTAACGATGCAGCTGCAAGCGGGCGATATATTGATCATGATGACCGATGGTATTTACGATGCGCCTGGCTATGCCGTCAACAAGGAAATATGGATGAAACGAATGATCCAGGAGCTGGAAACCAGCGATCCGCAGGAGATTGCCGACAGTCTCTTGGAGAAGGTCATCCGCTACCAAGGCAATGAGATTCATGACGACATGACCATTGTGGTCAGCCGTGTCGATCACTTCCAGCCGGAATGGTCCACACTGCATGTGCCGGGACTCTCGCGGATGGAACGTCCGCGCACCGTTAGCTAAGCATTATTTTCCTTTATTCTTCGGCTTCCGCCACGTTTGGAATCTCTTAATCCGGATCATACTAGCTAGGGAAGAGAGAATTCATTTTACGAGGCGGGAGGAAGCAAGATGAAGCAAATTTTACTCATAACGGACGGATGCTCCAATGTAGGAGAAAGCCCGGTAATGGCGGCGGCGCATGCCCGTCAGGACGGGATAACGGTGAATGTGATCGGGGTCGTCGACTATGGAACGATCGGCGAGCTGGGGAGCAGGGAGATCGATGATATCGCCAAAGCGGGCGGCGGACTCAGCCGGATCGTCGGCACGCCGCAGCTGGCCCAGACCATGCAGATGATGACCCGCAAGACGGTGGTTCAGACGATTCAGCAGGCGGTTAATAAGGAGGTGAAAAAAATACTGGGCGAAGGCTCTCTGGACGACCTGCCTCCGGCCAAACGCTCGCAGGTTGTTACGGTGGTGGATGAACTCAGCGAGACGGCGCCGCTGCGCCTGGCGCTTCTGATCGACGCCAGCGCAAGCATGAAGCCGAAGCTCGCGGCGGTGGAGGATGCGATCCGCGATCTGGCGCTCAGCCTTGAAGCGCGGGAGGGCGACAGCGAAATTTCCGTGTTCCATTTTCCGGGCTCTACCAGCGAGGCGGCTGTGCTCGATATGGATTGGAGCAGAAATGTTTCGGACATCCGTACGCTGTTTGGCAAAATCCGCATGAAGGGGGCGACGCCGACAGGCCCGGCGATTTTCAAGGTGCTTGAACATTTCGGGTATGATACACTAGATGAACATCAAGGCCGCCTGGCGGCTCATTCGGATGAAGGAGAAGGGATGCCTGGTGGGTACGTCGTCTAATCCGCCCCGTTCTCCGGGGGAAGTTATTGTTGGCAAGTGGCGGGGCAACCGTTATGTCGTAAACCGGCTGCTTGGAAAGGGCGCGAACGGTACGGTATATTTGGTCAACCGGCAGGGGAGAAGGGAGAAGTATGCGCTCAAAATCGGATACGACATGCTTGATCTTCAGTCGGAGATTAACGTGCTGACTTCGCTTCAATCCTGCCGAGTGCGGCGGGATCAACGTACCAGGGGAGCGTCGCCGATGTCTGCCTACTTTCTGGAGGCCGATGACGCTTCGGAAGGCGGATTTCCTTTTTACGTCATGCGCTATGTTCAAGGTACGCCGCTCCATTATTTTCTGTCCCGTAAAGGTTCCTCCTGGCTTGGTCTGATCGGACTGCAACTGCTGGACAGACTATGTGGACTCCATGAATGCGGGTTTATCTTTGGTGATCTGAAGCCGGAAAATGTCATGGTATCGGAGTACGGCATCGCTGAGCTGATCGATTTCGGAGGAGCGGGTCCTATCAGCCGCAGCGTGAAGCAGTTCACGGAATGGCATGATCGCGGCTACTGGAATGCTGGCAGCCGGATCGGGGATGAAAGCTATGATCTGTTCGCCTTCGCCGTGCTCTGCCTGCGGCTCCTTGATGAGGCCGGACTTCAGAATGCATCACGGCAGCTTCCGCAGACAAGAAGCGGAGATGATCTGATCAAGCTTGCGGCCCAGCTTCCCGATAAGAAGCTCGCCTCTTGGCTGAGGCTCGCGCTGAAGGGCGGATTTTCCACGTCGGCGGAAGCCAGGGACATGTGGAAGAGGCATGTTTACACATCACGTCATTATAAACCAGAGCCAATGGCGACTCCGGGCTGGCTGACCGGCGCCTTTGCGCTGTCGCTCTGCCTGCTGGCTTTTACCGTCTACTGGATTTATCATTTTTAATATTCTATGATTATACATACGGACGGCATGTCGATTTATGCCGTCATCAAGCTGCGGACTAGACCGCAGCCAGGCAGGAAAGGAAGCCGGATATGGCCATATGGAATGAACTGGTGGATTCGGTGATGGAAGCCGCGGCAGAGCACAGGCTGTGGGGTCCTGGAGACACCATTGTAGTCGCAGTGTCCGGAGGGCCGGATTCTGTGGCTCTTTTGCATGTTCTGCATGAAATATCCCAGAGCCGGATGCCGCTTACGCTGATTTGCGCCCATGTGAACCACGGTTTCCGCGCTGAATCGGTGCAGGAAGCGGAGCTTGTGCGCCGCACGGCCGAAGCACTCGGAATCCCCTTTGAACTCGCCGAGTTCGATATTCCTTCCTTTATGAAGGAAAGCGGGCTTGGTCCGCAGGAAGCAGCCAGGGAGAAGCGTTACGGCTTTCTAATTGATACGGCCAAGCGCCGGGGCGCGCGTTCCGTCGCGCTTGCTCATCATGCCGACGATCAGGCCGAGACGGTTCTGATGCGTCTCTTGCGGGGAAGCGGCCTGTCAGGACTTGCTGGCATGCGCTGGGCAAGGACTGAAAGAAACGTGGAACTTATCCGCCCATTCCTCCGTATTAACAAAGCGGCGCTCGTGGATGTATGCCGGCGGCGAGGCTATCTTTATGCTGAAGATCCCAGCAACGCGCAGACCAAGTACAGGCGCAACGCTGTCAGGCTGGAAGTGCTTCCATTTCTGACGCGTTACAGTCCGAGACTGAGCCGCTCGCTGACGCAGCTGGCGGAAATCGCCGGCGCCGAGGATGATTTTATGGAAGATGCGGCCGCTAAGTGCTTCGCTGAGATCGCCTTGCAGGAACATGGTAAATGCACCCTGGACAGAACGGATTTTGCCGCCTTGCCCTCCGCTTTACAACGGCGTTTGATTAAACTAATATTAAATTATCTGTCGGCGGATACGCCAGAAGCTGATTTTCCGAAGATTGAAGCTGTGCGGCGGGGAATACTGCAAGATATGCCCACCGCGTGGAATCTTGATTTGGGGCGCGGCATAACCTGTATCCGGCAGTATAATACGATTTATTTCTTGTCCGCTCCTTTGGATCATCAGGCAAGCTACGCCTATTGTCTGCCTAAGCCCCAGCCTCGTCTTGAGCTTCGCGAAATTAATAAGGCGCTCGTAATGACGCTGGCGGAGCGAGGGGATGAGACGGTTCTGAGGGGAGAAGGCAGCAGGCTGTTGGCCCAGTTCGATTATAAAGAGCTGGTCTTCCCGCTCACGATTCGTTCCCGGTTGCCTGGAGATACCATTAAAGTCATGGGATTAAACGGAAGCAAAAAGGTAAAAGATATTTACATTGATGACAAAATACCTTCTACCGAGCGTTCACGCATTCCCCTTGTATGCGACGGACTCGGAAACATTGTCTGGATTCCGGGCATTCGCCGTTCGGTTCATGCCGCCGTTGGGGATCATACGGCTTCGGTTCTGCTGCTGTCGATTGAAGACCTGTAGAGGATAACCGTAATGGCCGCAGACAGTTTTTCATAGTATAACTTAGGAGGTTCGCAGGTTGCAGAACGATATCCAGGAGATTTTGATCAGCGAAGAGGAAATTCAACAGAGAATCAAAGAGCTTGGCGCCAAGCTGAGCGATGCATACGAGGGGCGCAATCCGCTGGTCATTTGCGTGCTGAAAGGTGCGTTTATTTTTATGGCCGATCTGGTTAAAGTCATTACGGTGCCGGTCGAGATGGACTTCATGGCCGTATCAAGCTACGGCGCGGCAACTAAATCTTCGGGCGTAGTGAAAATTATCAAGGATCTTGACGTCCCGGTCGATGGCCGCCACGTGCTGATCGTTGAGGATATTATCGACAGCGGTCTTACGCTGAGTTATCTGATTAAGCTGCTTCGCAACCGCAATGCCGCATCGGTTTCCGTCGTGACTCTGTTCGATAAACCGGCGGGTCGTACCGTAAGCCTTGAGGCAGATTATATCGGTTTTGTCATTCCTGACGAATTTATTGTAGGATACGGACTTGACTATGCCGAAAAGTATCGGAATCTCCCTTACATCGGGGTATTGAAGCCGGAGGTCTACTCTAAATAATACATTCACAGCCTTGGTCTTCCGGATTATTTACCTGAAGCCGCCTCACGTTTGAGGTGCTCCGACAGGCTATGGTACAATAACTTAAGTGTTGCGAGAGGAGGTAGGGGATGAATCGGTTCATCCGAAATTCTGGTTTTTATTTGATTTTATTTCTAGTCGTGGTGGGCATTGTCCAATTCGTCAGCAATGGAAATGAAGCCGCCGATTTCCCCAGATATGACCAGTTACGGCAGGAGCTTAAGAGTAACAATGTGAAGGATTTGACGGTTCAGTTCGAAGGCAACGCCTTTAATGTTACCGGCTCTTATAAAGAGAAGCCGGAATGGGCTAAATCGCAAAGCTTCTCCACATATATTCCTCCTACGGACGCGGCTATCGAAGAACTGACTGCAGCCAGTCAGGCTAACAACATACCATTCGTCCAGAAGAAAATGGAGGGCGACAGCATTTGGCTGACCTTCCTGTCTTCGATCATTCCGCTAGTTATTATGTTCATCCTGTTCTTCTTCCTGTTCAATCAGGCGCAGGGTGGCGGCGGTAAAGTGATGAATTTCGGCAAGAGCAAAGCCCGTCTCTACAATGAAGAGAAGAAGCGGGTCACCTTTGAAGACGTGGCCGGAGCCGACGAAGAGAAGCAGGAGCTTGTCGAAGTCGTGGAATTCCTGAAAGACCCGCGGAAATTCGCTGCCGTGGGCGCGCGCATCCCTAAAGGGGTCTTGCTCGTAGGTCCTCCGGGTACAGGTAAAACACTGCTTGCCCGTGCGGTGGCAGGCGAAGCCGGTGTTCCGTTCTTCAGCATCTCCGGTTCCGACTTCGTCGAAATGTTCGTCGGCGTCGGCGCTTCGCGGGTACGCGACCTGTTCGAGAACGCGAAGAAGAATGCGCCATGCATCATCTTTATCGACGAAATCGACGCCGTTGGCCGTCAGCGCGGCGCCGGACTTGGCGGCGGGCATGATGAACGCGAGCAGACGCTCAACCAATTGCTCGTTGAGATGGACGGTTTCGGCGGCAACGAAGGCATTATCATCGTCGCGGCTACCAACCGCGCCGATATTCTTGACCCCGCTCTGCTTCGTCCGGGACGCTTTGACCGTCAGATTACGGTTGACCGCCCTGACGTGAAGGGACGCGAGGCGGTACTGAAGGTTCACTCCCGCAACAAGCCGCTGACCAAGGACGTGAAGCTTGACGTGATCGCCAAGCGCACAACCGGTTTCACCGGCGCGGATCTGGAGAACCTGCTGAACGAAGCGGCGCTGCTCGCCGCCCGCCGCAACCGCAAGGATATCTCCATGCGGGAAGTGGATGAGGCCATCGACCGCGTTATCGTCGGCACCGAGAAGCGCAGCCGCGTGATCAGCGACCGCGAGAAGCGGATCGTCGCTTATCACGAGGCCGGGCATACGATCGCCGGATATTTCCTGGAGCATGCCGATATGGTTCACAAGGTGACGATCATCCCGCGCGGACGCGCAGGCGGATATGTCATCATGCTTCCGAAGGAAGACCGCATGCTCGTTACGAAGCAGGAGCTGCTTGATAAGGTAACCGGGCTGCTCGGCGGCCGGGTAGCCGAAGAAATGTTCATCGGAGAGATCGGCACAGGCGCATACAGCGACTTCCAGCAGGCTACGCGCATTGTGCGCAGCATGATTATGGAATACGGTATGAGCGAGAAGCTCGGTCCGATGCAGTTCGGCACTTCCCAAGGCCAGGTATTCCTGGGCCGCGACATCGGGCACGAGCAGAATTACAGTGATTCGATCGCTTACGAGATTGACCAGGAAATGCAGCGTTTCATCTCGGAATGCTATGAACGATGCAGAGAGCTGCTGAAGAAGCACTCGAAGGAAATGCATCTCATCGCAGGCACGCTGCTTGAGAAAGAGACGCTTGAGCTGGAGCAGATCAAAGAGCTGATCGAGCAGGGCTATCTGACCGAAGACGGCAAGCCGGTTGACAGCCAAAGTATTGCCAATGAAGGGGCAGAGCCGATTATTGATCCAATCGGTGATGTGAAAGTCCGTATTCAGGGCAAAACCAGTGAGCCTCAGGCTACGCTGGGAGATTCGCCCAAAGATATTCCAAACAATCCGCAGCAAGATGGAGAGAGCGGAAATGATGAGAATAAGGGCGGCGGATCAAGCTTAAGCTAATCCGATATTTCTGCCGCAGGGCAGGCATCAATAAAATCCGGAGAACGAATTTGTTCTCCGGATTTTTTTTAATCGTCAAGAGGCAAGCTGCCGGAAATGGCCGCTTCTGTAGGAGCGTATCCATTAGATTGACACGGCAAGGAACGTTGTGTACATTAGTGATAAATATTACGAACTATATACCGTTTACATGATGCTGAATATCTTCTTACAATCTGCCTCATTTCAAATTTGATACGCCGGTGGATATGCCGTTAAATATAAGGGGGAACGTGTACCGTGGAAGCTCTGGCGCTGGAGCGCAAGCAAGAACAAAACCGTCGACTGCGTGAACGTCTCGAACAGCTTAAGAAGGAACGGAATGCCATCATTTTGGCTCACTATTATCAGCGCGATGAAATTCAGGAAGTTGCCGATTTTCGCGGCGATTCTTTTTTGCTGGCTCAAAAGGCCGCTGCAACGGAAGCGGAAGTGATCGTATTCTGCGGCGTTCATTTTATGGGTGAAAGCGCCAAGATCCTGGCTCCGGACAAGACGGTTCTTATCCCTGATGAGCGTGCCGGCTGCCCTATGGCCGACATGGTTAACGTGGAGGGCCTTCGCAAGCTGAAGGCGAAGCATCCGAATGCCAAGGTGGTTACCTATATCAATTCCTCTGCCGAAATTAAAGCGGAGACGGATATATGCTGTACCTCAGCCAATGCCGTCCGGGTCATCGAGTCGCTGGACGCGGAAGAGATCATTTGGGTTCCAGATAAGAATCTGGGGCATTATGTTCAGGAAAAAACCGGCAAAAAGCTGATTATTTGGGAAGGCTACTGCAACACACATGATATGCTTACCGTCAAGGATGTCGTGGAAATGAAGGCCAAATACCCGAATGCTCAGTTTGTCGTTCATCCCGAATGCCGTCCGGAGGTCGTGGCTATGGGCGACTTTGTCGGCAGCACGACCGCCATTATCGATTACTGCAAGAAATCGGACTGCCAGGAGTTTATTGTGGGAACCGAGGACGGGACAGGCTACCAGCTGCGCAAGGACAGTCCGGATAAGAACTTCCATTTTGCTTCCAAATTCCTGGTTTGTCCCAATATGAAAGTCAACAATCTCAAAAAATTGGTAAAATGCCTGGAGACGATGAAGCCGCAGATTTACGTGCCGCCAACAGTCGCAGACAAAGCCAGACAATCTCTAGAGCGCATGCTACAAGTTAAGTAGCATGCGCTACTCTTTCATTGAAACAGGTGAAAAGTGGTCATGATTCCACAGTATTTGGTTGATTTCGACCTGCGGGAGCTTCCCACCGCCGAAACGGATTGCATTGTCATCGGCTCCGGTATCGCCGGACTGTTCACAGCCATCAAGGCAAGCGAGGATCGGCGGGTCATAATGATTACGAAGAAATCGCTGATGGAGAGCAACACGCGCTATGCCCAGGGAGGCATCGCCGCCGTAATCGCGGAAGACGATTCTCCGCTGTACCATCGGCAGGATACTCTGATGGCCGGGGCCGGACTGTGTTCCTCGGCTGCTGTAGAAGCGCTCGTCAATGAAGGGCCGTATGGGGTTCGTGAACTGATCCGGCTTGGAACGCTGTTTGATAAGGAGAACGGTGTATTGGCGCTGACGCAAGAAGGGGCGCATAGCCACCGGCGGATTCTGCATGCCAACGGAGACGCTACCGGCTATGAAATTGTGCGCGCGCTGGTGCAGCAGGTACTCGAACACCACAATATTGAGGTGTGGGATGATCACTATGTGATCGACCTGGTTACGGAAGATGGCGAGTGCGCCGGAGCGCTTGTGCAAAAACCGAACGGAGAGCGCCTCTTTCTGAAAGGGGCCGCGACGGTTCTCTGTTCAGGCGGAGCGGGTCAGTTGTACCGCTATACTACGAATCCTGAGGTCGCGACAGGCGACGGAGTGGCGATTGCTTACCGGGCGGGAGCGCATATCCGCGATATGGAATTTATTCAGTTCCATCCGACGGCGCTCAGTTATCCCGGCGCCCCACGGTTTCTGATATCAGAGGCGGTCCGGGGTGAAGGAGCTGTGCTGCGGAATATCCGGGGCGAACGGTTTATGGAGCGGTATCATGAGCTGCTGGAGCTTGCGCCGCGCGATATCGTCGCCCGGGCGATTGTCAGCGAGATGGAAGAGACGAAATCAACTTTTGTATACTTAGATATTACTCATGAATCTGCGGAAATGGTGAAGCGCCGGTTCCCGACGATATATCAGACCTGCATCGGCTACGGTCTGGACATTACAAGCGACTGGATTCCGGTGGCTCCGGCTGCCCACTATATGATGGGCGGCATCAAGACCGATCTGAACGGGGAGAGCAGTATTCCGAGGCTTTTTGCCTGCGGCGAAGTATCATCCACAGGCGTGCACGGCGCGAACCGGCTGGCCAGCAACTCGCTCTCGGAAGCGGTCGTTTTCGGGCAGCGTATTGTTGAGCGAATCCGCAGCCTGCCAAAGCTGGATAAGAGAGATCTATCTGCGGGCTGTGATTTGGGCCGCCATGAACATTCGACGCAGGCTATTGTGGAACGCCGCCTGAAGCTGCAGAAGATCATGGTCCGCTATGTCGGACTGCGGCGGAATGAGGAAATGCTGTCCAAAGGGCTCGAAGAGCTGAAGCGGCAGGTGCC
>NZ_ASSD01000699.1 GCF_000520715.1 Paenibacillus zanthoxyli JH29
ACGCCCGCTGCGGATATCATTCTTACCGCCACGGCGTTTCACGCGGATCGGTTCTTCCGGCGTCAGTTGGATTTCGGAATCCTTCTTCTCCCCGGTAAGCAGCTGCATCGCTGCGGACAGCAGACGAACGGAATCATACTGCTCAAGCAGTTGGATCGCAATACCCTTGTACTCGTTCAGTTCTCCATTCTCCATCGTATCCATCAGCCGCTCGGCGGTAACGCGCTGTTTGCCTTCAATCGCCTCAGCCATCGTAGGCAGCGGCTTACGGGCGATCCGGTGACGAGTCACACGCTCAATAAGACGCAGATGGTCGATTTCGCGAGGAGTTACAAACGACACGGCAGCGCCTTCCTTGCCAGCGCGTCCGGTACGTCCAATTCGGTGTACATAGCTTTCCGGGTCCTGTGGCAGGTCAAAGTTAATGACATGCGTTACCCCGGAAACGTCGAGTCCGCGAGCCGCCACGTCGGTCGCAACCAGTACATCGATGCTTCCGTCGCGGAATTTGCGCATTACAGCATCGCGCTGGTTCTGAGACAGGTCGCCGTGCAGACCGTCTGCAGAGTAGCCGCGTTTTTGGAGCGCTTCGGACAACTCATCAACCCGGCGCTTCGTCCGTCCGAATACGATCGCAAGTTCCGGAGATTCCATATCGATCAAACGGCTCAGCGCTTCGAACTTCTGGCGTTCCGGGACTTCAATGTACGCCTGATCGATCAGCGGCGCGCTAACCTGCTTCGGAATGACGGAGACATGCTCTGGGTTCTTAAGGAACTGCTGGGCAAGACGCTGGATGTTCGGAGGCATCGTTGCCGAGAACAGCATGGTCTGCCGTTCTTCAGGAACGAGCTTCAGGATGGACTGGATATCCTCCATGAAGCCCATATCCAGCATTTCATCCGCTTCATCCAGTACGACGGTCTGCACGTCGTCCAGACGGATCGTCTTGCGGTTAATGTGGTCAAGCAGACGTCCCGGCGTACCGATAATGATCTGCGGTTTCTTCTTCAGACCGCGGATTTGGCGGCCGATGTCCTGACCGCCATAGATTGGCAGGGATCGGATTCCCTTGAAGCGGCTGAGCTTGCCGATTTCTTCCGCTACCTGAATGGCAAGTTCACGGGTCGGCGTCATGATCAGCGCTACGATTTTTTCTTCCTCGCGGGGAATCTTGGTAATAAGCGGAATACCGAATGCTGCCGTCTTCCCGGTACCGGTCTGGGCTTGTCCGATCAAGTCACTGCCTGTCATAGCGATCGGGATGGACTGGGATTGAATCGGAGTTGCTTCCTCGAATCCCAGTTCTGTGATGGCTTGCAACACTTTCGGGTCCAAGTCAAATTCTGCAAATGTCTTCAAATTATTCATGCTCCTTCTATACAGTGGACATTCCACATGCTTGTCTGTATTCTTAAGTAGCGGCAAACATTTATAGGCTGTCCAATCATGCCGGAAACTCTGCATGGTTTCGCGTTAGGGGACGGCGGGCCGTCCTTTCATCAGGTGCTCCAATAGGCCCGAACAACAGTAGCTTCACATTCGAAACAATGCAAAAAGTTCATTGTAACGCTCTACTCAAGAATATCCTATACATTATATCACAAATCCAAAGAGGAATACCAGCGTATTCCTTTCATTTATACTTACATCGTTTGCATTCTTACTTACATCCCATGATTTCGGAAGGTGATTTTTGCTTGCTTAGATATTGCTTCAGCCTTCTGGCCGTAATTTTTGGCTCCGGACTGATTGCCGCCGGGTTCAATCTGTTCCTCATTCCTCATCGGCTGCTGAGCGGCGGCGTGTCCGGTCTGTCCATGTTGGCAAGCTATTTTACTCTGCTCAATGTCAGTTTGCTGTATCTTCTCTTCAACATTCCTCTCCTGGTTGCCGGATGGTTTCAGCTTGGCCGGCGTTTTATCGTGTTCAGCATTGCGTCGGTTGCCGCAACAACCTGGTTGATTGAAATCATTCCCGTGAAGATGCTTGTCTCCGATATGCTGCTGGCCTCCGTATTCGGCGGAGTGCTCGTCGGGGTCGGCAGCGGAAATTCGTTCCGCGTCGGCGGTTCGTCCGGAGGCTTCGATATTCTGGGCTCAATCATCAGCCGCCATAGGGACTTTCCCATTGGCAGCGTACTCGTATCCCTGAATGCGCTAGTTATTCTCGCCGCAGGTTATCTGGAGAATAACTGGAACATAGCTCTGGCTTCAATGGCCTCCATGTACGTAACCGGCCGGGTGGTTGATCTGATCCACGTCAGCCATATTAAAGTTACCGTATTAATTGTTACGAGCCGTACGGACGAAATGCTCCAGCACCTGCTTGAACTCCAGAGAGGCGTAACCAAGATCAAGACTGAGGGCGCTTACTCCCATACGGAAAAGGACATGCTAATGACAGTGACAACCCGTTACGAGTTGGCGGAGCTCAAGCGAATCATCAAACAGAGCGATCCGCAAGCTTTTGTCAATATCTTGGAAACGGTTGGTATTATGGGATCGTTCCGCAAAAGGTAATTTGTTAAATGGTGCACATGCTTAAAAATTGTGATATATTAATGATGCGCAGAAAGTCAATACATGTTCTTGATGATTCTGCTCTGCCCTCTTTTCCAGGCACTTGTCGTTTTTCTGGGTGAAACCTGAATTTAAGTTCAGCAACATTCGAAAAAGGAAAGGGTGATTACTGTGGAAATGGAAACGGTGAAATTGTCAGAAATCGTCAAGAAGTGGTATCCAGATATGATGCCGTTTCTCAAGCAGGACGAACTCGATTCTATGATCGTTCTGCGGGACGGGCTGAGCATTCTGGACTCTGCTGATGCGATGGACATCATTCAGTACAGCATTTGCGAGCATCAGGATTCTGCGTATCTTCAATGAGGAAACACGAGTTTTAAGGTTGCCGCCTGAACCAGCCTAATATCCGGTTCAGGCGGCATTTACTTTTTTTATTAATCTTACGATCGGCGGAAGACTGACAAAATGATTTCATTATTGTTACAAACCTGTTCTTTTTATTCGTTACCATTCTTATTATAATTTATACCAACGTACATAAAAGAGGAGAGAGAAAAATGAACATCACTTGGGCTATATTGATGATGGCCCTGGGAAGCGTGGGCGTTCAGCATGGGCAATCGCAAGCTGACGCTGCTGCCGTACTTCAATCCGTCACTTATACGACAGTTGCCGCAAATCAAACCGTCCCGCCAAATGCAACTGGAGGTTCGACAGATTCGAAACCAGGAGGCGCTGCTTCAACTCCAGCACCTTCCGCCTCGCCGGATGCAACCGCAACCCTTGATGGCGTGCCCCTGCCTGATCCTCAGCCGGACGCACCCAAAGTCAAAGGAATATACGTCACGGCATACAGCGCCGGCGGCTCGCGGATGGATACGCTGCTAAATTTGATCGACAAGACGGAACTGAACGCGATGGTTATCGACATCAAGGACGACGCCGGTTACATCACCTACAAGACGGATAACGCCGAGCTGCAGCAGATGGGTAAACCCCAGCCTTTTATCGGCGATATCAACAAATTGATGGAACGGCTGAAGAAGCATGATGTCTATCCAATCGCCCGGATCGTTGTCTTCAAGGATTCCGTGCTTGCCAAGAAAAATCCGCAATTGTCGTTCGTGAAGAGTGACGGTTCCGTATGGCACAACAAAGGCGGAGACAGCTTCGTCAATCCATACAACGAAAATGTATGGAAATACAATGTAGAAATCGCCAAAGAAGCGGTTAAGCTCGGCTTCAAAGAGATCCAATTCGATTACGTCCGCTTCCCCGAAGGATTTGAAAAACGGGCGGACTCGCTAAAATACACCAAGGTTGCAGGAAAAAGCCGGGTGCAAATCGTTTCGGACTTCGTCAAGTATGCGAAGCAGGAGCTAAATCCGCTCGGCGTAAGGGTATCCGTTGATATTTTTGGCTATGCCGCCTCGGTCCCGGCCGCAGAAGGAATTGGCCAGGATTTTGTGAAAATTTCCAAAAATGTGGATGTCATTAATCCCATGGTTTACCCAAGCCATTATTCGGGCGGCTGGTTCAACGTCAAGGACCCAGATAAGAACCCTTACGCAACCATCAAAGGTTCAATGGTGGATACCCACAAGAAATTAAATCCGCTAGGCAGCTACAAGCCAATTATACGGCCCTGGATTCAAGACTTCACAGCCAGTTGGCTTGGCAGCGGTCATTATATTAAATACGGCAAGCAGCAGGTGGAAGATCAGATCCGCGCGATGAAGGAACAGAATATTAACGAATTCCTATTATGGAATGCGAGCAATCGGTATACACCAGGCGTCGACTACGAAAAATAATGAATACTGCAATGATTAAATCATAAATTATTCTTATATTTTTGATCAGAGACCCGGCGCAGGTGGAGGTCACTGAAAAAGTCTCTTCAAAAAATACGCGAAAAAAAACGAGCCTCTAGAATCGTTTCTAAGGCTCGTTTTGCGTTCCGGGAATCATATTTGACCCCCTCAAAATGTTGAATTTCTAAAAATCAAGTAGTTTTTCAGTGCCCTCCGCAGGTGCCGGGTTCTTTGCTGGAGCCGGGCTTACAGCGGCTTGTGCTTGTTCATTCTCTAGATTTGCAAACTTAAAGATAACGAGGCATATTTTATTGAAACCAACAACATCATTCGGCCAAAAAATAGTCCAGTTTCTCCATATTCTCTTCCCCATCCTCATTACTCAAATCGCCTTGTCCGCGATTGCTTTTTTCGATACGAACATGTCCGGCAGATTTGGTACCGCCGATCTCGCTGGGGTCGCGATCGGAACCAGCCTGTGGATTCCCATTCAAACTGGACTGAGCGGTATCTTAATCGGCCTCACCCCTATCGTTTCGCAGCTGTTAGGAAAAAGGCGTGATGGCGAAGTCGCTTACAAAGTCATGCAGGGCATCTGGCTGTCGCTTATCGTATCCCTTTTCGTACTGGTGCTTGGAACGCTCGCTTTGGGACCGGTTCTGGGTTTTATGGACCTTGAGCCTTCCGTACGCAGCATCGCTTTTCGCTTTCTTGGCGCCATATCCTTCGGAGTCATTCCTCTGTTCGGGTACACCGTGCTGCGCAGCTGTATTGATGCAACCGGACAAACCCGGGTGTCGATGTTCATTACTCTAATCGCCCTACCTGTAAATGTCGGATTAAATTATCTGTTAATCTTTGGCCATTGGGGCTTTCCCCGCATGGGCGGAGTCGGTGCCGGTGTGGCTTCCGCCATTACGTACTGGATCATTTTTGGTGTGGCGCTTCTGTTTATATTTCTGGCAGAGCCTTTCAAGAATCTAGGGATACTCCGCGAATTTCACGCACTCTCACCAGCGGCCATTAAAGAGCAGCTCTTGATCGGGGTGCCAATTGGCTTCTCCATCTTTTTTGAGACAGCGGTCTTCTCCACGGTTACGCTGCTAATGAGCCGGTTCGACACGATGACGATTGCCGCCCATCAGGCGGCGATCAACTTTGCCTCCATGCTGTATATGATTCCGCTCAGCATCTGCATGAGTCTTACCATTCTCGTCGGCTTCGAGGCCGG
>NZ_ASSD01000700.1 GCF_000520715.1 Paenibacillus zanthoxyli JH29
GACGCTTCTCCGCCTCCGGAACTGCATGCGGCAAGACCCAGCATTCCCGTGAGCATAACGCCTGCCGTCATCATTTTTATGTGCTTGTTCATATGTTCATCTCCCTGCTGATTGGACAGTCTTGAATCTATTTCTATCCTTAACAGACGGCACACATACGGAAAGGTTGCAGCAAGGGAACCCTGCCAAACCTCGGGAGACCTGATTTGCATATATCCGCCTATCAGCACCGGCGCTTATTTTAAATGCCTCGCGGCCATCTCCAGAATAATTTCTTTTAAAGCCTCCCGAAACCCGGCCGTATCCATGCCTAGATAATCCTTGCCGATTTCGGTATATTTCAGCAGCTCCTGCTTGCTCAGATACTCCGCCGGATTAAGGTCCAGCTCTTTCAAATAACTCGTCAGCGCCGTAAAAATGATAAATTCCTCTCGGTTCATCTTCGTATTACCTCCATCTCTCAAATATAGAATTTGCCAGTCACATAAAGGAAAAATCGTCCTGAATGTAGAATAATGTAGAATTACAATTCAGGAGGAATTTGAAATGGCGAATCTATTTAGCGGACTGCTGGGCAATTATTCCGAGGTTTCCATCCCCGAGCTGAACAGCCAGTACGGAATGTACCTGATGCCGGATGAGAAGATCCAGATGGGATTCCGCCTCGTGCGGGATACGTTTATCATCACGGACGAACGGCTGATTTTTATTGACCATCAGGGCGTAACCGGCAAAAAGACCCGGGTTACTTCCATCTCCCTCGAATCGCTGTATGAAGTTACGATGGAAACGGGCGGCACCGGCTTTGATGACAGCGAAATCACCATCCACTATATTCAGTCGCCGTATTTTAAGACCAATAACCCGCAAATCGGCTCGTACAAATTCGAATTCGGCAAAAAATTCAACGTCCAGCCAATCTACGTCGCGCTGCTCACGCTGGCGCATCAGAACCATAAGCGTCTGAACGCTTAAATAACGGACTTTTTCTCGAAAAAAAGTGCTGCCGAATGCCGTCCCTGATGGGGCGGCTTTTATACAGTGCCAGTCTCCGGCTCCCATAACCGCTCCACCCTCACCAGCTTCTGCCCCGCAAAATCCAGCTTATAAATATCCGGCTTGGTCGTAGACAACAGAAAATCGAATCCGTACGACTTATCGTAATAGTTCATAATGATCGCCATGATATTGCCGTGGGTTCCTAGCGCAATTTTACTCCCCGCATATTCCCGCAGCAGTCGCTTAATAATCGGCACGGCGCGCTCCTCGGCTTCATTGTTGCTTTCTCCCCCTTCCAGTTTATAGCTTTCATCTTCAAAAGAACGGCGGATCGCAGCAAGCAACTCATCATCCCCATATTCCCTGTTCAAACCTCCAAACGCTCTTTCCCTTAGTCCTTCATATAAAATAATCTCTTTCCCGGCCTCTTCCGCTAAGGGCTGCATGGTAGCGATCGCCCGCGCGTAGGGACTGGATACAAAATGTATAATCTCCTCGTTCTTCAAAATCTCCCTTACTCTTCGGGCATCGGCAGCTCCTTGTTCCGATAACCCGCGGTTTCGTTCCTGTCCGTGAACATACGGAGAAACGGCATGTCTAATCATGTACAGGCTCGTATTCACCCTCTTGAACCCCCTTTGTCATTCGACTCTTTTTCCAAAGTATTCCGTTTACTACATTCGGCGGTGCGGCCTGATTTCCTGCGAATAGCCTGCTTGCCCATTCCTTCGCTTTCGAACTATCTATTTCACTGTTCAGACACTCACCCTTCCCCCATGAACCGAAAAATTTCCCGCTAATTCCCCCCTAACAGCACTTGACATCCGATAAAGCGGAATTTCTCCAGCTAATTTTGCCGTTTTGGCCCAAAGAAGTGGAATTAGAGTAAATAAGACGGAGAAATTCCCGTTAATGTCTCAAAACAGCTGTAAAACAAGAAATAAGGCGGAATAATTCCCGTTCGTCGGATAACTACATCTTTCGTGCCCCACCGTAAGGGCATCTCCCTCTACCCGCTCATGTCCAAACGGAGGTGAAATGTAAATTGAAAACGAAGTGAAATGTAAAACGAAAATTAAATGTGAAAAGATGGATTTACACCTTGAAAAAAAGATGATATTATCCAGGTAAACTAATAGTTTACTTTTAGAACTGGAGGTTTATTACTGTTGGACCGTACAACGCGCAAAGAGACTATCGCAAGCTTGCATCAGGAGAACATTCTCCTTGCAGCGGAGAAGCTGTTCGCGGAAAAAGGCTTTGCGGCGACGACGATGGATGATATCGCCAAGAGCGCCGAATACAGCAAACGCACAGTATACATTCAGTTTCCAAGCAAGGAGGAGATTCATGGCCGGATCGTACTGAAAGGATTTATGCAGCTTAAGGAGCATATTCTGCATGATGTGGATGACAAGGCGGACTTTTTTTCCAAATATCAAGCTCTATGCGACAGTCTGATTACGTTCTATGAGTCCTCTCCCTACCTTTACGCCGGCATTGTCGATTTCCAGACCCAACCGCTGGACAGCCGGGATTTGCCGCAGGTGAAGCGGGACATTTTCAATGTAGGGGAAGAAATTAACGACGTACTTGGAGGAATGATCCGTCAGGGAATTGCGGAAGGGGCTGTTAACCCGGACACCCGGATCAAGGAAGCCATTTTGATCTATTGGAGCAGCCTGTCCTCGCTCATTATGGTGGCGCATCGCAAAAGCAGCTATATCTCCGAAACGATGGGCGCAACAACACATGGGCTGCTGGAATACGGCTGCAATCTGCTGCTGCGTATGATCGCAAAGGAGGTTCAAGATGCCGACGAAACGGCTGCTGGCCATTAAAGGCGGTCCCAGGCCGGACGGAATGACGGCGAAGATGCTGCAAATTGCCGTACAGGCGGCTGCGAAAGCGGGCTGGGAAACAGACATCTGCGATTTATATAAGGTGGACATATCCGCCTGCAAAGGATGTCCGGATTGCCAGGCAACCGGAGTGTGCCCTCCCAGCGGCGAGCTTGCCGATTTATGGGTAAGGCTGGCTCTCAGCGACCTGGTTATTCTGTCCGCACCTACGTATTACGCCAATGTGCCGGGCCAGGTCAAGCTCATGTTCGACAGGCTGGCAGGCAAGGCGATGGACCGCAGCGCCGCCGGCATTGCTCCGAGACCGACTCTGTCCAAAGACCAGCAGTACCTGCTGATGACCGCTTGTAATACGCCGTTTCCGTTCAACCGGCTGCTGGGCCAAAGCTCGTCCTGCCTCGCCGCTATGAACGAGTTCTTCCGCATATCGGGCATGACCTGCAGAGGCAAGATCGTCTGTCCGGGCGCCAAGAAGCTGACGGAGGTTCCGGCCAGGCTGGCTTCGCGAATCGAAAGCTTTTTCTAATACCGTACAACCATTTCATTCTGGGAGGTTAAACTGTGAAGAAGAAACTGCTGATTGTAGCTGCTCTTATTCTGCTCGTGGGGGGCGGCTGGGGGCTTACTTATCTGTATCAGGTCCGCAGCTATCAAGACAAGGTTAAGAATCTCACCATATCCGATATCCCCTTCTCTAGTCTGGCCGATGGCACTTACGTGGGAGAATACGATGTTCGCTTTATCGACGCCAAGGTTCAGGTCAGCGTGCAGAACGGCAAAGTAACCAAGATCGACTTGCTGAAACATAAGAACGGGCATGGCGCTCCCGCCGAAGTTATTCTTAAAGAAATCGTCGACAAACAGTCGCTGGATGTGGATGCCGTCAGCGGCGCGAGCAATTCCAGCAAGGTCCTGAAAAAAGCAGTGGAGATAGCGCTGGTTCAAGGGGAGAAATAATCCTTCAAGATTCCTCTAGCCAAGCAGACATACTCGCCGCTGAACACAAGAAGCTGCCTTCAGCCCAATAACGGCGAGGCAGCTTCTTGTATCAACAGCAGCGCAGTTTATCCCTTCTCCTCCAGCTCCCCAATCCTCCGGCGCAGCCGCTTAATCTCCTCCAGCAGCGCCATGTTCTCGTCGTCGCTCTCCGGTGTTTCCGCCTGGATAAGCTGCGTCAGCCGCAGCTTCAGCACGCCCAGCTCATCCTCTGCCGCCCGTTCGCGTTCCGTCATTGTGTGTTCCCGGTCTTTGGATAGATACTCCTCATAGGTGCCGGGGAACTGTCTCGGGAAGCGTCCACGCTCCAGCACGATCAGCCGATTCGCGATACTTGACAGCAAATACCGGTCATGCGTGACGAGCAGCAGCGCGCCGGGATAAGACTTCAAGGCTTCCTCAATAACTTCCCTAGTATCAATGTCGAGGTAGTTGGTCGGTTCGTCCAGCACCAGCAGATTCGCCCTGCCGAAGTAGAGCCTAAGGAAAGCGACGCGGCATTTCTCGCCAAGGCTTAAGCTGCCGATAAGCTTGAAGGCATCGTCCCGTGTGAATAAAAAGCAGCCTAAAATCGTTCTCGCCTCCGTCACCGTCATTTCCGGGAGCTGAAGCAGACTGTCCAGAATGGTTGAGGACAGATCGAGCTGCTCCAGCTCCTGGGCAAAATATCCAACCGTCGTCTGCGGGTGCAGGCCGACCGTCCCGCCGGTTGGCGCATAGATTCCCGCCAGCAGCTTCAGCAGCGTCGACTTGCCGGACCCGTTCGGCCCGATCACGCCGATCCGGTCGCACCGGCGGACCGAAAGGCTGAAGTCCGCAAGCAGAGGACTCCCTCCCGGGTACGCAAACTCCGCGTGCTCCGTCCTAAGCAAGGTCCCTGCGGCGAATTCCCCGCCCGTAAGCCGCATGTTCAGCTTGGTACTCTCCCGGGGCTCCGCCGTGCGGTCCCGATTCAGCCGCTCCAGCGCCGCTTCCTTCGCATGCAGCCGGGAGACATTCTTCTTCGATTTCGACCGCAGGAAATCGTTCTGCCCGGCGGCGCGGTGCGCCTGCTGGAACCATTCCGCGTAACGCCGGATGGCTTCCTCCAGCTTCTTCTTTTCCAGCTCCTGTCTTCTGTACCGCGCCTCCAGCTCCCTGGCTTCCACAGCCTTCTGCTCGCGGTACTGCGTGTACCCTCCTGGATATCGCCTGCAGCCGTCTTGCCTCAGCTCCAGCAGGGAGGTCGCCGTGCGGTCGATAAAGCGGCGGTCATGTGAGACGTACAGCACGGTGCCGGAATAGCTGGACACCCACTCTTCCAGCCATCCCATCGTGTCCGCGTCAAGATGGTTGGTCGGCTCATCCAGCAGCAGTAATCGCGGCTGCCGGGCCAGCAGCCGGGCGAGCTGCGCCCGCGTCTTCTGCCCGCCGCTCAAAGACCGGTAAGGCAGATCCCATAC
>NZ_ASSD01000701.1 GCF_000520715.1 Paenibacillus zanthoxyli JH29
GTTACTTTAAAGCATTGAGTTCATTTTCGTATAAAAGCCCCATCTTCGTAAGTGCTGGTGTTTCCACTAGAGCAGAATGCCACGTTTGTCGCCTTGATGGAAGATGTGCTGGAGTATATCGCCTGCCCTATGATGCTGAATGTCCAGTCATCTGCATGGATGAAAAACCCTTTCAGCTGCTGGACGAAGCCCGGAATCCGATTCCAATGAAACCGGCCAAGCCGCTTCGTGAAGATGCAGAATACGTACACAAGGGAACGTGCAGTATCTTCATTTTTATGGAACCGCTCGCAGGTTGGCGACATGTGAACGTCCGCTTCCAGCGTACGCGAATCGATTGGGCCGAGCAAATCCGGGAACTCCTGGAGGTTCACTACCCGGATGCCCCCAAAATTCGCTTGGTGATGGACAATCTAAACACCCATTCTAAAGCTTCCCTCTACCAAGCGTTTGAACCAGAAACCGCTCTGCGCTTAGCCAAGCGGCTAGAGATTCACTACACGCCTAAACATGGCAGTTGGCTGAACGTGGCCGAAATTGAACTCAGTGTCATGACTCCGCAGTGTCTGGATCGACGGATTCCTTCGATGGAGGCATTAACGAGCGAACTGACGGCGTGGGAGGTGTAATCGAAATAGTCTTCAAAAGGGCGTTGATTGGCAATTCACTACAGAAAATGCCTGGGTGAAACTTAAGAGATTATATCCACAGTTTAAATACTGATGGAGTACTGGGTGCTTTAGACGAACCAAATAGAAAGGATTATTGCAGCCAAATAAATGACTACATAAATTTTATAATTTTGATCTTTTTTGTAATTTTCTCATCATAATAATATGATAAACTGTACAACGAACAAACAAATATTAACGGAGGTGTACTTATTTATGAAAAAAATCTTCACAATGCTTTTAGTTTTTACATTAGTTTCCCCTGTACTTCAAATCACCAAAAGTTCTGAAGCTGAGGCAGCAGCAAAAGTTAAAACAGATACCTCTCAGTATTTCATCACACAAGAAAAGTTTAATAAACGGGAAACGGCGAGTAGTATAACACTTAAGCAAGGCAAATTGACTGTAACTGCTATTAAGCAGAAATCAACTGACCTTCCATCCACTACCCTTATTGATTCTATAACAATAGCTAACGGAACTAAAAAATATACTATTACCTTTGAAGATGAACCTGAAACCGTTACTTCCATTTCTAAATCTTCTTCAAGTAAGTACCTCGCACTACAAGCAGGGTATGGTAGCGGTAACAAATTATTCGTCATTAATCTTAATGACGGCTCCTATAAAATCATCAATGACCTAGTAAAAAGTGCAACCGCAGTTGAAACTGTGACAGCTTACAATTGGTCTTCTAATGGTCGAAAACTTGCATTTTCATACGGAGATCCTTCCTTAAGCAGAATAGCAATATACGACGCAGTTTATGGCACTTTCACTTATGTACCTAGAGAAACAAGCACTATTTCCACCGCCTTTATTTTCTGGGATAGAAAAGGAACATTCATAGACTTTGCAAGTGAATACCCTTCGGATAAATTCAAATTATATAGATACTCACTCGACACCAAGAAAACTAAAACTATCAGAGCTTTAGATTCTACAGAAATAGTTGAATTGAACAAAATAAATAAATAATCATAAAAAAGCAAGCTGTCGAGAAAGACCGTCAGCTTGCTTTTTTATGATTACCCCCTCGCGAAGAATCAGTAGGGGATTATTATTTTTATGAAATAGTAATCTTCCCGGATCCGCCCCCAGCATTTGCTATAGCGTTAATTAAAGTTGATTGGTTTGCATTGCTAAGCCGGATGCATCCGTAGGTTGGGCGCAAAGGATACCAAGAAAGCGAAGAGTCAGTAGCAGGATCGCCACCATGAATCATAATCTCATCACGACCGTTATTTTGAGCAATAAGGGCATTGCCGCTCAATGCATTATTAAACCAAACTCTTTTGTAAGGACCGAACGAAGAACTAGGACTTCCCACTCCCACTACTGTAGTTTCATACACCCCGGTAGGAACATCTGCATTTTTAAGTTGCCAGTTTGAGTGGTCATAGTTATTTGCGGCATCATTACTACCACGGCCTAATGCCTCAACCGGACCAAATACTAAAGCCCCAGCACTGTTATACATTTTGAGTGTCCCCTTGTAATCTCTGTTCGTTGGAAAACTTGCCATAATATGATAATTGTAAGCCATAGTAAAAACCTCCTGTATTTTTTGCTTTTTATAAAAGAGAAGGGTTTTACTATCTTTAATGCACCCTTTACATTAAGGACAGTAACTCTCTTACAAATTCATTATATAGTATTACGTAACGTTACGCAATATATTTTTTTATTTTTATTTTTTTACAATATAGATTAAGCTCATAACCGACTATCGTAGCAGGAATAAACTTGTTGTCATAAGAAAATAAAGTAGTAGAACTCCGAGTAATACGGCCACCCATTTAAGATCCCTACACCGAGATAAATAAAAATTATTTCGTATCATTACGTTCTATTTTATTATGGGTTTGTGATTTACTTTTGTAGAAAACTACATATCAATGGGATCGATTAGCAGTTTTCATACCCCTACAAAAATGTGAACATAAATATTACGTAATAATACATAACGCATTAGTATTTGCGGAGGAATTTATATGGCTTGTGTTTCTAATATCAATAATTTCGTCAATGGTTCCATCAATTATAATGAAACAAGTTATGGCATTATTCCTTTGGCTAAATGGGTATCTTATCAAATTGGAGAAAAAGCAGTGGCCTGAATAGTCTTCCCATGGCCCTGATTATTGTTCAGTGGGGATTTGAACTTAATTCTTGCATTTAGAAATCCTTCAAAGCTCTTTCAATTTTGCTTACCGAGATAGTACGTGCCTGAATTCCTTAATCTACATTCAAAAAACTGGCCCGAATGTATAGGGATTGTCCGATCTCTATTAAAATTAGGTGACTTCAAACAAATAAACAAGTTGTAAGAAATACAAAAGGAACTCCTCCGCTCTGAGGTGGAAGAGTTCTTTTTATTCAGCAACTAACTGCTTATTGATTAAATCTAATTTGTAATGTACATCTTTGGTGTCTTCTTCAGGTGTACCTACACCGATAGGTGGATGCACTACTAATCGTTCATTTTCGATATATGGCAATTCTTCTGATCCAGAATAGAGAAGTGTTTTAGAAACATGCCCTTTTTTACAACGTATAAACAGGCTATCTCTGGGACGCTAGCGCCAGCAAGCCGAGATACAGTTCGCTTCCGATGCAGAATGGTAGAGTTCTTGCCCTGGCAAGTAGAGACATTCGAACGAGCGAAATCGAAAATTGTTCAATAGAGTAGCTACCGAAAAACCGATCATCCTCATCGGCAGTGGCTGCCATGCCTACGCGTTCCGCGACAGCGGACAGTATACAGCTTCAAGAGTACGCAGCATCAGAAGCAGTAAATGCCGGTTCTTATCGAGTCGGACCATCCTAGTTTTCAGCGCCAGCGGTAGCGCTTCACATCCAAATGGGACTGGGAAATAAGGAGTGTGGGGACTGCTACACGGATTGGCCGCAGTATGCCGGCGCAGGGGCACCGCCACATACCGTCACCAGATCTTTTGTCACGCCTCCACCGTTACCACACACGCCACTTTAGCAGCTGATCGTAACGCTGGTCTTCCCACAGACCGCCTCAGCCTATTGATTCTTCATCCCCCCCCCAACACCACCTCGATTCCACCAAGCTTGATCCGAAGGCCCCTTATCTTGACCTACTGGTCTGACCCCCCTCAGTAATTTCTATACAGCTACGTCGGATCGTTAGCAATAAAATCATTGTTCGGTTTGCACAAAAACAAGCCAGTTACAGGAGCTGGCTTGTTTTCAATTTTTGAAATTACTGACTCATCTGGCCTTGGGATACACCAATCAGCTTGGCATACTTTTTTCGAAGCAGCTCGGGCTCCTGGTACACAGGGAACTTTTAGGATCAGAAGCATCCTCGGTAAAGCCAGGAACGGCAAGGTGTTTATCTATCGGCTTTAAGACGGCAAAAGCGGCCATTTAGAGCCAGTATACTCTGCTACACAATTGATTGGGCCTGATAAGCTAGAGGGCTGTACATCGCAAGAAATTCTAAACTCCGGCTGAAATCCTGTAATTGGATCGACCTTGTACTGCTTCATGTACATCTTCCTTAGTTCGGCAAGCTGGCTAGATAACTCAAGCCCAGATGCAAACAACATTTCTCTTTCCTGCTCATCAATTTCTTCGCAGATACAGTTAGCATAAGATAGAACGGCTAAGTGGACAGCTTGAATACTTTTAAGTAATTGTTCACGGGCAAATCACTTATACTCCTTTTGATGTATTTCTTAATTACGTTCCTGAAGTCAACCATCATCTTTTTTGTCTTGGCTAATAGCTGCTTTTGAATCACTCTGATGAAATGTCCTAAGCAACAGATTCATCGTCTTATCGAGCTGAGCCAAACGTTTCTCCAATCCTTCCATTTGTTTGTTGAATTTGATAAGAATTGTTTGAAGGAGAATGAGAGAAAGGGCGATTGGAAATCCGACGTTGCCGATCAGCTGAACAACAGTTTGCAGATCCATAAGTAAAAACCTCCTTTCCTTAGCATTTATTATAGTATATTACGTTGCGTTACGCTATATTTTTAAAAAATCGACCAGTATTTTGTGCTATAATAACATAATTTATATGTTATAATATAGAGGAATAATTATTAGGGGGATGTCAATGGAATCAAAGGAAAGGCCTTCTAGGCTCACTGTGTATCTTCCGGTAACAGCTAGAATAGATTTATTTCAAATCGCTCAGGATACTGGATTGTCTCAATCGCAGTTGGTGGTCATGGCTACACATAGCCTATTAGCGAACTATAAAGCTAAAGGCAATGCTATTTTTGCAGAGCTGCTAAACAATAATTCGAATTTTAATGGAAATAAGTCACAAATGAAGGAATAAAAATATTGTGAGACGTAACGAATCACTATATAATAGCAGGAGGTATGATAAGGAGGATGAAGATGAAATATTCCGTTAACTTATTTGGGTACAACGTGGATTGTCAGTTCAGGGTAGAGAATGAAGGCCTACGTATTGAAATTCTCGAAGAAGATCAACGAGCATTAAAGCAGTACCTTATTCGCGTTTTGCCTAAATATGGAAGAGAGGCCTCTAGCGCTTCTTCGTTACAAACGCTGCTGGATCTTGCCATAGATGCTGAAAAAACACTAGAAGGCCGTATGGTTGAACCGAAGGTAAAACTGCCTTATGAGTTCCAGCCAGAAATAAAGGAAAAATTGATCGAGGCTGCAGCCTTGCAAGAAACATCGGCCACCCAATTATTAATTCGCTTGATCGAAAAAAAATATCAAGAGATTATGGGATAGGAGGAACAACTATGGCATACGGCAATAAAGTTAAATTTCATTATGATGTGCCGGCGTATATAAAAAAACAACTGGCTGAAGCTGCTAAAAAGCTAAACATGACGGCGACCGATCTATTATCCAAAACAATTGAAGAGGAATACGAACGTATTAAAAAGGAAAAAGCGCATGATGCTAAGTAATATTAATCAGAGAAGCAAACATGGAAAAAAAACGTATCTGTTCTAAAGGGAGACTTTGGTATAAATACTCTCTTCCGATTTGATCACATGAGAAAAAATGACAAACACTATACTTTTCCAATTGGTTGTTTTCGATGAGATAAACATAGACATTGGGTATTTCTTCTTGTACATGGCAATAGAATTGAGAAGTTGGGCTGGCTTCAATGATCCCTATAATATGTTGATGCACATCCCCTGGTAAAATATTAAAGTTATTAGCTTGAAATTGGTTTTCATAGATTATCATAAGACGAATGCCCCCTTATTTGTTTAATACCGATTCTGTACTTAGCTTGTCCATTATACCAAACGTAAGTTCGCATGTTAAGGGTGTGATTCCCACAGCAGTTATTTTTTACGTATTGGAAAAGAGATATGTTTCACAGGTTACAATATTGAGATTTTGTTGCTGTTTTATAAAATAATGGATTAAAATAAGGTTCAGTAAGAAGATTTGGTAATTTCTTTTACTATTGCCCCCCTTTTTTTGCAAAAAGTTTTTTTATATCATATCATAACACGTAACAATACGCTACGTATTAAGATAATTGAAAGGGATTTTTTGAATTTTTTCTTTTTTATATAATGATATACAAATATCTCGAAACAGAGATGATGACCTGGATCTCTGTCAATAGACTGAACACATCAAACCAAGAGAATTACGCCGCCATGTGGTACATACGTTCGTATTGATTGGGCGTGAAGTACCCAATCGATGAATGGACACCTTTCCATTATAGAAACAAGAAATGTACGCGAAGACGGCTCTTTTCGCTTGTTTTCTTGTTTTGAATTTTTCTTGACCAAACAAATTTCGGGATGCAAGTGTTTTAACTTGCCTCGTGCCTGCTTAGTGGTAAACTACCAATCAACGGATTTTTGAGCCTGGTTACGCTGGGTTCCCAAGCGGTCACCTTACGCTGCAACTCCTCCATGGAGACGATTCGCCGATTCAGACATTGGATCGTCAGTACGCTCAACTCGATTTCAGTAATGTTGAGCCAACTTCCATGCTTTGGTGTGTAATGAAGTTCCAATCGTTTGGAAAGGGCCAAAGCCTGCTCCGGTGCAAACGTTTCATACAACGATGAGATCGTGTGCGTTTTCAAGTTTTCCATCACCAGCCGAATCCGTTTCACCCCCGGATAATGAACTTCCAGCAATTCTCGAATCTGTAGCGCCTAATCCGCTTTCGTATGTCTTGCGGAGGCATGCACATGACGCCACCCGGCTAACGGTACCGTAAATAGAAACAGGCTGCAACTTCCCTCGCGTACATACTCGTTATCTTCTTAACTGGACTTGTCCCGGCTTCGTCTAAGCGGAGGGCGAGAATGGCCGAGCAGTTGCACGGGCGGTTCATCCATACAGACAGCGGGATTTCCGGGTCGTAGGGATGGGCATACGTCTCCAAAATGTCTTCCATGCGTGCAACAAATTCGCTACTGGCCTTGGTAGGAATGCACCACTGTTTTTTAAGTGAGGCTTAAGTTTTGTTTTTTAATATGGTCCGAATCGTTTTCTGTCCTATCGATTTCAGAATATTGAGTTCGATGACCCGACGGGTTAACAGACGAACGGTCCAGCGGGCATAGCCCTCGGGCGGCTCGGAACACGCTAACACAATGAACCGGGCTTCCACTTCGCATGTTACCTGTGAAGGGCGTGCCAGTTCGGCATACTTGCGGTAATACAGGGTCTCGTGAAGGCCACGGGTACAGTAGTCCTTCACCGTATTCGATACGGTAACTTCACTGACCCCACATCGCCGCGCAATTTCAGCCTGTGTTGGAATCGCCCCTTGACTTTCGTCCGCTAGAAGCAGCACGAGACATCGATGATGAATTCCTTTGGATGTGGCAGTGGCTTGAAGGAGGGTTTCGATCCATTCCCGTTCCTTGCCTGAGTATTACGGCTCTTGGTCCTCGTCTTACAGTCGCTTCTGAAGCTGGCAGAGAGCCGGAATCTGGGATCAAATATTAGAGCATATTTCAACCCTTCCCGACTTCGAAAATGTGATAATCGACGCAACCATTGTACGAGTCCATCAACATGGAGCCGAGGCAAAAGGGGTCAGCATTTTCAGGCCATTGGACGATCACAAAGTGAACTAACAACCAAAATCCGTGGGCCACGGATGCTTTGGGTAATTCTCTTCGTTTTAAGCTGACGCCCGGACAAGCCCACGATCACGATTCGGTAATGGGTTACGAAATACTAAAGTCGATAGAATTAACTGGTAAACAAGTCTTGGCGGATCGGGCTTACGATACCAACCAATTCTCAAGCTTTTGGAAAGAACCAGAAACGACTTTGGTCATTCCAAGCAAGAAAAATCGACGAGTCCAGCCGAAATGGGACAAGGAAATCTACAAAGAACGGCATCTGGTCGAATGTTTCTTTAACAAGGTGAAAAACTACCGCTGACTGGCTACCCTTTTTGACTAATTGTCGTGTACGTTCAAGGTTTTTTTTAACGCTGGTATAGATTATGGTCTAGTTGCTTAGGTTTACATACAGACTCTAATCATTTAAGCGATAATAGCTAGAAAAAAATTTTAATTTTATATCGCGTAACGGTACGTAATATTATATTATATAACTGTGATTAACACATAGTTTGGTTGATAAGCAGTAATATACCCGAAGTATGTTGAGATGTCCGGAAATTTCGGCAATTCGGTTATTAAGCTGAACTTTATCAATTAAAAACTGTTTGTTGCTCTCAATATTACGTAACGTTGCGTTGTTTAACGTTATAAAGGAGGATTTAATTATTATGCCATGCTCTCAAATTAATTTAACCCCAGTGTCTTTGTCTGCACCAACCCCAGTTGCTTCAACGGGATATACAGCTATTTCGGGGCAACGTCTGTATGTTTGTGATAACCCTGAGCCACTCACTTCAGCAACATTTAGCACGCCGATCATTACTTTGTGGGATGATATTGTTCCCAACTCCACCTCGGTTAACTATCGTGTATTTATTTGGCATCATAATGATACCAGCAGCACCATTAAATATGGTTTGACGGTGGGTAACGCAGGCGGTAATCCTGTAACTGTTAGCTCTATTAAATACGATACGACTGTAACAGCAAATGGTGGCGATATTCTCACCAATGCAGGCCTTTGTCTGGCCAAAGCACTTCTTGGCCAAACACTAACATCAGAAAGCACAACTGTTACTATCCCATCTGGCTCCGTCCAAACTGTCAAAGAATTCACTCTTGCAGCTGGACAAGTAAGAGGTCTAGTTATGGAATTTACTCTTTCTAGTGCTTCTGCCATGAGCGCAAAAATCCGGACCGTAGCAGGTAACAGTACTGCGGCAATTCTTAATACACATCAAGGAGCTGTTATTGGTTCTGTAAGTACTCACCCGAGAGGCACTTGGAATTATGCCGACGTGCAAGGCGCCAATGCCACTCTCACGCTTGGAAGCGGAGGCACTTCTAACAGCATTTCCATTTTGGGCGATAATCCGTCTATACTTCCGGGAACTTTGGCGAATAGTGCGTCTTTTGGTGGGATATATAAATGCAATCTCACTATTAGCAACACATCTGGTAGTTCGCAGACAGCAAACCTTTACTTGAATCCGCGAGGCGGGCTGTTTGTTGGGGCAGTAAAGGTGGGAAGCAACCCGGTCTATGGTATTGCAAAGACGACGACTGCTCAAAGTGTGAAAATTGGTGCATTTTCTCTTGCAAATGGGCAATCGGTTACAGTTCCGATTCAAGTTACTACTGGTGGTGGCAGCTCGACACCGATTGCTTTCTTCGTTCGCAACGCGTAAATTAATAAAAAAACACCGACTCCTACATGCTGGGGGTCGGTGTTTTCTTGATTGGAAAAATGAATGATTTTATGTATTCTAATTACATAAAAAGGATTATATATGGTAAAATATATAAATGGGTCCAATACAATTCTATTTAGACAGAAAGGAAAGAGGTGACTGATTTTAAAGTAGATTACTAGATTATGTGTTCGATTATTAGTACTTACCTTTATGTGATTACGTATACAAGGGAACGTAGGAACAACGGAACATTGTATATTAAGGAGGAAATTATGAAATTCGTGCAGATTATGACCGTAGGTGCGATAGTGGCGTTAGCGATTTCAGGATGCAGTGATAAGGCAAGTTCAAATTCAAATCCAGATCAACAATGGCCTCAGAACAAAGTGAATAATAATGAGGTCAACAACACAAAGGAAGGTGTAAAAAAAGTTGAAGGAAAAGCAACTATAGAAACATATAAAGCAACTGACAAAAAGATGAATTCTGTAGATTATTCACAGTATTATAATAATCAAGATAAATCTAAGGTTGTAGTTTCGGGAAAACAGATTGTATGGAAAAATAAAGATGTTACTTTTACCGCAAAATTAACTAAGGCTAAGGGAGAAGAAGCCGCCGAAGCCAATGAAGTTGTGGATTCTATGAAAATAAAAAGTAAGCGCGGAGAGCAACTTGTCAAGCTCAACCCACGACCATTGAGAGTTAATTCACTTTCCTTATCCAAAAGCAACCAGATAGCTCTCCATGTAAGCGATCATGAGGGGAAAAGACTTGTTCTAATTAATTTATCTAATGGGACTGAAGCTATTGTAAACATGTTTGAGATGAATAGTGATGGAGCGGGAAGTGAAAAGATTGATGCATATAACTGGTCACCAGATGGGAAAAAGATTGCGTTTGGTATCGGTGATCTGGGTTCAAGTTATATCGGAGTATACGATGTAGAGCGTAAGAGCTATACGCATGTGTCCGATAAGGATTTTATACTGATCTCCTCTATAGTTTGGCATAAAGATGGGAAAAGTTTTGACTTTGTAAGTAAAGGTGATGATTCTCCACAAGCAGTACTCTATACTTACTCAGAAACAAAAAAATCAATTTTAAAGAAGGGGTCTTTATCTAAAAACGATGAACAGAAGCTAGCTCAATTAACACCGAAATTTTAAGAGGGAACCTTATGGAAACTAACCCACATCAAATAGATGTGGGTTAGTTTGGAATAAAGTATAAAAATCTTAGTTTTCACTTATTGTTACTTTACCAGAGCCGCCAGCTGCTTTGATTGCTTTCACCAAACCATCTTGGTTGTCTTCGGATAGTCGTACACAACCATGTGTTGGGCGTAAACCACCTGAGTCAGAAGGAGCTCCGCCATGAATCCATAACCCAGTGCGTCCGTTTCTCTTAGCAGTTAGGGCTTGTCCACTAACTGGATCCATTTGAACAATTCCATACATACCGTAAGAACGACGATTCTTTGCTGTATCATTTCTTGGAGAAGCAAGCTGGGCAGTGTACTCACCAGTTGGAGTATTTCCATCAATTTCTGTAGGAGCGTAGTCATACTCCGAGCGTCCAAGTGCTGGCACAGGGCCAAATACTAAGGATCCACTACCGTTATACATTTTCAAAGTACCCAATTCTCTACGATTGCTTTTCAGATTAACCATAATATGATAGCTCATGATTTTTTCCTCCTAAAGGTATATTATTTAATAGATACAAGGAGGGGGTTGCGATATTCTCTAATGCACCCCAGCATTAGGATATCGCCTCTCTGTAATTCTATTACATTATACTACGTAACGTTACGCAATATAATATTTATTTTTTTTATAAGAGACGGATTGTAATATGAAGTGCGACACCTACTGGAAATAAATAAAAAATGGCCCATGGCCGGATTCGTGTAGAATGAAGGTTCCTACACCACATTCACACAAGGAGAATCCACCATGAGCTACACACATCATAAGTGCTCGAGGCCATTGCCAGTGAATTGGGCAGGCATCATGCCACCATTTGCCGAGAACTCCGTCGAAATGAAACGCAGAAGCCCTATTGTGCCGAGCGATCTCAGGAGAACTATGTCCAGCGACGTAAGTCCTCCGTCCCAGCCGGAAAATGGACACCACAGCAGTCGGTCCTTATTGAAGAAAAGCTTCATGCCACGTGGTCTCCCGAGTAGATCGTAGAACGACTCCGTCAAGAGGGACACCCTGTGGTCTGCTTTAAAACCATCTATCGCTGGCTATATACAGGCCGTTTGGTGAAAGGAGTGCTTGCCGTCTTACGCCACAAAGGTAAACGGCAGAAGCCTGTAGAGACACGCGGCAAGTTCGCTGTGGGTAAGACCATCTCTCAGCGTCCGAAAGAGGTTCGTTCCCGGAAAACCTTCGGTCATTGGGAACTCGATACGGTCGTCTCGGGCCGTGGGAAAAGCAAGGGCTGCGTAGCTACATTCATCGAACGCAAGACCCGACTGTACACCGCCGTTCCCATGCCTGACCGTACAGCTTTGTCCATGGAAATTGCTTTTGGTGTAGTAGCCTCGCAGTACCCTGATGGTGCATTTCAAACCGCTACTGCAGATCGTGGCAAGGAATTCGCCTGTTACGCCAGCTTGGAAGAAGCTCATGGCCTACAGGTATATCTCGCAGATCCGTATTCTTCCTGGCAACGCGGCTCGAATGAGAATGCCAATGGCCTCTTGCGAGAGTTTTTTCCCAAGGGGACAGATTTTGCACAAATCACGGATGAAGCCTTGGAGACTGCTCTGCGCTTGATCAACCATAGACCACGAAAATGCTTGGGTTGGAGAACCGCTCACGAATCCTTTTCAGAGGAACTGTCGCACTTAGCTTGACAATCCGTCTTAAATTAAAACGTAAACAATTGTACCGACTACAGATAAGGCCATCATCAATAGTGAAATAATATGCTTTTGTGAACTGCGAATATATTTCCATTGAAAGATAGATCGAACACCGAACACTATAATAAGTAATACGCCAATCCAAACATATTTATAAGGGGGTTCATTAACAAAAAAAAGTGACAAAAATATACCAATACCCCCAATCACAACGAACCACCTGTATGGGATATAACCATCCGTGTCTGATATCTTCTCATCTGTTTTGCTGATAATTTTATCCAGAACAAATTGAATCACAGCTGCAATAAATAATACAAGATAAAAGCTCACTTGCATCACCTTCTTTTTCCATTTGTTCAACTATACTACACGAATACAAATTTTTCATTCATCAATAAACACCTGAATTCGTGAAACAAAGTTTTGAAAAGGTTAG
>NZ_ASSD01000702.1 GCF_000520715.1 Paenibacillus zanthoxyli JH29
GTCTGCGGCCTTCGCCGTTAAGCGGGATATCACTTTGCCCTTGAATCCTGCCTACAGCATTCCAATCCGTCTGGCCATGGCGTATCAAGCCCATCAACATAAGTAAACTCCCATCCTTTTCCGTATATTTTTTCTTACTGTAACATGGATGAGCTTAAATGTCTCCAAGTTTGGGCGTATTAATGCAGCAAAAGAGCCCTCTTGACTTCTAAGAGAGCTCTTTCAATGCCTGCGGTACCGGTTCAGCCGGGCAAGCGAAAAGATGGACAAGCCCACTCCCAGCATCGACAGCATCATCCAGTATTGCGGATGGGATGGCCCCATGCTGACGACAAGAGGCTCGATAATC
>NZ_ASSD01000703.1 GCF_000520715.1 Paenibacillus zanthoxyli JH29
AGGAGTCCAGCCGTATATGGGGAATAGAATCCCCGAATTATCGGGAAGCGTCGTGTTTACCGATCTAGCTCGGGATGAAGAATCTCAACCTCCGGTTAGAGGAGTTTTAGCTTACACCAGGGTACGAACAGATGGTAAACTAAATGATTTTAGCGTTATAGAAACCGATTATAATTTTGGGTCTCAATCCGCTTATTATGTCAGTTTAGGAACGAATCTGGATCAAACCAGACTATATTTAGGGGTTTATGGGTCTATGAAAGTGGCTGATTTTAACCAAGGTACTGTTTTTGCAATTGTTCCATGAGTTATAGATATGAAAAAACATCTGCCATTCTTGTAATGTTATAAGTCCCATCAAACAACTAGGAATAAACTTCTTCTGATGTCAGGAGCAATTGAAGAATAAACGGGATCGTGATAGAATTTTTTATAAGAGTCGTCACCCTTTCGGTTTTACCGAGTTGACGACTCTTTTTCTACCATCGTTTATTGTTGCTCGGAAAATCTCCACCAAGCAAATATTCCAACTATTCCGGCTATTCCCGTAAGGCCAAGAATAATTATACTACTCAAATTTAAGAACCCGATGCTTTGAAATACCGACGGGATTGTCCACGGGAAATAGGGGGCAAACCCAAAAGAGGCTAAAACATTTGAGAGAATAACGATTACCAGGATGAGTTCTAATGGGGCCAAGTATCCCTTGCTAACATTTGCCAGACAAGCACCTGGTGTGGTAACAATAATAAATAATAGCGATGTTATAATAAATTTTAAAAAAATATTCCAAATAAGAGGAGACCAGCCCGTAACCCCTAGAATACCTCCAACGGCAAGAGCCGTGGCAAACATATAGATGGAAAGTAATATGCTCCACGCTAAAATTACCAGCAATTTGGACAGTACAATATTTGATCTTGATACGGGCTTTGCAAGCAAATCCTTAATTGTTTTATCTGTAAACTCTCGCCCAAATACCCATGCAGCGATAAATGTGTATCCGATAAGTCCCAGTGCGGCAAGATTATTAAGCAAATCTGTTAAATACATTTGCCAATTGATGCTACCGGTGTCACTGGATAAAATAATTCCGACTCCCATCATGATTGGCCCAAATGCAAAAACAAGGAACACCAACCAAAACACATTAGCGCGGATAATCTTACGAATCTCACAATGTAAGACAGAAAAAATATTCATTATATATTTCCCTTCGCCATACCAATTGTACGAAGAAAGTAACCTTCCAAATCTTCCGTAACCACTCGAAGCAGTGTTGGCGGTTGATTAGATTTAACCAGCAGCTCCGCTAGCCGTTCAGGACGATCTGCTGCATGGTCATCGGTTAGTTTGATATAACCGTCCATTGTTTCCTCAAATTCATATCCATGCTCTTTAAGCACATTCTTTAAAGCATTTTTGTCGCGGCCATTCACCACCAAGTTTTTCTGTAACGATTGTTCCAGCCTATCCATTGCGATTTCCTTAATAAGATGACCATTGTGAATAATCCCAATGCGTGAGGCAACTTTTGAGAGTTCTTCTAACAGATGGCTGGATATAAAAATAGTTACGCCGAAATTTTTCGCTAAATCATATAACATATTCCGTATTTCAACAACTCCTGCCGGATCAAGACCATTTATCGGTTCATCCAGTATTATGATTTCCGGATTGTGTATCATAGCTTTCGCAAGTCCCAGGCGCTGTTTGTTTCCTAAAGAAAGATTCTTCGCCTTTTTCTTTTTGTGCGGCTCAAGCCCCAACTTACGGATAACCCGATTAACGGATTCTTTGTCAGGTACTCCTTGCATACGTCGTGCTATGTCAAGATTTTCAACTACGGTTAAATCAGGATAAAAAGAAGCTTCCTCCAAATACCCAACCTTATCCCATAATTTATAGTTTCCGGCATCGACCTTTTCGCCTAACATGTAGAGCTTGCCGGAGGTTGGCTTGAGCATCGCTAGAAGCCTCTTTATGGTCGTTGTCTTGTGTTCTAATCCGCCAAGTCGTCTATCCTCTATCGGGAAGAACGTCTTGTTTTTCGAACCAGCCTGCTTGTAATTCTTCAAAGCTTGTGTTAGCGGATTTGGCTGAACCAATACCTCTTCCGCACCGTGGATCACAAGAAGCGGGCATTCTATCTGGTGGAGTACGCCCTCGAGGTCGGCACTAGCCAGGACATGGTCTTTCCTTCCGGTAGCGTGGC
>NZ_ASSD01000704.1 GCF_000520715.1 Paenibacillus zanthoxyli JH29
CAAGGGTTACATCTCCCCAAAAGGAGCTGTAACCCTGCCTTCGAAATATAAGGCTGTAAGCTGCGCGCTTGTCCATCGCCTTATATTTCTGCATATCTCTATTCGATCTCGAACAGCTTGCTGATGGACAACTCTTCATGCACCCGGATAATCGCCTCGCCAAGCAGAGGAGCCACGGAAAGCACCTTTAGCTTGGAAGTCGGGTTCTCGCTGCGAATAGGAATCGAATCGGTAACTACAACCTCTTTAATCGGCGAATTCTCCAGCCGCTGATGCGCCGGACCGGAGAGTACCGGATGCGTACAGCAAGCGTACACCTCTTTGGCTCCGCCTTCCATTAAAGCATTGGCTCCAAGCACAATCGTACCCGCCGTATCGATGATATCGTCGATAACGATCGCTGTCTTCCCTTCGATGTTCCCGATAATATTCATAACCTCACTGACATTTGGTTCAGGACGGCGCTTGTCAATAATAGCGAGCGGAGCGTTCAGGAAATCGGCCAGCTTTCTCGCCCGAACCACACCCCCGTGGTCCGGAGATACAACGACCGGATTCGGGATCTGCATGGAGCGGAAATATTGCGCCAGGATCGGTACGCCGAGCATATGATCGACCGGAATGTTGAAGAAGCCCTGAATCTGCATGGCGTGCAGGTCCATGGTAATCACGCGGTGCGCACCCGCTGTCTCGATCAGGTCCGCCACCAGCTTCGCCGTAATCGGATCACGCGAACGGGCCTTGCGATCCTGACGGGCATAGCCGTAATACGGGATAACCACGTTAATACTCTTGGCCGAGGCGCGCTTCAGCGCATCGATCATGACAAGCATTTCCATCAGGTTATCATTCACAGGACCGCAGGTGGATTGAACAATGTAGACGTGGCAGCCGCGTACGCTCTCCGACAATCTGACCTGAATTTCTCCATCGCTGAAGCTTGTCGTATGCGACTCGCCCATCGGAATCCCAATGTAGTCGGCAATTTGATGCGCGACCTTGGGATTGGAATTACAGGTGAAAATTTTTAACTTGGAATCAAGATAAGCCATAAAAGTTAAACCCTCCGTGATCGGTTCAATTGAATTTATCTGTCAAAATATGCCGTGGCACGGAAAATACCCGGCGCCAGGCACATCATACGCACTTACGATGGATGAGACTGACCCTTTTTCGCTTTTGCCCGGGACCGGATTTTATCCGCATAGCCCGGCTTGTTCTCCTGACGCTGTCTGGCAATGGCCAAATCCCCTTCGGAGACCGACTTGGTAATGGTGGAACCGGCCACAACATAAGCGCCTTTGCCCACCGTGACGGGAGCAATCAGGTTGACGTTACTGCCAATAAAAGCGTCGTCCCCGATTTCGGTTATCGATTTATTGAAACCGTCGTAGTTGACCGTGATCGCCCCGCAGCCGACATTCACGTTCTTGCCGACAGAAGCGTCTCCGACATAGCTTAAATGCGAAACTTTAGAGCCGTCGCCGATCGTGGCTTTCTTGATCTCTACAAAATCGCCGATCTTGACGTCTTCGCCAAGCACGCTTCCCGGGCGCAAATAGGCAAAAGGCCCAACGGAAGTCCGTGCGCCGACCTCAGCCTCGTTAAGTACGGAATACTTGACCTGGGCTCCGTCCATAATCCGGCTGTTTTCAATTTCACTGGAGGGGCCTATAATGCAGTTTTCCCCGATTGCGGTACTACCCTTGAGCAGCGTTCCCGGATAAATCACCGTATCCGCTCCGATGGTGACTTCGGCTCCTATATAAGTAGATGATGGATCTATAATCGTTACGCCGCCGAGCATATGACGGCGGGCGATGCGCTGGCGCATATGGTACTCGGCTTCAGATAACGCCACGCGGTCATTCACACCGATCGATTCTATGGCATCGTCCGTTTGGAAGGCGAGCACAAGCTCTCCCTGCTCACGCAGAATACCGATAACGTCGGTCAGATAGTATTCCTGCTGGGCATTATGGTTCGTCACCTTGTCCAAGGCGGCAAACATCTTGGCGTTGTCAAAGCAGTAAATTCCGGTATTGATTTCACGTATGGCATCCTCGGCGGGCGTGCAATCCTTCTGCTCCACAATCTTCAGCAGCTCTCCGTCCTCAGTGCGTATAATCCGTCCAAGTCCCGCAGGGTTTTCCATAACGGCCGTCAAAATAGTGGCCGCCGCCTTGCGTTCCTCGTGCAGCGTCATCAGCTTGGTCAGTGTTTCCGGGGTAATGAGCGGTGTATCACCGTATGCTACAACCAGCGTACCTTCTTCCCCGCCCAGCAAATCCTTGGCCTGCTTTACGGCGTGACCCGTTCCGAGCTGAGCTTCCTGCAGCACGTATTCCGCAGAATCGCCCAAATAAGCTTGGACCGCCTCAGCGCCATGTCCGACAACAACAATGCTCCGCTCGCAGCCGGTTGCTTTAACTGTATCAAGCACGTGCCCAACCATAGGCTTTCCGCAAACGGGATGCAGCACTTTGTATAACTTTGATTTCATGCGCTTGCCCTGGCCTGCGGCTAGAACAACAGCCATTCTTTTCAAGAATGCCAACCTCCTACTCTAAACTCATTACTGAATATATCTCATTCCGGGCAAAAAGAAAAGAGAACCATCCAAAGGATCGTTCTCTTTTCTTCGAACCCCAATTCGAATTGCATATCCGACACCTATGCCCGATAATGAGAGCCGCATACCAAGGAGCCGTTACTTATGCTCCTTCTTCAATCACTTCTTCTTCCGTTGCCGCGCGATCATATTCTGCAAGAACTGCGGTTTGGATCTTCTCACGCGTTCCGGAAGAAATCGGATGCGCGATATCACGGAATTCCCCATCCGGCGTGCGCTTGCTGGGCATTGCAACGAACATTCCATTGTTGCCATCAATGACGCGAATGTCATGAACAACAAACTCGTTGTCGATGGTAATGGATGCGATTGCTTTCATTCTCCCCTCAGAGTTGACGCGGCGGAGTCTGACATCCGTAATTTGCATGTGTGTGTTCACCACCTTTTTCCATCAGAGACTTGGGTGTATAATTCCACACAGGTGCGCAAACTCCTTCTTTTTCATACCAGAAAATCCCTTACTTAGCAGATAAATTTGACAAAACAGTGTTTTCAACGCTTTTCTGCCGAATTCCGATGGTTTTCTCACGAAATCGACATATTTTACGGTCCTTAAATGGAAAAGAAATTGCCAGGATACGCGGATATGCGCCGCTCTTTCGGATCGACCTCGCCTAGTCTGACCAAGGAAACATAGTCATGCAGCAGACGTTCCTCTGACCCTACCGCATCGGATTCCACCAGAACGCCGACGCCGGCCACTTCCGCGTTGAATTCGCCGAGCAGATCAACCATTCCGCCAACCGTTCCGCCCGCTTTCATGAAATCGTCAACAATCAGCACACGAGACTTCTCCTTAAGCGCGCGTCTGGACAGTGACATCGTATGAATACTCTTATGCGAGCCCGACACATAATTGATGCTGACCGCCGAGCCTTCCGTTACTTTATGATCCCGGCGCACCAGCACAACCGGCAGCCCCAACTGCGCGGCCGTCGCGTAAGCAAGCGGAATCCCTTTCGTTTCCACCGTCATCACGGTATCAATCGGTACGCCGTAAAATGCGGTGGCAATAATCTTGCCCGCCTGCTCCATTAGGGACGGTTGTCCGAGCAGGTCCGACATATATAAATATCCTCCAGGCAGTATCCGGTCGCTATGCTCCAGCTCGCTGATCAGCCCGTGGACAAAAGACAGCGCTATCTCCATAGGCATACGGGGGATGAACTTCACTCCTCCGGCCGCTCCCGCATGAGTCTGCAGCTCGCCCATGCCTTCGCCTTCGAATACCTCTTTGATAATCGCCAGATCCTCGCTGATTGAGGACTTGGCCGCTCCATACCGCTCGGCAAAGGTGGACAGCGGCAGAAGTTCATGCGGCTTTTCAAGTAAAAATTGGGTCATATCCACTAAACGCTGACTTCTTTTAAGTTTCTTCACGGGAGGCTCCTCGTCAAAACCGAATATTTATAGAGAAATATATCACTTTTGTACGGGTTTACACAAGGGAAGCCGTTATAATTCGTTCTCCCCCCGTCAAGTCAGTGAACGTACGGCATAGACTTCCTTGCAAAACCCGCGCAGCCCGTTATAAATTCTAGCCACCTTGGACTGCTTAGACACAAGCCCGAATACAGTCGGGCCGCTGCCGGACATCAGCACGCCTTCGGCGCCGAGCCGGATCATCGCTTCCTTGAGCTGCTGCACCTCAGGATGCAGCTTCAAGGTTACCTCTTCCAGCACGTTGCCGAGCCTCCCGCACACCGCCTGGAAATCCCCGGCTTCAATCGCCTCCCGCATAAGCCGAGCGGAAGGATGAACGGCAATGCGGTCCGCCCGGAGCTTGCCATAGACTTCTGCCGTCGATACATTAATCGGCGGTTTCGCCAGCACCACCCAGCATTGGGGCATGCTTGCGATGGGGGTAAGCCGCTCCCCTCTGCCGGTTGCCAGGGCAGTTCCTCCGGTGACGCAGAAGGGCACGTCCGAGCCAAGCTCGGCGCCAAGCTCCTGCAGCTCTTCGCCGGGCAAGCCAAGCCGCCAGAGCCGGTTCAGACCGCGCAGCGCAGCCGCGGCGTCGCTGCTCCCGCCGGCGAGCCCGGCGGCAACCGGTATTTTTTTGTCCAGATGGATATGTACACCCTGTCCCACCCCGTAACGCTCTTTTAACAGTTTCGCCGCCTGAAACGCCAGGTTCTTCTCATCCAGCGGAATATAACCCGCCTGGCTTGATATAATAATGGTATCCCGCCGCAGTTCGGACATCTCCAGCCGGTCTGCGAGGTCCACCATGGTCATAATCATTTCCACCTCGTGAAATCCATCCGGCCGCTTGTGCAGCACATCCAGCATCAGGTTGATTTTGGCCGGCGCTTTCTCATACATTTTCAAGGCGTTCACCCTACTCTCATTTTTCCCTAAAATAACTTAACATATTATATGAAAATCTTGTTACGAAGTCCATTCCGAGTTCAGCCCTTGGATGAAAGCGTTATAACCAAGAAGAAGCGGCTGCGTCGTCCTCGCAGGAGGAGGGCATCCGTTTCTCGTTTAAGGCAAAAAGGGGACACCCTGCTTGGGAGCCCCCGCCTTCCTTACCGCTTTTCGGCTATTTCTTGCCCTAAGATTTGCGCGCAGCCTGCTCGGCAAGCTGAATCGCTCTCTTCACCATGTTCCCGGCATCCTTCGCCCGGATTCCTCCCCATCCCTCGCGCTCCACGGTGTCATAGAAGCCGAGCTCTTTTGCCAGCTCCGTCTTCAGCTCCTCGGACATCATGCTACGTCTTCTGCGGCTCATGCGGCATCCTCCTTATGGGTTAATAATGATGAGTTAATGCCGTCTTAGTATGGATTGCCTCTCCCTTGAACATACACTTTCCGCTGTTTCACCCTAAAGATGACGCCCATGCTGGGCGTACAATATAAAACAGCCTTCCCTAAGCAAGGAAAGGCTGTTTATGAATAAAGAGTTACGCTTTGGCATGCATGAGCGGCATCCGCACATCGTCCTCACATACCATAATCTCCACGGACTCGGTAAGAATATCGGCATAGCTGTAGGAGACGCGCCCCAATGACTGCTGCTCCTGATCCAGTTTGACAATAAATACAGAAGGGTACGTTTCTTCCAGGACACCGGTGCGCTCGACCGTCTTGCGCCGACCGCCGTTTGCTCGTAACGTAATCTTAGAACCGACATGAGCTTCGAGACTGCGTTTAATTTCCAACAGCGCGTTATTAGCCATTGCCTGAAGACCACCTCTTTCCTTGTCCATTATAACCTCTTTATTACAATATGTCAAATCAAACAAAATATTATAGTAGATGCCAGTTATGTTTGTCAACGATATTTTTAGGGGCGAATGGACAAGCAAGAGGACTTAGGCTTCGGGCCTTTTATATGGCGGAAGGTGTTACTTTCAGCGTAGATAAATCCTGCAGACGCGGCATGCCAATCCGCAAGCTTCCTCGGGTTTCGACCCCGCCCACTCCCTGGCTGCCGCTGATCGTATGATTCAGCACGTCGCTTAAGTTGATCGTTTCCCTTATGGAAGTCAGAGCGGCTTTCGCCGCGACATACACCGGGTCCAGCGCATGAATCAGAATGCGTCCCGGAGAACTGGCAAAATTCGCGCCGGCCCCAAGCAGCGCTTCGAAATGCGACTGGCAGGCGCCGGCGATTACCGTCAGCGCATCGTAGTGGCGTTCGTAATCTCTGGCCACCCGAATGGCAGCAACGAAATTTTGCGAATTCTTATAACTGCTTAAGCTGTGCAGATCGTAAGATGGCAGTGACTTTAGTACACCGTCATGACCCGTAAGCACCACAATATTGGGACGGACTCTGGGCAGCAGCCGATACAGCATGGAGGCCATCTCCGCTTCCCGCACATGATGACCTTCAGACGGAATACGCAGCTGCTCATACAGGCTGAGGCTTTTACTCAAATAACCCGGATCGCCGTCAAGATGCAGCACTTTTCCGGGAAGCTCAAAGTAAGAGGCCTCCTTGGGCGTCTGCTCCCAAAACCCCGCCGGACTCAAGGCGCCAAGCCTGATCCGCTCCTGCTGATCCTTTCTCAGCTCCGTCAGCGATTCCGCCGCTTTGATCCGTGCGCGCTGTCCCTGCTCCGTCATGGCCTCAGCAGGCACCTGAACCAGATCATCCAGCGGAGCGTCCGCCAGCAGCCGAAATTCGGTTCCTTTGATGATGGCCTGATTTCGCACTATATGCTCCACCCGAAAAGTCACATCACCGCCATAAGATCTTCGAACGACCAAATCTCCCAAATTCATCAGAACATCACCTCTAACCCATCGTATGGGCAAAGGTCACGGTTGGTTCATCTTTTGGCCTTTTAAGTTCTATGAAATGCCTGCCGCAAGCAGCACGTCGCTTAAACGCGCATATTCCGCCAGACTTAGCGTCTCGCCGCGGCGGGAAGGCTGAATTCCGGCCTCACCGAGCAGCGCCTCCAGCCGTTCTCTGCCCTCACCAGGAAAGAAGCGGACTTTCAAATTATTGGATATGGTTTTACGCCGCTGTGTAAAGGAGGCACGCACCACTTCAAAAAAATGCTGCTCGTCCTTCACCTCGACAGGCGGGCGCTCTCTGACCTTCAGCCGGATGACGGCCGATTCCACATTCGGCTGGGGAATAAATACGGTGTGCGGCACCGTGCAGATCAGTTCGGGCTCGCTGTAATACTGCACGGCAATGCTCAGGCTGCCGTAATCCTTGCCTCCCGGCGACGCCGCCATCCGCTCGGCGACCTCTTTTTGAATCATCACGACAATGTTCGCCAGCGGCAGCTTTTCCTCCAGCAGCTTCATCAGAATCGGAGTCGTCACGTAATAAGGCAAATTAGCGACTACGCTGACCTTGCCTACTTCCGCGAAATCCTCGGCGAACAGTTCATGCAGATCCACATTTAGCACATCGGCATGGCGTACCTTTACATGCGGATACGGAGACAGCACCTCCTGCAGAATCGGAATCAGCCGCTGATCGATCTCTACGGCCGTCACAGCCCCCGCTGTCTGCGCCAGACGTTCAGTAAGCGCGCCGATGCCGGGACCGATCTCAAGAGCTCCGGTATCCTTACCCAGACCAGCTGCGTCTACAATTTTATTTAAGATATTTTGGTCGATCAAAAAGTTCTGGCCCAAGCTTTTCTTGAACGAAAATCCGTGAGCCGCAATAATCTCCTTGGTACGTCTCGGGGACGAAATTTCTTCCCTTCCGCTCATGAGGATAGACCTCCCTGCTCAATTTGCGCAACCGCTTTTGCAAACTCTTCAGGCGTAATACCGAACATCGACAACCGCTTGTACAGCTGCTTGCCGTTACAGTAACCGATGCCAAGTATATTGCCAAGCGCCATTCTCCGCTGCGCAGCTTTAGGATGCACAATCATACCCGCAGCCATGAGGTCTTCCATCTCAATCAGAATCGGCGCTCCCTCGAAGGAAGTATGCACATTCTCCAGCGCATGGCGGATCGCTTCCGGCGAGGCGTTCTCGACACCGATATCGCCCTTTAACGTTGCGTCCTCCTCCGGAATGAAGGCATGTTTGCACCCCGGCACCTTCGAGGAGACAATCTTGCGTATCCGTTCTCCCGCATGGTCCGGATCGGTCAGGATAATGACGCCCCGCCGCTCTACTGCAAGGGCGATCTTGGCGATTACCCGTTTATCCACCGCCGAACCGCCGGTTTCAATCGTGTCGGCATCGACCGCTCTTTTGACGGCAGCGGTATCGCTTTTGCCTTCCACGACAATCAATTCTTTAATCATTGTTTAGTGTTCCTCCCACAGCGGCTGCGCTGCCGCCATTACCCTAAAAATAAAGCAAAAAGAAGAGGATTCGCTCCCCTTCTTTATGGCTGAGATTATATAAGTGATGAGCTTACATCAATATAGCGTATTGCCGCTGAATTTGCAAAATAAATACGGCTGTTAATCCAGCTCCGGTTTAACCGGACCGATGACGTAAACGGCGCACGACTTACGGCCAAAACTGCGCGCATGGCTCAATGAATCATAATAAACGTCAATCTTATGGCCTTTGATAGCGCCTCCTGTATCCTCTGCGCGGCGGAATCCCAGTCCCTCGATATATACCCACCAACCGATTGGAATCACACGAGGGTCCACAGCTATGGTCCGGCCTTCCGTTACGCGTGTTCCGGAAGCTGTTCGCGTGCCGATTCCCGGTTCTTCCGAGGAATATGCGGTCATTGAAACGTTCTTGATTACTTTTTTGTATTCGAAGTTTACGCCTGCTTTGCTGGAAAAAGAAATGTTCACGGCAGCGGGTTTGGGAACGGCTTTCGTGCCTACGGCGATAACCTTATTCTTGGTCACCGTCTGCACCTCTTTGCCAACCATGCGCATTGAGACCAACTTACCGTCCTGATAGGTTTTCTCAATATGCTGGACTATTACGCCCGGCTTACCGGCTTGCGCTACTCGTACTTTCCCTGCGGTGAGGGAGGGGTCCGCCGTCTTGATTACTCGGAAAGGCAAGCTTTTCATCCGCTTCACAACCTGCTTGTTGATGCGGATAACCTTGACTTCCGTTCTGGCGGTAATTGCGGTGTCTAGCGAAGGAAATACCTTGTCGTGGGCCCCCAGGGCGATGCCCAGGCTGCTAATGGCCTGACCGATTGTATCCTCGGTCGTATACAGCGTCTTTGTCTTTCCGCCTTCAGTCAAAATTAACTCCTGTGCCCGGTCAATGACGATCCTGTCGCCGTCTTCAATCCGATCGCTAAGGCCCGCCGAAATTTTATCATACGGTTTGAGCGGGATCAGTTGTTTGCCCAGGGCTTCCCCCAGAAGCGCTTCACGCGTCTCCAGAGTGTGAACCTTCCCGTCTATCTCCAAAATGATTTGTTTGCTGCTTTGAGAGCGTATATACAGTGTAATAAGCAGCGCGATTGCTATCCCGATCACGCCCGCCAGTGACCACGCACGCAAAGACCATGCGCGTATATTCACTTGCTCCCACCATAACCTAAATGCATTAGACCTGCTGGATGATTGCGAACCATGGGATACCTCTGGTTGGAATACGCCCATTTTCTACATCCTCCTTACATAGTCCGCCTGAAATATAAATCGCAAGACTGTACCCGGCGAAGCTACTAGAGATTGTGACAGAACACGATATGATTCAAGTCCGGTCGTATCCCGCTCATAAATCGCCTGCCCGGCATGGCATGCATCCGCCTGTTATATAACAGTTCATAGGCAGAGCTCGTTTATTCCCAAACAAAAAGAAGCCTAAAAAAAGAGTCTTGATCAGAGGACTCTTTCGTGGCTTCCGGAAATGTCCGAATAAACGGCCAACGCACGAGGTTTCCTCTCTTACTTGCGCTTACGGGGTTAGCTGTCGGGTTTGGACGAAAGAGAGACGCCCTATCTCAGGTCAACCGCTCATGGCGGCTGCCTTCAAATTCACCCCAAAGACCACGTGAAGAAATCAAATACAGCCTGCGACGCAACTTGTTGTGTCCAATGTGCGGGCTAAGAGCATTCAGCAAGGCGATATCGGTTCCCCCGTTCTCCAGACGGAGACTCAGCGAGACGATTTATGATCAGTGGCTGTCACTGCAACAACAGCTCACTGCACTGAAACGATGATATCCTGTTTCGATGCATGTTGTAAAGCGTCAATCAACCAGATTTGCGAAAAAAATTGGTTAAATTATTGTAATAAACAACCGTTTTTTCGTTAAAAAACTTTAATCCTTCGCTCATCCTCACTTTTTTAGCCAGTTTTCTCCCGTTTTCAGCGAATTCCAAATCGTTCCAGTGCGTTCGCATACGTAATTTCCGCCAATTTTTCCACTTCGATGCCCTTAATTTCAGCTGCAGCTTCTGCCACCAATCTGACATGAGCACTCTCATTTCGCTTGCCCCGGTAGGGGTGGGGCGTTAAGTAAGGTGAGTCCGTTTCGATCAGCAGACGGTCCAGAGGAACTTGCGCCAGCACCTCTTTCGGCACCCGGGCGTTCTTGAACGTAATCGGTCCGCCAAAGGAAAGGTGAAAGCCGAGATCCAGACACATTTTGGCTGTCTCCCAGCTGCCCGAGAAGGAGTGCATGATCCCGCCGATTTCCGCTGCCTTTTCTTCACGGAGAATGCGGACCACATCCTCATGAGCATCCCGGTTATGAATGACAATCGGCATTTTCAGCTCGCGTGCAAGACCAATCTGACGCCGGAACACCGTATGCTGGACCTCCTTAGGGGAAGTATCCCAGTAGTAATCGAGCCCTATTTCTCCAATGGCGACAACCTTGTCATGGCTGCACAGCGAAGCAATCCAATCGAGGTCTCCGTCCTGCATGTCAATGGCATCTGTCGGATGCCAGCCTACCGCCGCATAAATAAAATCATAGGATTCGGCGAGCTTCATTGTGGTCGGAATCGTTTCCCGGTTAAAGCCGACATTAACCATTTTGGAGACTCCCGCCTCCAGGGCGCGGGCAATCGTCTCTTCGCGGTCTCCGTCGAAATGTGAAGCATCCAAATGGGTATGGGTGTCGAAAAGCTGCATATCCGCTTCCCCCTTTTTGCGGTTTTTGGCGTATATTTCTTAACGTAAATCAAATAATTCCTTAATGGATTCAGGAAGCATAGGCAGCGCTTTTTCCAGCTTATCCTGCGGATAATAGAGATGGTAACGGCCGCGGTGAATCCCGCTTATAGAGCGGACGATGTCCGACACCTCGGAGATTTCACGCAGTCTCTCTTGACGATCGAGCAGCAGAATTTGCTTGCCGTGAAAGCCCTCTTCCGGCCGAAATACATCGTAGGGCAAATCTGTCGGAAAATCAACTTCCAGGTCGTATTCCGGGTTCAGTCCAGCCGAGGCGAAGCTGCGGCGAATGTCATCAATTGTCTCCATGTCGAGACTTTCCATCTCAACATATTTATACAGTTTACGATGAATGAAGCGGCTGCACAAGTCGCTCAGCAGCTCATCCTGTTCCGAGGTCCACTGCATAAACGTTGCCTGTACGAGTGCTTCATCCAGCTGCAAATACTGCTGCACACTCACCTCGCCGCGAAATAAATCAATCAGCGGTTCAACCATAAACCGGAAGGAGTAACCCTCCTTGAACAGCTGCTTGGCCCGGCGGAATACCTGGCGCAAAATAATTTCCGAGCTGCGCGTTACCGGATGGAAATAGACCTGCCAGTACATCTGGTACCGCGACATTAAATAATCCTCAATCGCATGCATTCCCGATTCCTTCACCACTACCCGCCCGTGATAAGGACGTAGCACCCGCAAAATACGGTCGATATCGATCGTTCCGTAGTTAACCCCGGTATAATAAGCGTCGCGCAGCAGATAATCCATCCGGTCGGCATCCAGCGGACTCGACACCAAATTGACAACAATATCATGCTCATAGTTTTTGCGGATGACCGAAGCCACTTTTTGCGGAAAATCTTCCTCTACTTCCTTCAAAATCTCGGTAATTCCAGTATCCTCTAATATAATGCGACAGGTCCAGTCTTCATGATTCATCTGAAAAGCTTCTTCAATGGAATGGGAGAACGGTCCGTGTCCCAGATCATGCAAAAGCGCCGCGCACAGCGCAACCAGCCTTTCCTCCGGGAACCAATCTTTATAACCGCTGCGTTCAAATTGGGAGATAATGCGCCGCGTAATTTCGTATACTCCAAGCGAATGGGAGAACCGGCTGTGCTCGGCTCCATGGAAGGTCAGGTAAGTCGTCCCAAGCTGGCGGATGCGGCGAAGACGCTGAAATTCCTTCGTATTAATCAGGCGCCAAATGATCGAATCTTGTACGTGGATATAATTATGAACCGGGTCTTTAAATACTTTTTCTTCAGTGAGCGGCTGCTGCATGTAATCAACTCCTTTGTCCTTAACAACAAATTTTCTGATACTTTTTTATGAGGAAAAGCTATATCGTCATTTTTTGTCGAAAAAAGTAGATTTTTCGGTTTCCATTTCGACATTTTTATTGTATATTATGAATAGTTATCCAACCATTTGAAGATAAACCCTTCCTGAGAGCCAATTGCAGCTAAAAAATAATTCACCCGTTAAAAAGAGGTTGACTGTTTTGGGAATGGTTGGTATTATATGTATCATAAAACAGAGAAGATTGTCGAATAATGACATTTTTTGATTATTTGAGAGGAGAAATGATTGTTATGATGAAATCAACGGGCATTGTAAGAAAAGTAGACGAACTGGGACGGGTTGTCATTCCGATTGAGCTGCGCCGCACGCTGGGTATTGGAGAGAAAGATGCTCTCGAGATCTATGTCGACGGTGAACGGATCATGTTGAAAAAATATGAGCCCGCCTGCATTTTCTGCGGCAACGCTGAGAACGTTACTTACTTCAAAGGAAAAATTGTTTGCAATGAATGTATTTCAACTATCCCTGCCCCTGTGACAAATTAAGATAAATCAGTTATAATAGGACTAATCAAATTGTTAATTCTAACCTTTTTATATCTCCCTTGGCCTCCCGTGAATGCGGGGGGCAACTTTTTTTATGTGGGGGGCCCCTCCTAAATCCTCCCCAAAGGGGAGGACCCCAAGGGCCGCGCCCTCTGGACACCCGCAATTGTTGGATAGATGCAGAATATTGGCGGGATCTAGTGGCTTGGGGCGGAGGAGCGGCCCTTCTCGGCTGGATTCCTTGCGGAATCAGCCTCGGGGCCTTTCATGCGTGCTGACGGCGCTCTTCCAACGCTCTCCCTCCGGGATTCGCT
>NZ_ASSD01000705.1 GCF_000520715.1 Paenibacillus zanthoxyli JH29
GCGATCATGGAAGCCGATGAGTCGCTTTACGGGGCGGACGAGACATTGGCCCTGGGCATCACCGGCGTATACGGCATGATCGGTCTGACCGGCTTCGGTTATCTGGACAAGATCAAGCTGGGCGTCATCGGGGCCCTGAACGGCCGGAAGGACGGAATTCATGTCTTTCTCGACGATCTGGTCGCCGGCATAGCCGCCGCCGCTTCCGCAAGAATTGCGCATCGCCACGAAGGGGCAAGGGTGTATCCCGCTAGCGTAAATCCGGCGGAAATTGAGCCGTAAAGCATAAATCCGGCGCGGTCTTTCCCGCGTCTCTCTCCTCCCTCTTTTGTTGCAGGAAAAAAGAAAACTGTGTTATCATGATTCCAATATACGGGATACGGCTTTGGAATTGAGATGAGGAGGCCTCGTCAGGACATGTGGACGGTAATTTATATTGCGCCTACCGCCAAAGTGGCGGATATGATTAAGAGCAAGTTGACAGAAGAAGGATTTCTGGTAAAATGCCGTCCTGTCAATATGTCCAAGCAGCAGTTTGAGATTCTGGTTCCTTCCGGTGAGCTTGATGAAGTGCAGGAAGTGCTTAACCTGATTCTGCATCCCTAGATTGACATCATGAGAGCAGTGATTACAATGTAGATGCTGCCTTACGCAAATAAACGGCTGAAGAGGTGCGACTCTTGTTCAAAGATTTGTTTCAGAAAAAACGGAAATATGCGACAGTTCCTTCGCAGCGTCTGGAGCAAGCGAACATACCGGCGGAAGGGGAACGCCCTAAGCGGGAAATTCCCGAAGGGCTGATGAGCAAGTGTCCCAAATGCGGTTCGATCCAGTACAGCAAAGAGCTGGAGAAGAATCTCAAGGTATGTACGGCCTGCGGCCATCATATGCGGCTGAACGCTCCTGAAAGAATTGCCATAACGCTTGATCCGGGGAGTTTTATCGAGTTCGACGCGGGGATGATATCTGTGGACCCGCTTCAATTCCCGGGATACAGCACGAAGCTCGAGCAGCAGAAGCTGAAATCGGGCCAGCTTGACGCCGTCATTACGGGACAGGGAAGCATTGATGGCCATATGATTATTGTGGCGGTTATGAATTTTGAATTTTTTACGGGCAGCATGGGCTCGGTGGTCGGGGAGAAAATTACCCGCGCCATCGAGGAAGCGACTGAAAGAAAGCTGCCGATGGTTATATTCTCGACTTCTGGCGGAGCCCGGATGCAGGAGAGCATCCTGAGCCTGATGCAAATGGCGAAGACCAGCGCGGCGCTGGCGCGTTTTGGCGAGTCCGGAGGATTGTACATATCCGTAATTACGGACCCGACAACGGGCGGCGTGTCCGCAAGCTTTGCGACGCTGGGGGATATTAACATTGCGGAACCGGGAGCCGTATTCGGGTTTGCCGGACGTATCGTTATCGAACAGACGATCCGCCAGAAGCTGCCGGATGATTTCCAGACGGCGGAGTTCAATTTACAGCACGGCCAGCTCGATCTGGTGGTGCACCGCAAGGAAATGCGCTCTAAGCTCGGCAAAATTCTGGAGCTTCACGATGTGAAGGGGGGATTTTAGAATGGCGGGGGACTTGCCTTTTGAAAAACCTCTCGTTGATCTGCGCAAGAAAATTACGGAGCTAAAGCAATTCGGGGAAGAAAAAGGTATTGATTTCACCGACGAAATCGCCCGGCTGGAAGAACGCTACAAACTGCTGGAAGAGGAGATCTATTCCAATATCTCACCCTCGCAGAAAATGCATCTGGCCCGGCACCATGGCCGTCCGACCTCGCTGGATTTGATCGGGCTTATCTTTACCGATTTTATCGAACTGCACGGAGACCGGCTGTTCGGCGACGACCTCGCGGTTGTCGGCGGCATCGCGAAGCTGGAGGGAATACCGGTTACCGTGATTGGACAGCAGCGCGGCAAGGATACGAAGGACAATATCGCCAGATTTTTCGGCAGTGCGCATCCTGAAGGCTTCCGCAAGGCGCTTCGGCTGATGCAGCAGGCGGACAAGTTCCGCCGGCCGATCATTACGTTCATCGATACGAAGGGCGCTTATCCCGGTAACACGGCGGAGGAACGGGGCCAATCGGAGGCGATTGCCCGCAATCTGCGCGAAATGTCCGGGCTTGGCGTTCCTGTCGTCTGCGTCGTTATTGGCGAAGGCGGCAGCGGAGGTGCGCTGGCGATGGCCGTGGGTAACCGCGTGCTGATGCTGGAACATGCCATTTACTCCGTGATTTCACCGAATGGCGCCGCGTCGATCTTGTGGAAGGACGCCTCGAAGGCCGATCAGGCGGCGGAAGCGATGAAGATTACCGCCGACGATTTGCTTGCGATGGAAGTCATTGAGGAGATGATCCCCGAGCCCAAGGGCGGCGCGCACCGCGATTATGGGACTACAGCGGCGTCCATCAAGGATGCCCTCGTTCGGCATCTGCATGATTTGGCCAGTCTGGATGCTGACGAGCTTAGGGAGGACCGTTACCGGAAATTCCGTAAGATCGGGGAGTTCGCGGAATCGCAGGCGGCGGAAGAAGTCTTTACCGAAGAACCGGCGCTCAGTCCGGAGTAAGCAGGACCTTATTATCCAGGAGGTCCGATTTCTAAATAACCTTGCAATCTGTAACCCCGAATCGGCTTCGGGGTTATTTTTTTAAATATAAGATCTATAAGTTTTACGCTTATAGATAGCCTTATATTTCTGCGAGAAACGGATGCCCTCCTCCTGCGAGGACGGCGCAGCCGTTTCTTCTTGTTTGGCTGCGCCGCCGCTAATTTGTATGAAAAAGCCGCAGAAACATTGATTTTAGTGTCCGGTTGAAGTAATATTCATAAGGGCGCAGTCAATACTGCATTATGACATAGTTCCTATTCATTTGGACAACTTTGTAGTAGATTTTGTAGTTGGAAAAAGTGTAGACAGAGAAACGAAAAAACGGAGGAAAACTAATGCGGAAAAGTAAAATTGTATGTACGATTGGTCCTGCAAGTGAATCGTTGGAGAACATCAAGAAATTGATCCTGGCCGGAATGAATGTGGCACGTCTGAACTTCTCCCACGGTGATTTTGAAGAGCATGGAGCACGGATTAAGAACATCCGTCAAGCATGTAAGGAACTGAACAAGACGGTTGCCATTCTGCTCGATACGAAAGGACCTGAGATTCGTACAGGCAAGCTCGAAGTGGAACCGATTGAACTGGTGCAGGACGAGTATCTGACCCTGACTACGGAAGAGATTCTTGGCGATAAAAACCGTATTTCGGTAACTTATTCCGATCTTCCTAAAGACGTTCAAGTAGGCTCCACAATTCTCATTGACGACGGCCTCATCGGACTTACCGTTGTCGACGTTCAAGGTACAGAAATCAAGACCCGTATTGTCAATGGCGGCACAATTAAGAGCAAGAAGGGCGTTAACGTGCCTGGAGTTGCTATTTCCCTGCCTGGTATTACGGAAAAAGACACCAACGATATCATTTTCGGGATCGAACAGGACATCGATTTTATCGCCGCTTCCTTCGTTCGTAAAGCCAGCGATGTTAAGGAAATTCGCGATCTTCTCGAGAAGCATAACGCAAGCCACATCCAAATCATCTCCAAAATTGAAAATCAGCAGGGTGTCGATAACCTTGACGAAATTCTGGCCGCTTCCGACGGTCTGATGGTTGCCCGCGGCGACCTTGGCGTGGAAATTCCGGCGGAAGATGTGCCGCTCGCACAGAAACTGATGATTCAAAAATGTAACATTGCAGGCAAACCGGTAATCACCGCTACGCAAATGCTCGATTCCATGCAGCGCAACCCGCGTCCAACCCGCGCAGAAGCGAGTGACGTGGCTAACGCTATCTTCGACGGAACCGACGCTATCATGCTGTCCGGCGAAACGGCTGCAGGTAAATATCCGGTAGAATCGGTACTGACAATGTCCCGTATCGCTGAAAAAGCGGAATCCGCGCTGAACCACCGTGAAATCTTCCTGAAGCAGCAAATTGCCCAAAAGACGACAGTAACGGAAGCAATCAGCCAATCCGTAGCCATCTCGGCGCTGGATCTGAATGCCAAAGCGATCATTTCCTCCACGGTTAGCGGACATACTGCCCGTGTAGTTTCGAAGTACCGTCCGGTATCTCCGATTATCGCGGTAACGACTCAAGATAGAACAATGCGTCAGCTGGCTCTCGTATGGGGCGTAACTCCGGTTAAAGGATCGCCGGCATCGTCCACCGATGAGCTTTTGGAAACGGCTGTTCAAGGCGGCAAAGATTCCGGCCTTGTCCAAGCCGGCGACCTTGTCGTAATTACGGCAGGTATTCCGCTCGGACATTCCGGTTCCACGAACCTGGTAAAAGTGGAGCAAATTGCCGACTAATTTGCCGATATCTGCATATTAAAGTCTAGCAATATTGCAAGCTATAAGATTCGAAATAAAAGCAATGGCATTTTCTGCCATTGCTTTTTGCTTGGAAATGATTCAATATCATTTCCACCTATGGGGGTATATGGATGATTCTCAGCTTCATTGCTCCCTCAGAAAGCTGCCTGCGGCGGTTGAAGGACTTAGCGCGCAACTTGAAATATAAGACTGAATAAGCTATTTTAGATCAAGGGAAAGGAGGAGATCATGCGTGGAAACCCAAGATTTTTTGCCGGGCCCTTGGCACGCCGCCTCCTTGAGGGTTCGTTACCAGGAGAGCGATCAGATGGGCGTGGTATACCATTCTAATTATTTGAACTGGTTTGAAATCGGACGGACCGAAATGCTGCGCGGACTTGGTTTTTCCTATCTTGAAATGGAGAACCGGGGTTTGCTGCTTCCGGTCACCTCGGCAGAGCTGCAATTCAAGCGGTCTGCAAAATATGACGATATGATCGCCGTCTATGCCCGCATGTCGTCATTTACGCCTCTTCGGCTAACTTTTGAATATGAGGTGCGGCGGGTATCCGGCCCGGAACTGACCGGTGCAGGCTTGTATGGATCGGATGCCGCTGTTCCGCATAACAATAATGGGGTTTCATTTGCTTCGGGCTTCCAAGCCTCGGCAGCCGGAGAACTGCTGGTTACCGGCTCCACCGGCCATGCCTGGGTAAACCGGGAGCTGAAGCCCGTACGGCTGGACAGGGCATTGCCTGAAGTTTATGGCGCAATCGTGACGGCGCTGCGCACAGAAAAGAGGACGATATGATTAAAAGAAATTGGCTGTGGGCGGCGTTATTCATTATTCCCGCCACAGAGCTCTTCGGCTTTATCCTGGTATCGTCCTGGTTTGGAGCGTCCAAGACGCTGCTGCTGCTGATCTCGACTTCTCTTATCGGTCTTCTGATGATGCGTTTTGAGGGCAGCAAGGTGTTGCAGGACAGCAGGCAGCAAATGCAGGAGGGCAGGATTCCGGGCCGGACGATGCTGGACGGGTTATGCATCTTTTTCGGGGGATTGCTGCTGATTATACCGGGATTTATCACGGACATTATCGGCTTTACCTTGGTTTTTCCCCTGACCCGGCCCCTGTACCGCGGATTTCTGCTGAAGTGGATTGAGAAAAAAATGAAGAATGGCACATTTACCTATTATAAGAGATAACCCGAACTTAAACCTGTTTCCAAAAGAGCGAAGACCGCCTGATCATGCTGCGGCTTTCGCTCTTTTTATCGTTTCATGCGCGAGTATGCGCATCTGCAGGTCCGAAGGCGTTATGCCGGCTTAGGGCGTCAGCTTTTGCGAAGCCGTCACCTTAGTGAAGTCTACCGTTAAGGATATAGGAATGGAGACTGCGGAAGACGCCCGCCCGCCAGAAGGCGCCAAGGATTACGAGCGCAACCGGACCGAGAATCAGGCCGGCTGCACCGAGCAGCTTCAGGCCGGCGAACATGCCGATCAGCATAGCAAGCGGGTCGAGACCTGTGCTGCTGGCCACGAGCTTTGGCTCCAGTACCTGGCGGGTAATCAAAGTGATGCCATACAACACGGAAAGACCGATGCCAAGCGGCATATCACCTGTCATATAGGAATAGAGAGCCCACGGAATCATTACGATTCCGACGCCAAGGTAGGGCATCAGATCGACAAGACCGATTATCAGTCCAAGAACGAAGGCCGATTTGACGCCCAGAAGAATCAGGCCGACGATAACAATGGACGCAGTAATCGAGATTAAGACAAGCTGCGCAAGCAGATAACCGAAGAACGCTCTCCGCAGATCGCTGAAGATTTTCGCCGCTGCGCTGCGAAATCCGTCCGGCAGCCAATCTGACAGCATTCGGCTCCGCCGCTCCCATCCTGTGGCGAGAAAAAAAGCGGCAAGAACGACGACAATGAGCACCGTTCCGAGCGATGGGAGGGAAGCGATTATTTTCAGAATCAGATTGAAGATGCCGGTAACGAGATTGGTCGCCGCAACCCCGATCGATTCCGTCGTTTTGCTGATATGGCTGTCGATCGTGGCGTGATAATCCGGATTGCTGTTGTAGAACTGGTTAATTTGGTTAATGATATTTTGAAGGCGGTCGCTGCGGCTCCAGGATTGAAGCAGTTCATGCCACTGCGGCGCGTGCAGATTGAAGGTTTGGGCAAGAACGGCCAGCTCTTTGACCAGCCGGGTAACAAGCGCGGTAAGCACAAGCCCGGCGGAGCCGATATAAAGCGCAAGCGAGAGGATGACCGCAAGCCATGACGGCAGCCGGAGCCGCTTTAGGCTTTCTACCACTGGGCGTATGCTGTAAGCGAGCAGCCAGGCGAGGCACAGCGGATAAAGCAGCGGAAGCAGTACATAGAGGCAGAAGAGGGCAAGCAAGGCGGCTAACACGACCCATAGGCCCCTAAACAGTCTCTTCAGCGTCAGGCTGTCCATGCCGATTCTCCTTTCCATATGCGGTAATGAACGGCTCGTATAATGCTCGTCCTCGTCCTAATGTATATTCCGGTCAAAGGGAAATCATCCCTTTTTTCGGCCCGTGTAAACTGAAGGCGCATACATGAAACGTTTGCAAGGAAGCAATTTTCTATCTCTCCGATAAAATCATTTGATGCGCCGTAAAGCTTCCACATAGTTCACGTAATCTACAATTTCCGGTATGATAATTAAAGGCACTATTTTTTGGATTAAACCCTTCATTCATCAACCTTCTGGGCAGCAGACCTAATTTATACGCAATTATTTTTTTAACTACTTTGAATTGTAAATGTTTTCACGGATTTACACCTCTAATTACCCCAGTTGGCAAAAGGAGAGATATTAACATGACAGTGATAAAGGGACTGGAAGGTATTGTTGCGGCTGCTTCCTCCATTAGTTCAATAGTTGACGGCGTGCTCACTTACCGCGGATATGATATCGATGATCTTGCCGAAAATGCCAGCTTCGAAGAGACGGCCTTCTTGCTCTGGTTCGGCAGCTTGCCGACCACGGCCGAGCTGGAGAAGCTGAAGCGCGACCTAAGCGATTTTGCGGCGATTCCGGAGCAGGTTATCGCGCAGATGAAGCTGTATCCGAAGGATGCCAATACGATGGCCGCCTTGCGCTCTGCCATATCGAGTCTAGCGCTGTATGATGAGGCTGCCGATGATATGAGCCGCAGCGCCAATGAAATCAAGGCAGTGAAGCTGCAGGCGCAAATTCCGACGATTGTGGCGGCGCTGGCGCGCATCCGCAAAGGGCTGGAGCCTGTCGCTCCCAAGCCTGGCGCCTCCATTGCCGAGAACTTTTTGTATATGCTCAGGGGCGAGCAGCCCGATATGGTATCGGTCAAGGCTCTCGACACAGGGCTTGTACTGCATGCCGACCATGAGCTGAACGCCTCGACCTTTACCGCAAGGGTAACGGTTGCGACGCTGTCTGACATTTACTCCGGAGTTACCTCGGCAATCGGCGCGCTTAAAGGTCCGCTGCACGGCGGAGCGAACGAAGCTGTAATGAAAATGCTGGAGGAAATCGGCAGCTTTGAGAATGTAGAGCCTTATATCCGCGCCAAGCTGGACCGCAGGGAGAAAATTATGGGCTTCGGGCACCGCGTCTACAAGAACGGCGATCCGCGCGCGAAGCACCTGATGAAAATGTCGCGCGAATTGGGCGCAATCAAGGGCGATACGAGGCTGTACGACATGTCCGTGAAGATCGAAGAAATGGTAACCGGGCAGAAAGGCCTCAAGCCCAATGTCGATTTTTATTCCGCGTCCGTGTATACTCAATTAAGCATAGACCGCGAGCTGTTTACGCCGATCTTCGCCATCAGCCGGGTATCGGGATGGACCGCTCACATTCTCGAACAGTACGAAGATAACCGCATTATCCGTCCGCGTGCGGAATACACGGGTCTTGTGGAGCAGAAATACGTTCCGGTCAACGAAAGATAAGCAGTCTTTTTCTGCATGCCTGTCCTGAGCGGAAAGGCGCTTACGGCAGAGGATTAGCCGCTAAAATGGCATACGCCTCTTAAAGCCAGGTTTTACCCTTAAAGCTAAGAGAAGCGTATGCCGCACACCAACTTTTAAGGAGGAATTATACACTAATGCTGAAACTCGAAAAGTATGAACTGCCGACAGAAGGCGAACAAATCACAATTGACAATGGCAAGCTGCAGGTTCCCAATCATCCGATTATCCCTTTCATTGAAGGCGACGGAACGGGCCGCGACATTTGGAAAGCCTCCAAGCGGGTGCTGGATGCGGCGGTGGATAAGGCTTACGGCGGAAGCAAGAAGATTGCCTGGTATGAAGTGTTTGCCGGAGAAAAGGCGTATAATACATACGGAGAATGGCTTCCGAACGATACGCTCGAAACAATCCGCGAGTACATCGTTGCGATCAAAGGGCCGCTGACGACGCCGATCGGCGGAGGCATCCGTTCCCTGAATGTGGCGCTGCGCCAGGAACTGGATCTTTACGTATGTTTACGTCCGGTACGGTATTTTGACGGCGTGCCTTCCCCGGTGAAGCATCCGGAGCTGGTCGATATGGTCATTTTCCGGGAGAACACGGAAGATATCTATGCCGGCATCGAATACCAAGAAGGTACAGAGCAGGTTAAGAAAGTGATCGAGTTCCTGCAAAAAGAAATGGGTGTGAGCAAGATCCGTTTCCCGGAAACGTCGGGCATTGGCATCAAGCCGGTATCCTCCGAAGGCTCGAAACGTCTCGTTCGCGCTGCTGTGGAATACGCAGTTAAGCATGGACGGGGGAGCGTTACACTTGTACACAAAGGCAATATCATGAAGTTCACCGAGGGCGCGTTCAAGAACTGGGGCTACGAGGTGGCTGAGCAGGAGTTCGGCGACAAGGTATTCACCTGGAATCAGTACGATGTAATCAAGGAGCGCGAAGGCGTTGACGCGGCAAATGCCGCCCAGAAGCAGGCGGAGCAGGATGGCAAAATCATTATCAAGGACGCCATCGCCGACATCGCGCTGCAGCAGGTGCTGACGCGTCCTACCGATTTTGACGTCATTGCCACGCTGAACCTTAATGGTGACTATCTGTCCGACGCTCTGGCGGCGCAAATCGGCGGCATCGGCATCGCTCCGGGTGCGAACATCAACTACGTAACCGGTCATGCCATTTTTGAAGCGACCCACGGTACGGCGCCGAAGTACGCGGACAAGGACGTTGTGAATCCCGGTTCGGTCATTCTGTCCGGCGTCATGATGCTGGAGCATTTAGGCTGGCAGGAAGCCGCCGATCTGATCTACAAAGGTATGGGAACAGCCATCAACAACAAAACGGTTACTTATGATTTCGCAAGGCTGATGGAAGGAGCGACAGAGCTGAAATGCTCCGAATTCGCTGACCAAGTGATCCAACATATGTAGGAAGGTCAATACATTGGCCATCCATCGTTACAAGATTACCGGCCGCCCCCCACGGCTCTGATGCTCGCTCGGAATGAATTAGGTAAGCGGAGCCGGTAATTGACAAAAGTATGAACGAATCCTCATTTTATTTAAGATAAAATGGGGATTTTTCTTTTGAGATTAAGCAATTAGTGTTTATAATATTTATTGATATAACTTATGTCACAGATTTATCGGGAGGGATATGATATGAACTGGAGCGTTTTAATGTTCTTACATATGATTGGCACGCTGACGCTCGGTTTCTACCTGGTGCTGCCTTTCATTCTAGGACGGACAGAGAAGCTTTCTTCCGCAGCCAAGGAGGGTACGCTGAGCGCAATTGGCGCGTTTAATCGGGTTGCCCAATATGGCTTGGTCATTCAACTGCTTACCGGCGGCTACATGATGACCAAAGGCGAGTATTCGGTACCGTGGATGATTATCGTTACACTGCTGCTGCTCGCCATGTTCGCCTTGAGCGGCATTATGAGCAAGCCGCTGCGGCTTTTGGG
>NZ_ASSD01000706.1 GCF_000520715.1 Paenibacillus zanthoxyli JH29
ACGTCTGTTGTAGAGACATACAAAGGTCTTCTTCTCTCCATGGACGGTGTCCAGCCGGAGAAAGGGAATGAAACCCTTTATGTGGTCCGTGAAGGGTTTAGCGGTCGGATTTTGGCCGCAAAGAATCTGAAAAGCGGATCGAAAACGGAACTCATGGCGCTCCTGAAACGACCCTTGAAAGACCTCGGGCTTCCGGTCATTGGTCTGGTTAGCGACGGTCAGAAATCTATTCGTTTGGCCATGGAGGAAACGTGGCCGGATACGCCATACCAATACTGCCAATACCACTATCTTAAAGATATTGCTAAACCCGTCGTCGATCTGGACCGCAAACTCAAAACCGGACTCAAGAAGAGCTTGCGGGGGCTGCGGGAGATTGAAAAGCAAGTCCAGGACGATGACTCCGTAGAGGGCGAAGTCACTCGTGACTATCTTGCCGCTACTC
>NZ_ASSD01000707.1 GCF_000520715.1 Paenibacillus zanthoxyli JH29
CCGACCAATTCCGGGACCGCAGCTCGGATGAGAGGGCCTTCATCCGAGCCTCGTATTCGCGGGAAATGGCGGAAATATGCCCTTCAAGGTCAAAGCCCGACAGCAGCTCATCCAGGGCGCGCTGGTCGACGGCGCTGGAATGCAGATCGGCCGCCTGCTTGGCTCTTGCGACTGTGGAGACAAGCTCCTTACTGCCTGCGATCCAGCCTGTGCGCAGGCCGGGGGCGACGATTTTGGAGAAGGTGCCAGTGTAGACGACAGCGCCGCCGCCCATACCGCGGTCGATAGCCGCAAGCGCCGGGAGTCCTGCCTTCTCTCCCCCGGCAAACGCAATTTCTCCGTAAGGATTATCCTCCAGAATAACCGTGCCGCTGTGGCGGCACAGCTCTACGACGCTGCGTCTGCGTTCTTCGCTCCAGGTCGCTCCCGTAGGGTTGCCGAAGGTCGGAACAGCATACAGCAGCTTAGGCTTGTGGAGCTGGAGCTTCTGCTCCAGATCGCCTGGCAGCATGCCGTCAGCATCGCTGGCAACCGGGACGATGTTGGCGCGGTAAGACCCAAGCACCTGAAGAGCAGCCAGATAGGTGGGTGATTCGACGAGCACCGTGTCGCCGGGATCAAGCAGCACCCGGCAGAGCAGGTCGATCGACTGCTGCGAGCCGGTTGTCAGAACCACCTCTGCCGGAGATACCGCGATTCCCTGCCGGGACAGCCTTGCGGCAACTTTTTCGCGAAGTGGAGCATAGCCTTCGGTTATGCCATACTGCAATACGGAAGTTTCTCCGGACAACGCCCGGTTGTAAGCTTCTCGAACCGCTTCCAAGGGAAACAGGTCTTCCGCCGGCAGTCCGCCCGCCAAAGAAATGATATTGCCCCCTTGAGTCAGCTTCAGAATTTCGCGTACGGCCGATGAGCCCAGGTGACGCGCCATGGTGGAATAAACAATATTCATGCACTTATGCTCCTTACCTTCTGATTTGATGGTATCATAGCGGCAGATGAGTATAACAGTAAAGCTTCAAATATAACAGTGGGGGTGACCTAAAGCAATGCGTATCGAATTGAGCCGAGCTGGCGGCAAACCGCTTCCGCTGCAGATTAGCGAAGCGCTCGGGCAGCGCATATCATCCGGACTGCTGCAGAAGGGGGTGAAGCTGCCTTCTGTAAGGAAGCTGGCGGTCTCGCTCGGCGTCAGCCAGGTAACGGTTAGCAAGGCGTACGCCGATCTCGAAAGACGCGGACGGATTGTGCGCCGTCAAGGTCTTGGCTGCTTTGTCGCCCCGCTGAAGGACGGGAAACAGGAAGCTGGGGATTACCGCGAAGGAAGCGCCGGGCTGCCCAGCGACCGAAGCTCCGGGGGCGGCAATTTTTGGGATAGGGAAGACGGCGGAAGCCGGAGTCCAGGCCGGAGCGCATTACAGAAGGAGGCTGATGCGCGGAGAAAATTCGGCTGGCAGGAGGACTATGGGGATTATTTGCCGCGAGCGCAGCTTTGGCGGAATTTTGATTACTCCGAGGCGGAATATTCCTTCCACCTGGCAGCCATTCATTCCGGGCTGCTTCCCTTGAAAGAGATCGGCGAGGCGATGACGATGCTGGTGGCGAAACGGCCGGAGCTGATGTCGGTCTACGGTAATTTTCAGGGAGATCTGGGGCTGCGGGAAGTGATGACAACACATCTGAAGGCACGCGGTATCCCCTTGTCCGCTGCAAGCTTGATGATCACGAGCGGGACCCAGCAGGGAATCGATCTGGTGGCGCGGACCTTTGTCGGACCCGGCGATACGGTGTATCTGGAGGCGCCCAGCTATACGGGAGCTATCGACGTGTATGCGGGAAGGGGAGCAGAGATGATATCTGTTCCCATGGATCAAGACGGCATGCGCATCGACCTGCTGACGAAGCTGTGTGACCGGCGTCCGCCCAAGCTGATTTATACCGTGCCCACGTTTCAGAATCCTAGCGGAGTTACGATGAGCATGGAAAGAAGACAGCGGCTTCTCGAGCTTGCCCGAAGCTACCGCTGTCTCATAGTGGAGGATGATCCTTTTTCCGATTTATATTTCTACTCTCCCCCTCCATCCTCGATCAAAAGCATGGATAAAAACGGCCATGTCATCTATATGAAAAGCTTCAGCAAAGTGCTTGCTCCGGGCTGCCGAATTGCCTGCGTTGCCGCTGAAGGCGATATCCTTGAACGGCTGATCGCCGCGAAGGCGGCGAGTGACCTGGGCAGCCCGCTGCTGAATCAGCTCGCGGTGCTTCCGTTCATCGCGGGCAAATATGACGCTTATACGCAGGAACTGCGGACCGCGCTGCGTTCCCGTATGGAAAGAGCAGCCAGGCTGCTGAAACGCCACGCTCCGCAAGGAGTGAAGTGGAGTTCCCCCGGGGGCGGACTTAATTTGTGGCTTGAGCTTCCTGCGTCTGTCAACATCGGAGAGTTGTACAGGAGTGCGTCGCGGCAGGGCATTTCTTTTCTGGCAGGGCATGTATGCTATGCCGGCGAGCCGTCGTCCAGCCATATCCGGCTCAGCTATGCTCAAATGGAAGAAGAGCAGATGGAGCGCGGTTTGCTGCTCCTGATGCCGCTGCTTAAGGAAGCTATGAACGGCAGAATAATGTAATCATTTGACCGGCGCTCTTATTTGGTCTTCAGACTGCGTTCCAGCAGATTAATCTTCTTTCTGACATGCTGGGGCCACAGCTCAAGCGGAACCTCGCCGCCGGAAGCCGCCTGCAGCGTTTTGTAAATGTCCAACTGGCCCCAGCCGAAATATTTATCATGGCCTGGGCTGCCAAGATCGACGGTATTCTTGGTCATGAGATCCATGACCTCTTTATTCGTCAGATCCGGATTCAGCGAGCGTACCAGACCGGCGAGGGCGGCGGCATGCGGACTGGCCATGGAAGTTCCCGACAGCGCGGCGTACTGGCTGCCCGGATACGTGCTGGCGATACTTTCGCCGGGCGCTGTGACATCGACATAATCGCCGTAGTTGGAGAAGGACGCTTTGTCGCCTGAAGCGTTCGTCGCTGCGACAGCCAGCACCTCGGGGTAGGCTGCGGGATAACCCGGGCGTTCTGTGTTATCGTTTCCGGCGGCGGATACCAGCACCACATCCCTGTCGTAAGCGTACTTGACGGCATCATGCAGGAATTGCGAGTCGGCATAATTGCCAAGGCTGAGATTGATGACCTTGGCCCCGTGGTCCGCCGCCCAGATAATGCCTTCGGCTACAGAATAGGTAGTGCCGGCTCCGGTTTTGTCCAGTACTTTGACCGGCAGGATTTTATTGTACCAACTGATGCCCGCCACTCCCTCGGAATTGTTGACCAGTGCTCCGATAATGCCGCAGACATGGGTGCCGTGGCCCACATCATCGGCTGGTTTGGCTCCGCTGGTGATGGCGTTGTAGCCGGAGAGCAGTTGTCCGCGAAGATCGGGATGGTCGGCCTGGACACCGGTATCGACAACGGCGACGGTGACGTTATTGCTTCCCTCGGACAAATTCCACCCCCGGCCGGTCTCGATTGCCGGCAGATTCCATTGATAGTCGGGGTACAGCGGATCATTCGGAGTGATAATCGAAGCTGTATTTTCATCTGTGGAATCATTGGTTAAGTACAGAAAGTGAGGCTCGGTGTAAAGTGGGTGCCACTTATTGGCGAAGTATATCCTTAGCTGAGAATAACTCATATTGGCAGAACGGAAAATGTAGGCGTAACCCAGCTTGCGGGGGGCTCCGCAGCGGATGTCGGCGGTTATTATTCTAAGCTGGTCTGACCCCGGGTGGCCTTCCCTGAACCGGACAACGATTTCGTTCTCGTAATAATGGCTCGCGTTCTCATTGTCATGCCCGGTCTTGACGGTTATATCCCGCAGTGTGTCGGTATGCACGGACTCGACGCGGAATTTGCCTTCCTTTGGGTAGGGAATGAGCCGTAAGTTTTTTCGCTGGTGCTCAGCTACCCGGTTCAGTATGGTCTGGTCGATTAGGGCGAGTACGCCGACTTGTCCATCCCGGCTCCGCTGACCCATAATAAAGTACTTGCGGGTTCCGACGGCAAATGAAGGCGATTCGTAGGATTGATGCTTTTTAACCGCCGATTTGGCAGCATTTAAATACTGACGAAGACGCTGCTGCTGCTCGCGCGTGCCTTCCGGCGCAATGGATTTGAATGTCCGAATTTGCTCTGTAGAGAAATCGATCCACATAAGCATGGCAATATGCCCGTGACTCTGTTCCAGCTTCTGCGCATACAATGCAACATCACGCGGCGGCTTGCCTTCGGTTGCCGTAAGCATTGCGCGCAAATCCCGGCCCGCATCAATGCGGCTCAGCTTATCTGTGGCGGCAACATCATGGACCAGCGCCATTTTTTTCAGAGACTTCTCCTGAGTTGGAGGCACATATCCCGGCTGCCCCCCGTAGTTCCCCGTTCCAGGATGCGTAGCTATGATAAACACCAGCACGGAAGCGCAGAGCGCGGTGACTAGACCGGCGATGGCAATATTTTTACGAGACATATTTCCCGCTCCTCCCTGACATTGTAATAAGGTTAGAATGGGAGGACGCAGCCTGATTTATACATGTACAAAAGGGATACCGCCGAACCTATTTTTGTGTTAGGATAGACATGAAAACGATTGAAATGCAAGGAATTATGTAACAGCAGGCAAGTTAAATTTATAGCCGAAGACAATAAGGGGGAGCAACCGTCATGTCAGCCAATATTCAGAATTTGTGCGAAACGACGAGAGAAAAGCTTAAATATGCCATTGAGAAAATGGAGGCATTCCTAAATCACTACGCGCTGCCGCAGCTTGCGCCCGAAGCGGACGAAGAAACGACGCATTTTTATCAAGGATTTCTGTCTGACCTCCGTCACTTGCTGGTATTCTCTGAGATGTCGTACGAGAAGCTGGGAGTTGCGCTCCGCCGCGCCACATTTAATGAGGAATTTGCGCAAAAAGCGCTTTATAATGTTTACCACTATGGCGTCAACAACTTCTTCTATCCGAAAAATGAAAGCTACTCGGAAGATGGACGTTACGCCTACACGGGGCAGGATGCCATCCGCTTCCGCAAGAAGCCGGTTCGTCCCGTCCGCGATATCATTTTGGACATTACCAAGGTGTATGAGGAACTGCGCGATGATCTTACTTACTACGAGAACGATTATTTGACTGAACGCCGCATGCAAAATCAATTGTAATTTCCAAAGTCTCCCGATATGCGGGGGGCTTTTTTTTCATTCCCGAAGAGGCTTGAACTCCCCGCCTGCATAATAGCTCTGCCGGAAGGACATAATGAACCCGAGGTGATAAACAATGGCAAATGCCGCAAAAACCGTAGTCAACTGCAGTGTCAGCAACTGTAATTATTGGGGGGAGAGCAACATCTGCCGTGCCGAGGAAATCATTATTGAAATCGACAAGCACTCGGGAAGCCGGATGAAAGAAGAATTCGCCGAAGAAATGACCTACGCGAATCATCATGATGTTGCGGTTAATTCCTCTGCAACCTGTTGTCTTACCTTTAAGCCGAAAGCGTAGGAGGTTCCCTATGGACAGTGGACACAAGGGTTCAGGATCAAACGGCTCCAAACGCAAAAAAATCACGCTGCGTCCGCACAGAGTCGATTACCCCCGGAAAGCGCCCGAACATCGCGAGGAATATGCATCCGAGATCAGTCCGCTTCCAGTCCGTTCCGCCTCTCCTGAAGGTTCCGAGGAGCGGGCTACGGACAGGGACAGAGGAGGGGAGGCGGATAAGACCGCCGGTTATGCTGGACTGGTATTAGGCATTGCTTCTCTGTTCATTTGGCCGGTTATTTTGGGACCGTCGGCGGCAGTATTGGGTTATTATGCTTATAATAAGGGCCGTAAAACAGCCGGAGGCTGGGCGATCGGTCTTGGTATTGTCGCAACGCTAAGTTATTTCGTTATGATTCCTTTCGGTCGTTAGGTTTTAACAGGGAACAGTTGGAAAAGAAGGCTTTCGGACCTTGGAAAAGGGCTGAGAGCCTTTTTTAAAATCCGCAGGCAGCAGAAAATAAAACTATATTTAACAAATTCCCTCCAAAAGCCGATATAATTATTATAGGACTAGATTAAGGGAAGAGGGAATGCGGCAGCCATGAATATTAATCCCGCCGTCGCCAGCCAGACTGGCCAATTGAATTGGATTAACCTGAGAAGCTCAGCTGATGCAGGCGTTTCGGCAAAAAATGATAAAAGCTCCACATCGGGAGCCTCCCGATTTGAGGCTGTTCTTGCGGAACAATCGTCATCTTCCGGTGAGGTGCAGGCCCGGACTGCTGCGTCCGAAGACGGGCTGCTATGGCAGAAGGTCGGGGCCTCGGGGGCAGGCGCTATTTCCGGGGAAATAGCGGGAGCGGATGTTAATGGAGCTGCGGATGCAGCGGCAAAACCGACCAGCTATGAAGATCTTATTCAGGCGGCGTCGTCCAAATACGGAGTGCCTGCCGATCTGATTAAAGCGGTCATTGATACGGAATCCTCTTTCAATCCGAATGTTGTTTCCTCAGCGGGAGCCAAGGGACTGATGCAGTTAATGGATGGCACCGCCGAAGGGCTCGGGGTATCCGATCCGTTCGATCCGGCGCAAAGCATTGACGGAGGCGTCCGCTACTTGTCGTATCAACTGAACCGGTTTAACGGACAGGAGAAAATGGCGCTTGCTGCCTATAACGCGGGTCCGGGCCGCGTGATCAAGCTCGGAGTCAGCACAGACGAAGAACTGATGAAGCAATTGGACAAGCTGCCGGAAGAGACGCAGGCCTATATTGCCAAAATTGAACGCGCCCGCGCCAAATATGCGGTATAAGCGGTATAATAGAAAGGGTCAAACGGGACAAACCGTTCGCGCCGTGCTCCGGCCGCCGGTTCCCCGTTTGATCCTTTCACTTTATTGACAGCAAAGGAGTTTTGGCATATATGATTTATTGGGATTATGCCGCCGCCGCGCCGCCCTATGATGAAGTCGCGCGAACGGTGGAGCAGCTGATGAGGCTGCATTATGCGAATCCCTCTTCGCTGCACCGGGCCGGAGCTGAGGCTGCCGCTCTAATTGAACGCGCCCGGGAAGTAAGCGCCGCTGAGCTTGGCGTTCTCCCCGGAGAGATCAGGTTCACCTCCGGGGCGACGGAAAGCAACAACTTGGCCATTAAAGGCGCCGCTTTGCAGTATACGGGAAGAGGCCACCATATCATAACGACGGAGATTGAGCATCCTTCCGTCTATGAGAGCTGCCTGCAGCTGCAAAAAATGGGCTGGGAAGTCACTTTCATCCGGCCTGATGCAAATGGCACGGTGAACCCTTCAGAGGTTGCCGGAACAGTGCGGCGAGATACGGTCCTTGTAAGCGTAATGCACGTCAATAATGAAATCGGCTCGGTGCAGCCGCTGGCGGAGATCAGCCGTGCTGTCAAGTCGGCCAATCCCCGGACGCTGTTCCATGTGGACGGCGTTCAAGGATTCGGCAAGCTCCCCGGAGGTCCCCGGGATTTCGGAGCGGACTTGTATAGCTTGTCTTCGCATAAAATCCGCGGTCCCCGCGGAAGCGGCCTGCTGTATGTCAAAGAAGGGGTTCAATTGTTCCCTCTGCTGAGCGGTGGCTCCCATGAGGGTGGCATGCGTGCCGGAACGGAAAATCTCCCGGCGATTGTCGCTGGAGCCAAAGCGGTGCGGATGGCGGCCGAGCGGCGGGGAGAATTCGTCTCCCGCATACTGCCTCTCCGGAACAGGCTGCTGGCATTTTTGCGGGAAATACCCGAATTCACTGTGAATAGCTGCGAAGAGGGAGCGCCTCATATCATGCATTTTTCTTATCCCGGCATGAAAGGCGAGGTTATGGCTCGTCAGCTTGAGCAGCTCGGGATGCTGGTATCCACCCGCTCCGCCTGTTCGTCGAGGCTGGCCGAGCCGAGCCGTGTACTGCTCGCG
>NZ_ASSD01000708.1 GCF_000520715.1 Paenibacillus zanthoxyli JH29
CAGGCCAAGGTCCGTAAACGGTGCGGCTGCCCAGCCGATCACCAGGCCAATGCCGACGCCGATCAGCGGGATGATGTTCTTGGGCAGCGTAACCGTCGTCTTAACCAGCTGCACTCCAGCCAATACAAATACGGCCAACACCGAAGCAAAGGCCAATACATCCGTTAAATTTTGATTATTCATATATTATTTTCCCTCCTTGGTGGTGAGTGTTGCTGTTTTGGTCTTGTTGTCCCAACCTACCGTAGCTCCGATAGCCTTGCCGATCGCAGCCAACGGGACGTAGGTCCGACCCTCAATAAGCACACTTTCCTCTGCCAATTTCTCGCCGTTTACGATTACCTTTGCTTTGTCTACCTTCACGTCTCGTTCCTCCTCTGTTAATCTTTCAATTGCGGCCATAGCTCGGGCCTGATCCGTTTCCGTAGGTGTCCGACCTGCCCTTAGCTGCGCAGTTGTCAGGCCAAAGACCACTTGGAAATGCGGATAGTCCTTGATGCCGGTCCAGTCTCCACCCCATTCGAAACCTAATGTTTTGGCTATAGCAACGACCTCGTCCCAGTCAGTTACTCCGTCACCGTCACCATCCCGGCACTGGTCCCAGGATACCGTGCGACCATCCGGCAGAAGCAGCGCAAAATCAACCGCAAGCCCGAAGTTATGGAAGCTGTACCCGCCTCTGGCGTTGGTCACGATACGGCCATCTGCCGAACGTCCTTGCGCATATAAGGCGTCCTGCTCCGCGTTCGTCCGCAGGCCCTGTGTAATGACGATCGGCACGCCTCGGTTGTAGCAGATTTCAATCAGTGCTTCCGTGGCCTTCCGGACAACGGGATGAAGCCCGCTCAGCTTAGACGCGGACTTGGCTTGTACTTGTTCAAGTGTGAGCAATTTATTTCCCTCCTAATTTAAGTGCGGCCCAAACGACTGTTACGAGCGCTCCAGCAATAGCCGTAATAGTTGCACCGTAAAATGTCCGTTTAAACCATTTCTGGTCGTCATCGTGGCGATCAAGCCGAACCAAAGCTAGATCCGCTTTACGTACCGCATCCTCTGCCATCGTCTTTACTGGCCTCAGCTCATCCAATCTATGGTGCGCCGAATCTGCAGACGATAACGCTTTTACAGCCTTTTCATTAGCATTAAGAGCTGCATCCAATTTGGACTCCATATTATCCAATTTTGTTTCCACACGGGTAATGCGCTGTAATACTTCTGTCTGTACTTCTTCCGTTTCCATAACACACCTCCGAAAATATAGAAAAGACACGCCCATAAGAGCGCGCCTTGATTTAATATGGAACCTTGTCGCGAGCCAGTGCATTGCCCTGCTCGGCCTTGCTGTTAATCTGCTCCTGCAGGTCACGAAGCTTGTTGCGCTTGGCAGCATTGGACAGGGATCTATCGCCCTGAACGTCGCGCATGTCTGCACGGATCGCAGACATCTGCTTGCTGATCTTAGCGAGCTTCTTACGCAACGGCTCACTGTACCAATCTGGAAGCGGTCTTAGATCGCTGTCATTGTTGGCCTGATCTAACTTGTCCTTATAATGATAGAACTCGGTGGACAAGTCATTGCTGAATACAGGGTCTGCCGTCATTTGCGAGGACAGCGCATAACCCGCGTCTCCGCCGGAAGACAGCAGCGGCTGGCCGAACTGACCGATCCACCCGGTATACTGCTTGGTAAGGTAGTCGATATTTTTAGGCGAAACCTCAAACGGGGTGCCGTATGTTAGCTCGCCGATTTTTCGAGCAGGCCATGTTGTCTTCGCATCCGCCTGGAGTCCGGGCGATAGGTCTTGCAAATAAGCTGGAACAACCGGTGCACCTGACCATGATTCATTGGCGACAATATCCACTCCCGGTCCGAGGATGGTATCCCCGAGCAACCCGCCGATGACTCCGCGCTGCCCCGTCACTCCCTGGATGCCTGGCGGGATGAAGGTCGTACGGAGTCGGTCGGCGAAGTCACGGAACGCCGCCGGGTCCTGGTCGGCGAAAAGACGCATCAAGCGCTCCGGAAGGTCGGAAAAGATACTGCCTTGCTCCTGAGGCTTGGCGATCTTAATAAACGTGCCGTCACCTCGGGGAATCATAAGGAATGCATCCTTAACCCGGTTGCTCAACTTTTGGTAATTCGGATCATCCCGATTGACTGCATAAAGCGCCATTGTCGGCAGCGTGATCGAGATAATGGATTTTACAATAGCTCTAACCGGATCATCTTTATACGTCCTTACGGTTTTATCTAGACCCTGAAGTGCTGCGTTGAAATACGGGAATACCTTGTCAACTTCCCCCGACAGCGACCCGCGTCGTTTGAAGTTGACAGTCAGGTCCTGCGCTGCCGCAAGTGCCGCCTGCATATCGCCCCCCTGTTTCTGGACACGCTTAAATTCTGCTAGCCTTGGAGCGATTTCAACAGCATTCAAAAAATTCTCGTAATTGTCCTTAATGCCATAGTGCACTCGTTGTAGCCCGGATTGAGGCAGTACCGCCCGTTTGCTTTGCCCTAACAGATTACGGTCGGCAGCTACCGAGGACGCATGGCCGCCGCCGATGTTCAGGAAATCACTGTACGCCCCACGTTTCATGCCGATATCCATGGCCGCGCTGATCAGATCCGCTGCAAAGGCAATTGGGTTATCACTCGTCCGGGACGCGACATAAGCCTGCGGAATATCGCGAAACAAATTTCGGGTTAAAGAGAACACTGGGTTATTGCCCGTCGTCAAAAGCTTCATGTTATTGGTCAGCTTGCCTACTAGATTGAGTAAGAATCCGCTCTTCTGTGGCCCAAGTGCCGTCACTGCCGCAAGAAGCTGCGGATCTTTAATCTTCACTTGAACCGGCTGACCATCTACCATAGCCCGTACGATATTGTCCTTGTCCAGCTTAGTCTGTTGCATGGCTTTGTCAAAGTCATCACTGAATCGGCTGATTAATTGATCTATGCCGTCTGCTTCCATATCATCAGTCAGCAGCATCTTCGTAATATCTGCTGGTCGCTCTGGCTGCTTGACGATCTCTGCCCAGTTTTCAAAGGCTTCCGGCGCCCGCTCAATATTCCTGACATACTGCTGCATAACGCCGTTCCGCTTGGCCGCTTTGACGTAGGCGTCTACGTTCTCAATGGTCGCCTCGATGGGGCTGATGATCTTCCGCTGTGAACCGCCTTTCTGGTAGCCCTTTACCGGATTCGATTGATTTCCAAAGCCGCGTTTCCCGCCACCGTACCCCTTGCCGGTCTTCTCCAGTTTCGTGAATTGACGCTTATTCGGAACGTAGAACGGATTCTGCGCAAGCCAGGCGTCAGCCGTCTCTTGCGTAATGATACCGGTATCGACCAGCCATGACTTCACCATTTGCTGGTTAAAGGCATAGAACTTATCCGCTGCCTCCTTGAATTCCGGAAACATCTGCTCATACTCTGCAACTTTCTGCGCACCGTAATCAGGAGTCCAAGCTAGTTCGTCCCGGAATACCTTTTCACCACGCTCTGCTCGCGTAATGGCATGCTTGTTAAGCAGATAATCCTCGAAGTCAACATAGATACGCTTATTCTTGCGCATGAGCGACTTCAGCGGCGATAATACGTCCTTGAACGACTCGCCAACAACCTGGCCCCTAGAATCGACTAAACCGTCGGTAATGATTCTCTTGGAAACGACATCTGCTCCGCGTGAAGCCAAACCTAGCGTATGGGTGCGCTCGCTGGCCGATAGTGGACGATCTAGGATATTCTCCAGAATCTTATCCTGCTGATTAAGGGTGTGAAGGTCATCTACTAAAGCGGTATAGGCGCGATCGCTGAGCCCGGTCAAGCCTGCTGAATCTCGCTGCTGCCGAGTAACAAGCTGTGACCTAGTATCCGTCTTCAAGGAGTCGTATGGCTCAGATCTGCCAAAGGCAGAAATACCAATTCCGCTCTGCTCATCGAACTGCCCGGGTCGCAGGATAGGCTCGCCCGCAGGCATTGGCGTCTCCGGCTGAATAATCGGAGTCTCCGCCGCGTTTCGTCCAGCTCCTGCGCGAGTATCCCCGAGCTGAAGCAGATAGTCGATATCGTCCTGTGTAGGCTGCCCACCGGATGATACACGGGCATTGATATCCCTTTCCCGTGCCGTCATAGAGACGTTATCCACCTGTGTCGGTGAAGGTATGGTTACGTCGGATGGTTCAGGTAACTGCTGCTGCCGACTGCGCTGCCCAGTTTGCCGCAGATCCTTCAGACGCTGCGTCGCAAGAGGAGCGTCAGTGAAGTTAATCGCAGGGTCAATTTCCCGTACGCTCTGCGCTAGGTTATCCCTGGCAGCCTGATAACCCGCAAGTTGTTCATCATATCTGTTCTGTTCACGCCAAGAGGTAACCCGTCCAGTCTCGTCCACAAAGCCGGTATCCACCCGTTGCCGCGCCAATTCATATAGGTCCTTGTTGGTAGGAACGCGGGCGTTTTCGGCATAAAATTCTTGGTACCAAAGAGGATTGTTCGATATGCGCCCAGTCCGGCCGACAACCTCTCCTGCTGCATTCCGCTGAAGTTGACCCTGTTGCACGCCACCCCGGGTATCCCGCTGTTGCTTCAGCAGCTTATATTCGTCGATGATAGCCTGCTCGTATCGTGTATTCAATTCGTTCAGCGTGCTATCAATCTCCCGTATGCCTTGACGACCTGATGCCGCGTTCCCCGCTGCCCGCCGGGTTCCGTCTGTCGCTTCTGGAAGCTCGAAAGCGTATGGATTGGCGATAGGTTCGGTTCCAGCTGCCAAATTAGATCTACCAGCTGCCGCAGATTGCCGTGCTGTTCCCCGCCCTTCAGGCAGTGCAAGCAGTTCGGACACTTCACTTTCCGGAATTCCATTCGCCCGGAAGAGATTTCGTAGACCAGCTCCAGCTGCCGCGCCACCAAAGCCTAGGACTGCACCTCCAGCAAGACCGAGAAGCGCATTTGAAACAATCTCCCTGTCACTGTCTTGCTGATTAGCCAGACCTCCAGCTACGCCTTGCAATGGCCCAGCGATAGTTTCAGCCAGCCCGTTACGGGCGATTCGCTGCGCCGTCTGAGGCGTAACCTTAGGAGCGACACGACCAATCGTGTCCGCGATC
>NZ_ASSD01000709.1 GCF_000520715.1 Paenibacillus zanthoxyli JH29
GGAAGCGGCCATGCGAGACTCCCGGCGGGTTAGTCGCGAAGTTGAACCAGGGCAAGCGAATGGGCCGAGGCACAAATTGAGCCGGAGCCCTGTATAGACCTTTCTATAGTGAGATATGCGGGAATTTCTCCCGTCTATTTTTATCATATAGATGACTTAAAGTTATTAGACGGAAATTCTCCAGCTTATTTGCCTGTTTTCTCTCCATTTGGGCGCAAACGGCAAATTATGAGGGAGGATTTCCCGTTCAGCTCAATATCACGCTCGTTCAAGGGCTTATAAACGGGAGAAATTCCCGTTAATAAGCCTGGACCGGGCTCCACTATGCGCTTAAATATATCAATTTTTGATATTCAAAATTAAATGTACACGCTGTGGCTATCCGTAGGAAGGCCGCATTCCTGCTTACTTATGCCTCTTATTCATTCATGCCCTGTAATCTTCATCCCATAAAAATTTTACACCGTGAAAGGAAGCGATCCGAATGCCCCAACTCGTAGTGAAACCCGACAACCGCCAGCTTGCCTTTGATGAAATGCGTCTTTCCGTTTATGCCGACCGAGTCTTAAACGGACTGGATAACCTGAATAAAGAGACGCTGCTGCGCGGTGTGAATGCCAAGCTGCGGCGCGACGAGGTCAGCGGCGAGGAGATCAGCAGCGCTTTTACGATGAGCGCACTGGAACTGGTAACCAAGGAAGAACCGGACTGGAAATTCGCCGCCGCCCGCTCCCTACTGACCTCCCTCTATAAAAAGGCGGCGGTCAACCGCCGCTACAAAGCCTACCCGGACGAGCCGTACGGCGCGCTGTATCCGCTGATTGAAGGTCTCGTCAAAAAAGGCGTGTACCGCGAGGAACTGCTGACCGCCTACACGAAAGAGCAGATCGAAGAGCTGGGAGCCTGCATTGACCCTTCCCGCGACCTGCTGTTCGATTACATCGGGCTGCTCACGCTGTCCGACCGCTACCTGGCCCGTGACTTCGACGGGCGCGTTATGGAGCTTCCGCAGGAGCGCTACATGATCATCGCCATGTACCTGATGCATCAGGAGCCTGCGGAGAAACGTCTGGCGCTGGCGAAGGAAGCCTACTGGGCGATGAGCAACATCTATATGACCGCCGCCACCCCGACGATGTCCAACGCGGGCAAAAAAGTCGCGGGCCAGCTGTCCAGCTGCTTCATCGACACCGTCGACGACTCGCTGGAGGGCATCTTCGATTCCAATACGGACGTGGCCCGTCTCAGCAAAATGGGCGGCGGTATCGGCGTCTACCTTGGCAAGGTGCGCGCCCGCGGCTCTGACATCCGCGGCCACAAGAACACAAGCTCCGGCGTCATCCCCTGGATTCGCCAGCTGAATAACACCGCCGTCAGCGTAGACCAACTCGGCACCCGCAAGGGCGCGATCGCCGTCTATCTCGACGTCTTCCACAAGGATATTCTCGCCTTCTTGGATCTTAAACTGAACAACGGCGACGAGCGCATGCGCGCCCATGACGTCTTCCACGGCGTCTGCCTGCCCGACCTGTTCATGGAAGCTGTGGAAGCGCGGGGACAGTGGAATCTCTTCTGCCCGCATGAAGTGAAGAAGGTCATGGGCTGGAAGGATGCGAACGGCCGCGCCCTTGGCCTGGAAGACTTCTATGACGATGAGTTCGGGCAAGGGACCTTCCGCGAGAAATATGCCGAAGCGTCCGCCCACCCGGAGCTGACCCGCATCACTGTTCCGGCCATCGACATTATGAAGCGGATCATGAAATCGCAGCTAGAGACCGGAACGCCGTACATGTTCTACCGGGACACGGTCAACCGGGCCAATCCGAACCGTCACAAAGGCATGGTGTTCTCCTCCAACCTCTGCACGGAAATTATGCAGAATCAATCCGCGACTGTAGTTGAGCAGGAGGAGCTTGTGACGAAGGACGGCCAGACCCGGATCGTCATCTCCAAAATCCCCGGCGACTTCGTCGTCTGCAACCTGAACTCGATCCATCTCGCCCGCGCGGTTCCAGCCGGGGTGCTGGAACGCCTTATTCCGATTCAGGTTCGCATGCTGGACAATGTCATCGACATTAACAATATCGAGGTACTCCAGGCGCAGTATACGAACAGCCAGTACCGCGCCGTCGGCCTCGGCACCTTCGGCCTGCATCACTTACTTGCGCTGGAAGGCATCCGCTGGGAATCCGAGGAAGCCGTAGAATATAACGATCATCTGTATGAGCACATTAACTATCTGCTCATCCGCTCCAGCATGGAGCTGGCCCGCGAGAAGGGCCGCTATCCGAAGTTTGCAGGCTCCGACTGGGAGACGGGCGCGTATTTTGAACTACGCAGCTACACCAGCGGCGAGCGCGAAGGAAAATTCGTCACGGCCGAGCAGTGGCGCGCTCTGAAGGAAGAGGTCGCAAGAGACGGCGTCCGCAACGCCTGGATGTTCGCGATCGCGCCGAACGGCTCAACGTCGATCATCGCCGGTTCGACGGCCAGCATCGACCCGCTCTATGACCTTCTCTCCTACGAGGAGAAGACGACATACAAAATCGCCAACCCAGCGCCCGATCTGTCCGAGAAGACGATCTGGTACTACAAGACGGCGTTCCTGATCGACCAGAACTGGTCGATTCGCATGGCTTCGGCCCGCCAGCGCCATGTCGACCAGGGACAAAGCTTCAACCTGTACGTGCGCCCGGACATCAAGGCGACCGAGTTCCTGGACCTGCACCTGAACGCCTGGAAGGGCGGCCTTAAATCAACCTATTATGTCCGCAGCCGCGCGCTGACCATTGAAGAATGCGAGTCCTGCGCAAGCTGAAAATTCAGCATACCGTTTAACTAAAGCTTGGCAACGAGCACCGGAGGGGAAGCTTGAAGCCGGAGAAGCTCCAGCGGTCGCCTTTATCCTCGGATTTCACCCGCCGGGTGATTCAGTCAAGAAATCAGAGGATAACAGCGATCGGAAGCTCAAGCATTCCCTGCAGGTGCGAAAAATCCGTGCCGGGCATTCAGCCCACTCTGTGAGCGGCCATTTTCAGCTTCGCAGAAGATAAACGCAATTAAGGAGTGACCAGCCATGCAGCTGCAAAAAATATTCAACACCGAAGCCCCCAACCAATCCACCCGCATTATCGAAGGCGAATGCTCCGGCATTCTGAACTGGAACGACATCCGCATGCCGCACATGTACAAGCTGTACAAGGTGCTGCTGCTGAACCACTGGATCGCCGATGAAATTCCGATGTCCAAGGACGCCCAGCAGTTTCCGCTCTTGGATGCGGAAGAGCAGCGCGTGTTCAAGATCAACATCTCCCTGCTCGCCGTGCTCGATTCGATGCAGACGATGTTCGTCAGCGACGTGAAGCGGTATTTTACCGACTCTTCCCTGGAGGCGATATCGGCGATTATCGGCCAGCAGGAGGTCGTGCATAACCAGTCGTATTCCTACGTCCTCTCCTCCATTGTTTCCGAGCGGGAGCAGAAGGAAATTTTTGAATACTGGAAGCATGATCCCGTTCTCTTGGAACGCAACCAGTTCATTTCGGAGATTTACCAGGAGTTCCGCGATAACCCGTCGCGGCAGAGCTTTTTCCAGGCGCTGGTGGCCGATTTGATTCTGGAGGGAATTTTCTTCTACAGCACGTTCGCCTTCTTCTACAACCTGGCCCGCGACCAGAAAATGATGGCGACCAGTCAGATGATCTCCTACATCCAGCGTGACGAGAACCAGCACTGCTACTTCTTCGCCGAAGTGTTCAAGCAGCTGCTTGAGGACTTCCCGGAGCTGAACACCAAGGAAAATATGGACTATGTGTACCGGACCATCGACCGGGCCGTTGCCCTTGAGACGAACTGGGCGCATTATACGCTGCAAGAGGTACGCGGTATCGACCTTCTCGAGCTGAGCGACTACATCAAATATATCGCCAACAAGCGCCTCACCCTGATGGGGTTGGACAAAGCGTACCCGGGTGTGGATGTGAACTGCATGCCGTGGATCAAGCCGTTTTCCGATGAGGCGCTGAACGCCACGAAGACCGACTTCTTCGAAGCCAAGTCCCGCAACTACGGCAAGGTGGGCGACGACAACGGATTTGACGATTTGTAAGCGGAAATGCCCTCGGCATATATAGACTTCGATTTTGAAAAAAAGGACCCTGACAACCGCTGTCAGGGTCCAAATTTTTTAATGAAACGCTCCTCTTGCTACCAGGCGCCTCCTTAAGGCCTATACCCGTATATGTTTCCCGTCATACTCCCGCCTGGACTCTTCGATCCGCGAATAATACTCACCCACCCACTCCTTCATCTGGATCATATGCGGAAGCACCGACTCCCCGATTGGGGTCAGTTCATAATGGGCGATCGGAGGCGCGGACTCGGTGACTTGCCTCTTGATAAGACCGTCAAAAATGCTGGGTATTCCCGCCCGGGAACAAAAAGGTTCCTACTTACATTAACTCAGTCCTTGTATTATTGTAACTTTATAGCCGCATTTTATCCTAACAAACATTTCATTCACAAGGAGTTGGGTGCTATGAAAATAAACAAACGGGGAGTCGGTGTCATTGGTGCGAATATGAACGGTTCCTGGGGCGGGCTTGCCCACCTTCCGGCATTGCTCGCGCTTCCTGAATTTCAGGCAGCCGCCGTCTGCACCACCCGTCAAGACAGCGCTGATGAAACAGCGAAGCGTTTTGGCATACCCCATGCTTTTAGCGATCCATATGAGCTGGCTATCCATCCGGATGTCGATCTGGTTACCATTGCGGTTAAAGTACCCGAACATGAGAAGCTGGTACAAACCGCGCTTCAGGCCGGAAAATCAGTCTTTTGCGAGTTTCCGCTCGGACGATCGTCCGCTGAGGCGGCTCACCTGCTCCATGCATCCGAAGAAAAAGGGGTTCGTCATTTTGCCGGACTGCAGTCCTGGGCCAACCCGGCTGTCCGCTACCTGAAAGACTTGATCGCAGACGGATACATCGGGGAAGTCCGGGCCGTACACTGCAATTACGCGCTGCCCCTCTTCCCTTCACGGTCAAAGCGGATCCCTCAATCCCGGGTCTATTTGCTGGACAAAACAAACGGAGCGAACCATCTAACCATAGCCGCCGGGCATTTGCTGGATGGAATAACATATCTGCTGGGCCCCTTCTCGGAAGTATCGTCCGTTCTAGAGACGCAAGCGGACCGGATACCCATTATGGAAACAGGCGAGATCGTTCAATCCACATCGCCAGACCATGTGGTCATCACCGGCAAATTGGCGGACGGAGCGATTATGAATACCCATATCCGCAATACCCACATCGGAAATCTTTCGATTGAAATAAATGGGACGGAAGGCGATATGGTCCTGCAATCAAACGAGAACTTCATGTTTCAGATCGACTCTTTCACGCTGAAGGGAGCGCAGCCGGGCAACAAAGCCTTCGGCGAACTGTCCATTCCGCCGCAGTATACTTTGCAGCCTTCGGGCCTGACAGCCGGTCCGGCGTTCAATCTGGCCGGGCTGTACAGGCTGATTTACAGTGATCTGGAGGGGAACACCCGGCTGGCCCCCGATTTCCATACGGCACTGGCTGTCCATACATTGATCGACGCGGTACAAAGAGCCGCCGATACCGGAACAAGACAAAAAACGGAACCCTTGGACTAAAACTCAGCAGCCGCAAAACGCCTCAAACCCAAAAACGAATCCATTCCCGCTTAAAGTGGAGGATGGATTCGTTTGCTGATACTGCAAGCATCTTTTGATCACAGGGCGGCGGGAAATAAGGGTTTCTACACCCGAAAACGGCTTACAAGCTCCTGCATCCCTTCCGCCATATGGGTTACGGCATGAAAGGAGGAGGACATCTCTTCCATCGAAGCCAGTTGCTCCTCAGCCGCGGCAGAGACCTCCTGAGTGCCGGATGCCGTGGTATGCGCTACGGTGGAAATGCCTTTAAACGCCCGCACGACATGACCTGTACCGGCTGAGATGTACTATTCCTGCTAAATTACGGCTCAGGCTGAAAGAGCAAAAGCAGCCTGTCCTCGGTTGAGGATAGGCTGCCTTTTTCATACTGCACGATTCTTTTTTCTCAACCTGCGAGTCCTTCATCCCGGAGTTCGTCTATCCGAATCGGCTAGTCCCGCGCCTTGCGGTCGGCCTTCAGCTCCGTCTCTTCCGCGAACTCACCGAGCGCATTATCCAGCCGCAGCTTCAGTTCTTCGACAATCTCCACCGCTCCGGCATCATTACGCACGACCTGGGAGTCCACCGCGTACACACCGCCAAGGATATGGCGCGCGCCCAGCACGGACAATACCGGCTTCAGCGCGTAATCAATCGTGAGCAGATGCGCTAGACTGCCGCCCATAAAGAGCGGGAGCACGATTTTTCCGGCAAGCCCTTTTTGGGGAATCAGATCAAGAAACGTCTTGAGAACCCCCGTATAGGATGCCTTGTATACCGGACTTACAACGATCAGAGCGTCCGCTTCGGCCACGAGGCCGTTCGCTTTGACAATCGCTTCGCTCTCGAATTTCGTAAGAATCAGATCTTCCGGCGGCAGCTCCGCCACATTGATCCGCTCGACCTCAAATCCTTTGCCGCCAAGCGCATGCTCTGCATACTCGATCACCGCATTGATGCGCGATACAAGCGACGGCGTTCCATTAATCACCACAATCTTAGCCACTTTTCACCTCTTCTGTCAGTCAGGGAGCAGAGACTCCGCAAATCCGACAATAACTTAAATTTAAATTATCGTAACAAAGGGAGCCTGCCCATGTCAACGCGGACGAGCTCTAAAGCATGGAAAGCGCCGGCAAATAATGAGATCCTAGCGAGAGGCTCCTTTAAGCATCAATTACCGCACAGCTGTTCGAATTCGGCAAACCCTCTTCTGGAATAGTGCTTCGCAAGCAAGAAAGGTTTACGGCTTTAACCGGAGCGGCGGGCAAACCTACCCATGCGATACGAACTTCAATGAGACGTCGGTGAGCAGGATAGGGCAGAAATACCTGAAATAGTGCATCTTTTTTTCCATTTGAAGCAGCCACAGGTAACGCGCCTGTAAATGTGCATTTTTGGGGCTTGTTTAACCTCAAATTCATTCCGCACAGTTGAAATTCCTGCATAATCTCAGGAACTTCATGATAACCGACGCTTTTGTTGAAAAAAACTGCACTTGAGCTGTTTTGCCAGCCAGACGGACGGTCCAAACAACCATGTCCTAACGCGCCAGATTGAACATGGGAATCCAATACTTCCGCTCCTCCGCCTTGCCATTAGCATTTTCCTGCGCTATACTAAACGGCAACATCACATCCCGATCAGGCCAATGACCGGCATCCAACCGTGAGGCGTTTGCGACCGGGGCGGCATCAAGACCGCTCTCTAAGTTTACCGGGTTTCGCCCGTTACCGCGAAGGCCAAAGAGGATCGAATACCGCCGTTTCAGGCCGGATTCGGTCAACCTGGGTGGCACCGCGAGCTGACGCTCCTCGTCCCATGGATGAGGGCGTTTTTTGTATTTTTTCACAAAAAGGAGCGAACGGTTATGCTGGACATGGTTTGGATCAGGGAGAACGCGGAGCTTGTCAGACAGACGGCCAAGTGGAAAAAGGTGGACTTCCCGCTTGATGAGCTGCTGGAATGGGACGACCGGCGTCGCGGTCTGCGCCTAGAGACCGAAGAGCTGCGGGCGCGGCGCAATGCGCTTACCAAGGAAGTTGAGGCGCTGCTCCGGCAGGGAAATCCTGCGGAGGGCGAAACGGTTAAAGCTCAGGTCAGGGAACTGGGCGGCCGTCTGACTGAGGTGGAAGCGCGGCTCGCTGAAGCGGAGACCCAATGCCGGGAGCTGATGCTGCGGGCGCCGAATCCCGTATCGCAGGATACGCCTATCGGCGAGAGCGACAAGGACAACATGGAGGTCCGGCGCTGCGGGGAGCCGCCCGCGTTCGGCTTCGCGGTCCGGGATCATGTCGAGCTCGGCGAGCTGCATGACATCATCGACATTCCGCGCGGCGTGAAGGCGGGCGGACCGCGCAGCTATACGCTCAAGGGAACCGGGCTGTATCTGCATCTCGCCGTGCAGCGGCTCGCGCTTGATGTGCTGACCGCCAGAGGGTTTACGGTCATGGACGTGCCCGCAATCGTCCGCCCCGAGACGCTGGTGCGGACCGGATTCTTCCCGGGCGGAGAGGATCAGACTTATGAGCTAAGCGGCGAGAACCGCTGGCTTGCAGGGACCTCGGAGGTTCCGCTCGTCTCGCTGTACAGCGACGAGACCGTCGACTTGAAGGAGCCGATAAGGCTTGCCGGGATGTCG
>NZ_ASSD01000710.1 GCF_000520715.1 Paenibacillus zanthoxyli JH29
CCCGGAGGCTCCCTTCGGAACCGGATGAAACAGCAGTTTGTCCATAATGAGTGTCACCTTCACCTAACGTTCGAATTCCATTTTTGCCAACCTACACTATACCATCTCAGGAGAAAGCCGGCTATCTTCCCCCCAGAACTTGGAGCAGCCGCTGATTGAACAGCTCCAGCTCGTCATAGAATACGGCATGCCCGCTGTGTTCAAAGGTCAGCAGCTGCGAGCCCCGAATCCCCTGATGCATCAGCCGGGCCAAATCGTAAGGACAAATCTGGTCGAGAAGACCGTGGAAGATTGTGGTGGGCACCTGAATCCGGGGAAGATCGGCGCGTAAATCCTCGTCCCGCAGCATCAGTGCGCCACCTACGGTTCCGTGATTTGAGGCAGTTAGGTTCATCGATTGGAACCAATCGCGAAAGGCGGGTGACACCGGCTTGGCAAAAAACATCTCTCCAAAAGAGGCAACCATCTGCGGACGGTCGGTATAAGTTCCGGCGATCAGTTGATCAAGGACCGATTTGGGCATGCCATAGGGATAG
>NZ_ASSD01000711.1 GCF_000520715.1 Paenibacillus zanthoxyli JH29
AATTCTTCCCTTTAAAACCATATTGGGTTTCTTATGAACACTAAGCAACCAAACCAGCTTCGGAGTGCTTTTTTTCAATTTCACAACCAATTGCCCAGATGAACCCGATGAGTTCCCTGGCAACAGCTACGGCTGCCTTCTTTCCGGCATTCCCTCGAGAAGTTATTTGATGATATTTCTGGTGCAGACGATGCTGAGCTTTCCAGGCAATGCGCTTAGCTTCAGGATCTTGTCCTTCCTGACGAGCACAGAGTTTCCCCTTTAAAGAGGGGGAATGGCGATAAGCCCACGCTGATTCTACGATGACATGACGAATGTGAGCATTCCCTACCTTGGTGATGGACCCTTGCCACCTGGTAGCCCCACTTGAATATTCTTTAGGAACAAGTCCAGCGTAAGACATTAATTGCCTGGGGCTCGAGAAACGAGAGAACTGTCCTATTTCGGCTACCAGTGTGGTCGCAGTTACTTCTGCAACCCCGCGCATGGTTTGAAGAGCCTGGATGACCGGGGCGTGAACACTGCTCATGGCTTGGACATGAATTTCAGCTTCAATGCGCTTCATCCGGTCGGTCACTTCATCAATGGCATGAAGATACTCTTGAAAAACAATCTGTAATGATGATTTTTCAAAACGAAGACTGTCTAACCATTCACGATGTTTGACCGACCAATTGCGTGTTCCTTTTTGGGGACGCAGGTCATGCCGAAGCAAAAATTGGACAAGGCGAAGGCGAGCTCGTTGCAAGTCTTCCTTAGCATCATGCCTTGCACGAACTAAATCTCTCAATGCTTCATGGTCTTCATCGGGAGTCCACACAGGTGTAAGTTCGCCTGCTCGAAGTAGTTGTGCAAGTCTTAATGAATCTCTTCGATCCGTTTTAATCCGATCTCCTGTACGCCTAGGAATAAGTGTTGGTGCTACAACAACACAGTCAATTCCAAGAGAGATAAGAAACCTGAAAAGACCATACCCTGTTGGTCCTGCTTCATAGCATACATGCAACTGCTCAGGAGTACCTATTTTTTTCATGAACTTGCGAATAGCTTCGGGAGTGTGCGGAATGTTTCCGAGAAAGCGTGGTTCACCACGTCCTGTGTCTGCGACTGCAACAGAAATTGAATCTTTTGATACGTCTAAACCAACAAATTTTGTGAAATCCTTCATAGTAGCGGCTCCTTTCGAATGTAGCTCTGCATTTGGTTTTAGTAGAATGCACTACACATTGTTACCAATTGCAACCTACGTTAAGCGATTGGGGCCGCCTCGTTCATTATGACTAACG
>NZ_ASSD01000712.1 GCF_000520715.1 Paenibacillus zanthoxyli JH29
CTGGACCAACGCAACCGTCGAAGGACGGCACAATCGGATTAAGGCTTATCAACGCCGGCACTATTTTACACGCAATCGCAAGTGTTATAAAGCTGGCATATTAATCGAATGCAATCGCCACCGTTTGTCTGGTTGAAAAGTTCAACCGCTAATTTTTAGATTGAGCCGAAAAAGTACTGTGAATTATTTTTACTTTTTGTTCACAATAATTATTGGCGCCTTGACCTTTCGATTCAGGAAATCGCTGAGTCAATGAACCTCCCCTGCTTACACCTCGTTAAGAAGCAGGGGTTTCTTACCAGCACGTACCGTTACTTTCGATAAGCACATAGGTTG
>NZ_ASSD01000713.1 GCF_000520715.1 Paenibacillus zanthoxyli JH29
TGTCGGACGGGGCGTTTCGTAAATTTACAGATGTTCATGTATTACCCATAAATTCATCCGCGTACTGGTCCGCCTTGGCCTGGTTGCACAGATTACAGGCGCAGACGCAGTTTACCGGCGTGGTATGTCCGCCTTTGGCGCGGGGCAGCAGGTGGTCGATCGTATCCCCGTACAGGCCGCAGAAATGGCATGTATAGTTGTCCCGGGTCAAAATATACCGGCGAAAGTCCTTGTTGCTGTACAGCCGGCGGATCGTCCGCCTGTTGACTACCACGGCGGCCTGCTCCCGAACCAGCGTAACGGCGAGATCGAGATCGATCTCCTGATGCCAGCGCCGCCCCTTGTCGCTGTGCCCCCGCATTAGAATCATTCCCTGCTTGGAGGGAATGAGCGCGGAGACATCATCCGGAGCGGGCTTCGGCCCGCGCTGGCGCTGAAGGGACGACGTCTGCTCCGCCGCGCGCAGACGGGGCTTGGGCTTGGCGGAGCCATCCCCAGCCGAG
>NZ_ASSD01000714.1 GCF_000520715.1 Paenibacillus zanthoxyli JH29
AGTCCAGTGAAAAGAAGGAGCCCCGGTTCTGAAGCAGAACACCGGCGCCGCCCGGAGCGGCTCCCGACCCGAATTCGAAGTACAGGCTTTGAATGAAGGAAACCGCATTGCCTTCAGCATCCACAACCGCCGCGTAGGCTGTGTCCCGGCCGGTCGGCTCACTCGCCAGATCGGCCGCCCGGCTGGGCGAAATGGACACGGCAAGCTCTGCGGCGTAAGTCTTATCCAGCAGGCGGCCCAGCGGAATCTCATTGAATTCCGGATCGGTGAGCACGGCGTCGCGGTCGCGGAAGCTGGCCTTTATCGCCTCAACAAGCAGATGATAATATTCATAAGAACCATGCGGAATTCCAGCGAAGTTAAAGCGCTCCAATATATTCAGCGCCATCAGCCCGGCGAATCCCTGCGAATTAGGCGGAGCCTGGTAGATGGTATACCCGTGATAATCCGATGAGATCGGATCGCACCAGTTGCCCCGGTGATCGGCAAAATCCTCGCGGATCAAATATCCGCCAGCCTCTGCCATACCGTCGCAGATGGCCTTGGCGATTTCCCCTTTATAGAAGGCGTCACGCCCCCCGGCAGCCAGAATAGACAGCGTGCGGGCTAATTCCTTCTGTACGAACTTCTCCCCGGGCCTTGGAACCCGTCCGCCCGGCATATAGATGGCCGCCGCTTCGGGAGACAGCGCTGCACCGGCATGTATCGTGTTGCCGTGCTGGTCCGGCGACAGCGGAAAGCCTCCGGCCGCGTAATCGAATGCGGCCTCCAGCACCTCCGCCAGCGGAAGGCGGCCGTACCGGCTCAGGATCGCATCCCAGCTGTCTACCATGCCGGGCACCGTTATCGCGCTGCGTACACCTCTTCGCGGGATCGCGGCCTCTCCGGCGTAGCGGCCCCGGTGCACCCCGTAGCCCGAGCGGCCGCTGCCGTTGTAGGCCTGGACGCGGCCTTCATCGGCGCTGTAAGCCAGCCAGAACGCATCGCCTCCAAGGCCCGTCATATGCGGGTAGACGACCGCAAGCGCCGAACTGACAGCCACCGCAGCGTCAAAAGCGTTGCCGCCCTTTTGCAGAATCCGCGCTCCCGCAGCGGACGCCAAATGGTGCGGGCTGACTACCATCGTTTTCGTGCCGGTCACCGGTCGTTTTATCATTTTGATCCTCCTAAAAGTTTTGCTAAGTGAATTTACTTCTTGAATAGGCTTCAGCAAAACTGGCTTCGTAAGCATGGGCTTTAAGTTTTGCGTAATGAACTAACTTCCTGAATGATCTTCGTCAAAACTGGCATCGTAAGCATAGACCCTATGTTTTGCAAAACTGACATAAAAGGCATTAGCCAAATGAATTATTGTCATTTAACCTTACACGGCTGCTTGAAGTCAACCGGAAGCGTACAGAACGCTAATGCTGCACGCCTGATTTGTGAGCCATGCACAAAGTTATCACTCGGAGGATGCAAAAAGAAATATAATATGGGGGTATTCATACGGTTTGTATATAATGTACTTTTCACAATTATAAGGAGGAAACGGTTTGAAACCAATGAACAAAGACTATATAGAGCTTGGAGTCTCAATGGTCCGCACCGGAATTCTCGGCTACGGCGGGGGCCCCTCGGTCATCCCGCTGATCCGCCACGATGCCGTTATCCGCTACGGCTGGATCAGCGACGAAGAATTCGGAGAAACGCTGGCGCTGGCCAACGCACTTCCCGGACCGATTGCCACCAAAATGGCCGCTTATTTAGGATACAAACGCGCAGGGGGCCTGGGAGCATTCTTTGCCGTAGTTGCGCATATTTTGCCCAGCGTCCTTGCCATGATCCTGCTGCTGTCCGCCGTCAATTACCTGGCAGGCTCCAAGGTCGTTAAGGGAATGATTGCCGCCGTCTCGCCTGTTATCGCCGTCATGCTCGGTGTAATGGCTTATGAATTTGCGAAAAAAGCAGTCAAGGGGCTAGGCATCGCAGCCGGCATCGCCTTTATGCTGCTAGCCCTGCTGCTGCTTCAAGTGCTGCATGTTCATCCGGCTATCGTCATCGTGCTGTTTCTCGCTTACGGTACGGTGCATTACCGGGCTGTGGCCAGTCTCCGCCGCAAACAGGAACGAAATGGAGGGACGCCTTAGATGGAATGGCTAGATCTGATTTTAGGCTTTTTTATCGCCAATCTGCTGGGTTATGGCGGCGGTCCTTCCTCCATCCCGCTGATGTATACAGAAATTGTACCGCATTACCATTGGCTGAGTAACTCTGAGTTTACCAACATGTTAGCGTTGGGCAACGCGCTCCCTGGACCGATCGCCACCAAAGTAGCGGCTTATGTCGGCTTTGAAATCTACGGCTGGGTTGGAGCCATTCTGGCGCTTTTGGCCACCGTGCTGCCTTCCGCCGCCGCCCTGATCGCTATGATCCGCCTGCTCCAGAAATACCGGCAGTCCTCGATTGTCAAAGGCATGACGCTTCTGGTTCAGCCGGTCATCGCAATTATGATGGTTATTTTGACCTGGCAGATGAGCAAAGGGCCGCTGGCCTCCATTGGCATCTGGCAGACTCTGATTATCGCTGCGGTCTCCTTTTGGGCGATGGAACGGCGCAAGATCCACCCTGCTCTCGTCATTCTGGTTGCTTTTATCTATGGAGGATTTATTCTCCGGTACTGGGTATAACGGCACGACAACGGTTTGCGTCCCTGCAAAGGGATATCGCGGCCGTTTTTTAGTTAGGGCTTCAAAATATACTGGGACAGCACCGCCTGCACCTCGTAAATATTCACGCTCTTGTTAAACGTTTTTTTAAGCGGCATCGTGCTGCCCGACACGAAAAGATACAGCTCCGCATCCAGATCGAAATGTCCCGCCGTCTCCACGGAATAATGCGTAATGCTTTTGTAAGGGATAGAGTGGTATGCGATCTTTTTACCGGTCACGCCCTGCTTGTCGATCAGTATGAGCCGTTTATCCGTAAAAATGAACATGTCGCGGATCAGCCGGTACGCCCGTTCGATTTGTTCCCCCGGAGCCAAAATTTTTCCGAATTCCTTGCGGGCCGCACCAAGATCCACCTGAGACGCATTGCCGAGCAAACCGTCGAAAAAAGCCATGTGCCTTCCTCCTTCTAATTGCCGAGATGGGGCATCTTGCCGCCCATACCCCATTCATATCGAAGAATAACGATGGGTATGCAATTAATCGGAGACGTGAACGGATCACTCTTGGATTTTTCCGGAAAATTATGCTTGCTAACTGTAAATTTTTTATTTAATATGAAGGTAACTTTGTTAAGAGGGAGGTGAGGAAAGATGAATTATGAGGGTCTGGGTAACATGGTCGGCCGTTTGCCTATCGCAATGGCGGGCATCGTTCATGCTTTTGGTGTTAACGGGAGAGGTCTGTCCTTTTTTGCCAAAATCATAACGCCCGACTACCCAGAAATGTCTTTCCTGCCTTCCGACCGTCAACCTTAAACCGGACACGGACGAACAAGGCTGCGGGGAACGTTTCCCTGCGGTCTTTTTATGTTGTCCTTCCATGTAAGATGGCAGGGGCGTTTCCTTTGATATCACAAGCTCTTCGGTTTTTCACACCGCTGAAGCTGTTAAAGGAGAATCCCTATGATTATTCAATGTCAAAATGTGCAAAAATACCATGGCGCCCAGCTTGTGCTGAGCGATGTCTCATTTTCCGTCCGCCAGGGCGAAAAGGTCGGACTCATCGGCCGCAACGGCTGTGGCAAAACGACCTTGTTCCGCCTTCTAAGCGGTGAAGAAGCACCCGACTCGGGACAAATCGCTATCCGCAGAGGCAGCGTGGTCGGGCTGCTGGCCCAAATTCAGGAAGGCGGCGAGGATACGGTGTACGCGGTCCTGCAGCGCAGCTTTGCCGAGCCGCTGGCATGGCAGGGGCGGG